>NZ_JAIYEP010000038.1 GCF_020515525.1 Rhodococcus yananensis
GGCCCGAGCGGATCCGCTCGGGCCGGGTGCCTGTGGATGAATCGTGCCCCTGTGGACAACTACCGCATCACACGTCCACGATCGCCTCCAGCGGCGGCGTGCGGGCCGCCCGGATCCCGGGCCACAGCGCCGCGAGGACCCCGACGACACCGGATCCGACGAGCATCCCCAGGACCTGCCCCCACGGGACCGCGATGTGGTCGAGCCCCTGGTCGGCGAGGGTGCGGACGAACGCCCATCCGAACACGAGGCCCAGGACGAGCCCGACGACCGCACCGAACACGGCGATCAGCAGCGACTCGATGTAGATGGTGCGGCGCACCTGCGCGCGTTGCATGCCGACGGCGCGCAGCATCCCGATCTCGCGGCGCCGCTCCACCACCGACAACGCGAGCGTGTTGACGATGCCCAGGATCGCGATGACCACGGCCAGCGCGAGAAGCCCGTAGAGGATGGCCAGCAGCATGTCGATCTGCTGTGCCTGCTGCCCCTTGAACTCGTCACGGTCCATCACCTGCACGATGACGAACTGCTTGGTGGCGTCCTCGAGGCCCGCCCGCACCGCGTCGGCATCGGCGCCTGCCTCGGTGCCGACGAGCACCACCATCGCCGACCGGGATCCGACCGGGGTGAACTGTTCGTACAGCTCCGGCGAGGTGATCCACGGGCCGATGAGCTGATTGTCGGCGTACACACCCGTGACGGCGGTGTCGACCGTTTCGCCGTCACGACTCGTCAGGGGTACGACCGCACCGGGGTGCAGGCCGCGTTCCGCCGCGACGGACTGCGAGACGAGCAGCTCGTCGCCGGTCGTCGATTCGGTGCCCTCGACGATGTCGAGGGCGACGGCGTCCTGCAGTCGGCCCGTGATCGCCGTACCGAACTGGAAGTCCTCGTCGTCGCCGACCTTCGCGACGACCGTGTGTGCGCTGACGACCTCCGCGACACCGTCGACACCCCGCGCCGCGTCGACGACCGCGGACGGCAGCCCGAGCATCGGCGGCCCGGTGAGCACGAACTCCGATTCGACGCCGTTGTCGACGAGCGCATCGACGCTGGTCTTCGCGGACGCCCCGAACACACCGATGACGGACACCAGCATCAAACCGAGGGTGAGTGCGAACGCCGTCGCCGCGGTGCGGCGCGGATTGCGGGTGGCGTTGGTGCGGGCCAGCTTCCCGACGGCACCGAACGGTCGCGCGAACACCGCGCCGAGCACCCGGACGACCGGACGCGACAGCGCGGGCGCCGCGAACAGCACCGCGACGATCAGGGCCAGTGCGCCGACGCCGACGGTCGCGGCGGCACCGCCACCGGTCCCCTGCGCACCGATCGCGACGAGGATCGCTCCGGCGACACCGGCGACGACACCGGCGAGGGTGCGAACCCGCAGCGACGCATCACCGCCCGTGGATTCCTCCCGCATCGCCGCGACCGGCGGGACGTGCATGGCGCGTCGCGCCGGGGCGTACGCGCTGACGACGGTGACGACGACACCGACGATCAATGCGACGATGACGGTGCGCGGTGACAGTTGCAGCGGACCGGACGGCAGACCCAGATCGGCCGCGTTCAGGGCGGCCCGCAGCCCGTACGCGAGGGCGATGCCGGCGGCGATACCGAGCACGCTCCCGATCAGCCCGACGACGAGCGCTTCGAGGGTGACGGACCTGCCGACCTGGCGGCGGCTCGCACCGATCGCGCGGAGCAACGCGAGCTCACGCATGCGTTGCGCGACGATCATCGAGAACGTGTTGTAGATGATGAACGTGCCGACGAGCAGCGCGATCGCACCGAACGCGAGCAGGAAGTAGTTGAGGAAGCTCAAGGCCTCCGACACCTGCGACTTGACTTCCTCGGTGACCTCGGCGCCGGTCTGCACCTTCGTGCCGGGCAGCGCCGCGGCGATCTCGTCACGCAGCGCCTCCGGAGACATCGACCCGTCTCCGGCGACGTCGATGGACTGGACGTGCCGACCGTCGGTGAACAACGCCGACGCCTGCGTCTCGGTGAACAGCACACCGATGTAGCCGCCGGTGTCGGAGTCGACGTCGTAGATGCCGCTGACGGTGACCGGGACCATGCCCTGCGCCATCGTGAGTACCTGCGTCCGGTCGCCGACGTGCAGGTCACCGCGTTCGGCACCGCTCGTGTTGAGGGCGATCTGCCCGTCCGCCACGGGCGGACCGCCGTCCACGAACACCTGCGGATCGCCGAGGGTCCGGTCCGGCGGCAGCCACGCCAGCCCCTCCACCGGGGCGCCACCGGTCTGGACGGCGGCCCCGTCCGAGCCGAGGACGACGAGGCTACCGCTGATCAGCGGGGCGGTGCGCGCGACTCCGTCGAGTCCCTCGACCGTCGCGATGTCCGACACGGGCACGCCGCTCGCCCCCAGCTCCTCGGCGGAGACACGGACGTCGACGCCCTGCGCGACGTCGCCGAAGATGTCGTCGAACGTGCGTTGCAGGGTGTCGGTGAAGACGAACGACCCGGTGATGAACGCGGTGCCGAGCACCACCGACAACACCGTCAGCGCCAACCGCACCTTGTGCGCGGCGAGGTTGCGCAACGCAACCTTGCGGATGGGGTTCCCACTCATCTCCGGTCTCCTACTCCGCCGCCGGGACGGGGGTGACCGTGTCGAACCGCTTCATGCGGTCGAGGACGGCGTCGGCGGTCGGGCCGCGCATCTCGTCGACGACCTGACCGTCGGAGAGGAACACCACCCGATCGGCGTAGGACGCAGCCCGCGGGTCGTGGGTGACGATCACGACGGTCTGATCGAATTCGTCGACGGCGGCCCGCAGGATCGACAGCACCTCACCGGACGAGCGGGAGTCGAGGTTACCGGTCGGCTCGTCACCGAAGATGATCTCGGGCCGGCCGGCGAGGGCCCGGGCGCACGCGACGCGCTGCTGCTGGCCGCCGGACAACTCACCGGGGCGGTGATCGAGGCGGTCGCCGAGGCCGAGGCGGGTGACGACGGTGTCCAGCCACTGCCGGTCCACCTCGCGACCCGCGATGTCGAGCGGCAACGTGATGTTCTCGAGTGCGGTGAGGGTGGGAACGAGGTTGAACGCCTGGAAGACGAATCCGATGCGATCGCGCCGCAGTTGCGTCATCTGCTTGTCGGAGAGCGTCGTCAGATCGGTGTCACCGATGAACACCGCACCGGAGGTGGCGCTGTCGAGGCCGGCGAGGCAATGCATCAGCGTCGACTTGCCGGAGCCGGACGGCCCCATGATGGCGGTGAACTCGCTCGCGGCGAACTGCACCGTCACCCCGTCGAGTGCGTGCACGGCGGTGTCGCCGGTGCCGTAGATCTTCTTCAGGTCCTGTGAACGCGCGGCCGGGGCCGTGTGTGATGCCATGCGCACCATCCTTGCGTGTCGTCGCGCGGCGCACCATCCGGGAGGACCCTGATGTTCTCCGACCCCGCCGGCCGGGCGTCGGGACGGCGGGGTCGGGGCGTGGTGTCGGGGCAGTCAGGCCCAGCGGGCCTGGCCACCGTCGAGCGGGACGGTCGCGCCGGTCAGGTAGCGGGCGCCGTCGCCGACCAGCCACGCCACCGCCCGTCCGATGTCTTCCTCACAGTCGCCGATGCGTCCCAACGGAATGCTCTTGACGAACTCCGCGGCCTCCTCGGGTTGGTTCTCCGTCCACCACTTCAGCCCCGGTGACAGGGCGTGCGGGGCGACCGCGTTGACACGGATTCCGTCGACGCCCCATTCGGAGGCAGCCGTGCGGGTCAGCGACCGCAGCGCCTCCTTGACGGAGGCGTAGCCGCCGTAGCCGCTCGTGTCCCAGCGCACCGCGGCGGACGTGACCATGTTGACGATCGACCCGCCGCCGCGGGCCTTCATGATCGGGTGGACGAGCCGCATCGCGTGCAGCGCGGCGAGCGGACCCGACCGGTACGCCTTCTCCATGACGTCAGGAGTCAGTTCGAGGAGCGGTCCGCGCGGGTTGAGGCTGGCATTGTTGACGAGGATGTCGACTCCGCCGAGCACCTCGACGGTGCGCTCGATCGCGTCGGTGATCTGGGCGTGATCGGCGACGTCGCAGACGATCGGTTCGGCGACTCCACCGAATCCACGAATCGTCTCGACCGTGTCGACCAGTTTCGATTCGGTGCGGCCGGCCACGGCGACGGCGGCGCCCTCGCGGGCCAGCGCGAAGGCGATCCCCTGCCCCACCCCCTGCCCTGCGCCGGTGATGAACGCGATCTTCCCGTCGGCAGTTCCCATGATGTCCTTTCCCGTACTCGACTCCCCGGGATGCAAACAGATCGCGCGACGACGCGTCGTCGACGTCCCGGTGATCGGTATCACCTCCGCCACCGAGCGAATGTATCGCTCACTCGTCTGATTCAAGTGAGCGATACATTCGCTCGACTCGGCCGGAGGCCGACGGCGGGTCGAGCGGTCCGCTAGCCTGGGCGCATGCGGATCGGCGCGCACGTCCGCCAGGATGCGGACCCGATCGGCCGGGGCGAGGACCTCGGCGCCGACATCGTGCAGTTGTTCCTGTCCGACCCACAGAAATGGCAGACGCCGGGCGAGCATCCGCAGACCGAACGGATCCTGGCGTCCGACATCGACGTCGTGGTGCACTCGCCCTACGTGATCAATGTGGCGAGCCTCAACAACCGGATCAGGATGCCGTCGCGCAAGGCGGTGGCCGAGCACGCCGAGGCCGCAGCACGCATCGGTGCGATCGGGTTGGTCGTGCACGGCGGGCACGTTCGCGACGGCGAATCGATCGCCGCGGGGATCGAGAACTGGCGCAAACTGTTCGAACGCCGCGACGACAAGGGCGGGTTCCCGGTGCCGATCCTCGTGGAGAACACCGCGGGCGGTGATCTCGCGATGGCCCGCTACGTCGACACCATCGGACGACTGTGGGACGCGATCGGCGACCACGGCGCCGGGTTCTGCCTCGACACGTGCCATGCCTGGGCGGCGGGCGAGGATCTCGTCGACATCGTCGAACGGGTCCGGTCGGTGACGGGACGCATCGATCTGGTGCACCTGAACAATTCGCGCGACGAGTTCGGATCGGCCCGCGACCGGCACGCGAACCTGACCGACGGCCGCATCGACCCGGCGCTGCTCGTGTCCGTCGCGGAGGCTGCGGGCGCCCCCGTCGTGCTCGAGACCCCGGCCGACGGAATCGCCGACGACCTCGACTACCTACGCGAGCACCTCCCCCGGTGATCCGGGGGGCGACCTCGTCGTCAGCGCCGGACGGTGCCGCCGTCCCACGACTGCATCCCCAGCACCCGCACCAACGCGAGCGACTCCGCGGCGGGTGTTCCCGGTGCCGCCGAATACACGATGAGCGACTGGTCGACGTCGGGAACGTGCAGGGTGTCGCAGTCGAGAACGATCGCGCCCGCCACCGGGTGCCGCACCGTCTTCGTGTGCGACCGCCAGCCTCCGACCCTCCCCGCATTCCAGAGGTCGACGAACAGCTCCGACCCGCGTCGCAGGTCGTCGATCAGGGCGCGTACTCCCGCGTCGTCCGGGTACCGGGCCGCCGCGGACCGCAGCATCGCGACCGACTGCTCCGCGGTCGCCGCGAATTCCTCGGCCGTGGCACCGACCCCGCTCATCGGCGGATCGGCGGGGTCGGGCAGGAAACGCAGCCGGTTGATGTTGCGACTGTGGGGTAGTATCGCCGACCAGTCGCCCTGGAGTGCACAGGCCATCTCGTTCCAGGCGAGCACATCCCCCTGCGCGCTCATCACCACGACCGGGAGGTCGGCGAACCGGTCCAGCAGGCGCAACACACTCGGCCGCACATGCATGTCGATCGTGCCCGGTCCCGGAGGCGGGACACCCGCCAGGTGGAAAAGCTGATCGCGTCCGGCTGCGTCGAACCGCAACGCGCGCGCCAGCGGGTGTACCCGGCTTCGAAGGCCGCCCTGAACATGGTGACCGCCATGTACGCGAAGGCGCTTCCGCAGGTGCGGGTCGTGGCCGTCGATCCCGGCTACACCGCGACCGCGCTCAACGGGTTCACCGGACCCCAGTCGGTCGGTGAGGGCACCGACGCGATCGTGACGGCGTGCACCGGCGACACCCTGGCCGGACCGTTCTTCGACCGCAACGGTGCCCTGCCGTGGTGACCGTCAGAGGTCGCCGGTGAAGTAGCGCTGCAGCGTGGGTGCCACGATCTCGACGACCCGCTCGGACGGCAGCGACGCCAACGGTTCGAGTTCGAGGAGATAGCGGGTGACCATGATGCCCGCCATCTGCGAGATCACCAGCTCGGCACGTACCGCAGCGCTGCCGGTGGGCACGTCGATGCGCTCCAGCAACGGCCCGAGGGCGACGTCCCGCAGGAACGTGCGCAGCAGTGCGCCGTCGCCCGCGATGCGGGTGCGGACGAGCGCGACGATCCGGTCGCGGTGCGGAGAATCCCACAGGGCGAGCAGGGCGGTCGCCAGGGCGCGACCGAGATCGTCCACCGGCGCGTCATAGACCGGGGCGAGCACCTCGTGCGGATCGGCCGGCAACTCCACCGCTTCGGCGAACAGGTGCTGTTTCGACCCGAAGTAGTGGTGCACCAGTGCCGGGTCGACGCCCGCCACCGACGCGACCGCCCGTATCGTCGTGCCGTCGAAGCCGCGCGCGGCGAACAGTTCCCGCGCGGCGGCGAGGATGTCGTCGCGGGCACCGGATGCGCCCGGTCGACGGCCCGGGCGACGCGGCGCGGTCACGGGGTGCGCCGACGCAGGGTCGCCGCGCCGAGCGCCAGCGCCGCGACCGCGAACGCCGCGACCACCAGCAGATCGCGCACCATCACCGCGGTGGTGCCGGGGTGCGTGGAGATCTCCTGCAGCGCTTCGACGGCGTAGCTGAGCGGCAGCACGTTGCTGATCCAGCGCAGCCAGTCCGGCAGGTCGTCGCGCGCGACGAGGAGCCCGCACAGGAGGAACTGCGGGATCACGATCACCGGCATGAACTGGACGGCCTGGAACTCGGTGCGGGCGAACGCGCTGCACAGCAACCCGAGGGACACTCCGAGGACCGCGACGAGGACGGCGACGACGAGCACCCACGCGACCGGGCCGGCGCTGGTGACCCCCAGCAGCCAGAACGAGACGGCGCACGCGATGCCGGCCTGCACGATCGCCGCGACGGAGAAGGCACTGCCGTATCCGGCGAGCAGATCGAACTTCGTCAGCGGTGTCGTCAGGAGGCGTTCGAGTGTGCCCGAGGTGCGTTCGCGTTGCATCGCGATGGACGTGACCAGGAACATCACGACGAACGGCAGGATGCCGAGCATCGTGATGGCGATGCTGTCGAACAGGGTCCGTCCGTCGAAGCCCGGTGGGGTGTCGCGATACATGAAGTACAGCAGCGCCATGAGCAGGCTGGGCACGAACACGATCATCGCGACGGTGCGGTGGTCGGCACGCAGCTGGCGCAGGATGCGGGTGGTGGTCGCGGCGTAGATCACGGTGCTCATCGCGTCTCCTCCGTCTCGGTGCCGGCCGCGTCACCGCGGATCAGGTGCAGGAACGCGTCCTCGAGCCGTTCTTCTCCGGTGCGGTCGCGCAGTTCCCGCGGTGTCAGCTGCGCGACGAGCCGTCCGTCCCGCAACAGCACGAGCGCATCGCAGTGGTCGGCCTCGTCCATGACGTGGCTGGACACGAGGAGTGTGACGCCCCGCGCGGCGAGGGCGCGGAAGTGTTCCCACAGTTCGGCGCGCAGGACGGGGTCGAGGCCGACCGTCGGTTCGTCGAGGACGAGCAGTTCGGGGTCGCCGACGAGGGAGCAGGCGAGGGAGACGCGCCCGAGTTGCCCTCCGGAGAGGGCGTCGGCCGTGTTTCCGGCGTGCCCGGCGAGCCCGACGGCGGCGATGGTGTCGGCGACGGCGGCGCGGTCGCGGCCGTAGAGCGCGGCGTAGTAGGCGACGTTCTCGGTGACGGTGAGGTCGGTGTACACGCTGGGGGCCTGCGTGACGTAGCCGACACGGCGACGCAGGCCGCGGGACCCGGCGGGTTCGCCGAGGACGGTGACGGTTCCGGACTCGATGATCTGGGTGCCGACGACGGAGCGCATGAGGGTGGTCTTGCCGCACCCGGAGGGGCCGAGCAGACCGGTGATCGACCCGGCCGGGACCTGCAGGCTCACGTCGTCGAGGGCTTTGTGGAGGCCGCGGTGCACGTGCAGGGACGACACGTCGACGGCGGGTGTGCTGCTCATGATCGCTCAATTCGTCGCACATTGACTTCAACACCCGTTGAATTCCTGTCGTCAGTGTGCGCCGCACGTCTCGGTCGGGTCAAGTCCCGTGTCGTCGCGGCATTTCCGCGTCCGGATCGACGTACCATGAGCCCCATGGCCCACACCCGCACAGCCCTCTCCGTCACCGCCGCCGCCGCGGTTCTCGCGGGAGCACTCGCGGGCTGCTCGACCACCGGCGAACCGTCCGCCACCGCCGTGTCCGTCGAGACGTCCGTCGCCACCACCGAGGCGTCCGCCCCGAATGCGTCGTCGACACCCGTCGATGCCGCCGACAAGTCGTCCCCCGCCGGGCCCGGCGCGAAACTGACGGTCGTCGACATCCGGATCGGAAGCCACGACGGCTTCGACCGCGTGGTGTACGAACTGGGTGGAGACGGCGTCCCCGGATGGCGGGTGGGGTACGTCGATCGCGCGGTGCAGGACGGCAGCGGCCACGAGATCCCGGTCGCGGGCGGGGCGGTGCTGCAGGTGTTGATCGACGGCTCGGCGTATCCGTTCGACAGTGGCGCCGACCCGTACTCGGGTCCGAACCCGGTGATCGCACCGGCCGGCGGTTCCGTCACGGAGGTCAACGGTTCCGGCGTGTTCGAAGGTGTCACGCAGTCGTTCGTCGGCGTCCGTGACCCGGGTACGGCCTTCTCGGTGTTCGCGTTGACCGAACCGACCCGTCTGGTCGTCGACGTCGCCCGCTGAGCCGGGGGTTGACCTCGAGCACACTCGAGGTTCTAGCGTTGCGGGCATCGACAGGAGGCCCGTGGATGAGCATGGAAGTAACGGCGTGGAACGCGATGTACAACGCGATGCACGCCGAGAGCGATCGTCGCCCGTTCTCGCGCAGGACACTGCGGCGGATCGCCGAGTTCGCACGCCCGCACACCCGGAGCATCGCGGGATACCTGCTCCTGAGCATCGTCATCGCCGCGCTGGGTGTCGCGACACCGGTGCTCGCGGGACGGGTCGTGGACGCGATCGTCGACCGCGATCCGCTGTCGACCGTGGTGACGCTCGCCGCGATCATCGCGGTCATCGCGATCGTCGAGGCCGGGCTCGGTATCGCCAACCGGTGGTTGTCGGCGAGCATCGGCGAGAACCTGATCCTGGATCTGCGCACCACCGTCTTCGACCACGTACAGCGCATGCCGGTCGCGTTCTTCACCCGCACCCGCACCGGAGCGCTGGTGTCCCGGCTCAACAACGACGTCATCGGTGCGCAACGGGCCTTCAGCGACACCCTGTCGGGTGTCGCCGGGAACGTCGTGACCCTCGTGATCACCGTCGTCGTGATGATCGGGATCTCGTGGCAGATCACCGCGTTGGCCCTGTTGCTCCTGCCGATCTTCGTGATTCCCGCCCGTCGGATGGGCACCCGCATGGCCCAGCTCAGCCGTGAAGCGGCGAACCACAATTCGGTGATGAACACGCAGATGACCGAACGGTTCTCCGCGCCCGGCGCGACCCTGGTGAAGCTGTTCGGCCGCCCGGCCCGCGAGTCCGCGGAGTTCGCGGTGCGCGCGAAGCGGGTCCGCGACATCGGGGTGCGCACCGCGATGGCGCAGACGGTGTTCGTCACCGCCTTGACCCTGGTGTCCGCGCTCGCTCTGGCACTGGTGTACGGCCTCGGCGGGTTCTACGCACTGCGCGGCGCCCTGGACGCCGGCTCGGTCGTGGCGATGGCGATGCTGCTCACCCGCCTGTATTCACCGCTGACCGCGCTCGCCAGCGCCCGCATGGACATCATGAGCGCGATGGTCAGCTTCGAGCGGGTCTTCGAGATCCTCGACCTGCAGCCGCTGATCCGCCAGTCCCCCGACGCCCGCGACGTGCCCGACGGCCCGGTGTCGGTCGAGTTCCGGGCGGTGAACTTCGCGTATCCGTCGGCGGAGAAGGTCTCGCTGGCGTCGCTCGAGGAGGTCGCCGTGCTCGACACCCGCGGCGGGGAGGACGTCCTGCACGACGTGTCGTTCACCGTCGCACCCGGCCGGATGGTTGCGCTGGTCGGCTCGTCGGGCGCGGGCAAGTCGACCATTGCGCAGCTGATTCCGAGGCTCTACGACGTGGACTCCGGGGCGGTGCTGCTCGCCGGAACGAATGTGCGCGAGTTGACGACCGATTCGCTCCGCGCCACCGTCGGACTCGTCACCCAGGACGGTCACCTCTTCCACGACACGGTCCGCGCGAATCTGCTGCTCGCCCGGCCCGAGGCACACGACGACGAGGTCTGGGACGCATTGCGGCGGGCACGGCTCGACGAGCTGATCATCGGGTTGCCGAACGGACTCGACACGGTGGTCGGCGAACGCGGCTACCGGCTCTCCGGCGGAGAGCGTCAGCGCCTGACGATCGCGCGTCTGCTCCTGGCCCACCCGCGGGTGGTGATCCTCGACGAGGCCACCGCCCATCTGGATTCGACGTCGGAGGCCGCGGTGCAGGAAGCGCTCACGGAGGCCCTCACGGGCCGGACGTCGGTGGTCATCGCCCACCGGCTCTCGACGGTCCGCGCCGCCGACGAGATCCTCGTCGTCGAGGCCGGGCGGATCGTCGAGCGCGGTCGACACCGCGATCTGCTCGACGCCGGGGGTCGGTACGCCGAGTTGTATCGCACGCAGTTCTCCGATTCCGGACCGGATCCGTCCTCGATGGCACGCACGCTGGACGCATGACCGGTCACCGCCGACACCCCGGCGGGGGTGTCGCGGTGAGCGTTCAGTCCCGGTAGCCTCCGCGACCGCCGCGATCGTTGCCGTACTCGCGACGCCCACCGCGGTCGCGGCCACCGTGATCACGCTTGCCGTGGTCGCGGCGGTCGCCGCCCCGGCGGTCACCGCGGAATTCGCGACGGTCACCGCCGCGGTACGAGCCGGGCCGACCCACCGGCGCGCCGGTGTCGGGCTGCAACTGGATCAGCACACCGGAGATCCGCGTGGCCCGAAGGGCCTCGAGGGTTTCCTGCGGCAGTGCCTTCGGGAGTTCGACGAGGCTGTGGTCGGCGCGGATGCTGATGTGCCCGAAGTCGCTGCGGCGCAGGCCGCCCTCGTTCGCGATGGCACCGACGATCGCACCGGGCTGCACGCGGTGCCGCTTGCCGACGGCGATCCGGTAGGTCGCCATCTCCTGCCCGTCACGACCGAACTTCGGTCCGTCGTCGAACCGGCGCGGCGGCCGTTCACGCTGCTCACGGTCGCGGCGCGGCGGGGCGATCGGCTCCGGCTCCGCCTCCATGAGGAACGACTCACCGTCACGGGACAGGACGGCGAGCGCCGCGGCGATGTCGGCGAGCGGCACGTCGTGTTCGCGTTCGTAGTCCTCGATGAACGTCCGGAACAGCTGCAGGTGATCGGACGTGAGCGCCTCGGTGATCGAGTCGTTGAACTTCGCGACGCGCTGCGCGTTGACGTCCTCGACGGTCGGGAGCTGGATCTCGGCGAGGGGCTGGCGGGTGGCCCGCTCGATCGCCTTGAGCAGGTGCCGCTCGCGGGGTGCGACGAACAGGAGGGCGTCGCCGCTGCGGCCGGCACGACCGGTGCGGCCGATGCGGTGCACGTACGACTCGGTGTCGTGCGGGATGTCGTAGTTGACGACGTGGCTGATGCGGTCGACGTCGAGACCGCGGGCCGCGACATCGGTCGCGACGAGGATGTCGAGGGCGCCGGACTTGAGCTGCCCGATGGTCCGTTCACGCTGGGCCTGCACGATGTCGCCGTTGATCGCGGCCGCGGAGAACCCGCGGGCGCGCAGTTTCTCGGCGAGGTCCTCGGTCGCCTGCTTCGTGCGCACGAAGATGATCATCGCCTCGAAGGACTCGACCTCGAGGATCCGGGTGAGCGCGTCGAGTTTGCGTTGGTGCGAGACGAGCACCCAGCGCTGGGTGATGTTCGACGACGTGGTCGTCTTCGACTTGACGGTGATTTCCTGCGGGTCGTTCAGGTACTGCTTCGACAACCGGCGGATCGCCCCGGGCATCGTCGCGGAGAACAACGCGACCTGCTTGGTGTCGGGGGTGTCGGCGAGAATCCGCTCGACGTCCTCCTGGAACCCCATCGTGAGCATCTCGTCGGCCTCGTCGAGGACGAGGAACTCGAGCTCGGAGATGTCGAGGGTGCCCTTGGTGAGGTGATCGATCACACGCCCGGGGGTGCCGACGATGACCTGGGCTCCGCGCCGCAGCCCCGACAGCTGCACACCGTAGGCCTGACCACCGTAGATGGGCAGCACGTGCAGGCCGGGAATGTGCGCGGAGTACTTACCGAAAGCCTCCGCGACCTGCAGCGCGAGCTCGCGCGTGGGTGCCAGGACCAGCGCCTGGGGCCGCTTCTTCGAGGTGTCGATCCGGGACAGGATCGGCACCGCGAAGGCTGCGGTCTTGCCCGTGCCGGTCTGAGCGAGACCGACGACGTCCCGACCTTCCAGCAGCGGCGGGATGGTCGCCGCCTGGATCGGCGACGGGGACTCGTATCCCACGTCCGAAAGAGCCTGGAGCACACGCTCGTCGATGTCGAGATCGGCAAACGTCAGGGATGCTTGGTCCGCGTCGGGGGTGTCTTCGATTTCACTCATTTGACCAGCAGTTTATCGGATGGCGAGACGGCGCCGCGCCGAACCCGTGCCCGAGTGCGCGAGAACACGCGCGGCGGTGCCGCCGACGGAGGCCACGAAGACGTCCGGGAACGGCGCATACTGGGCACATGCGGTACGCGGATCGGCCCGAGGCCGGACGCCGACTCGCCCGGGCCCTGGCCCACCTGCGCGACACCGACCCGGTGATCGTGGCGCTGCCCCGCGGCGGGATTCCCGTCGCCCGCGAGGTCGCCGACGCCCTCGACGCACCCCTCGACGTGCTGATCGTCCGCAAACTCGGGGTGCCCTGGCACCCGGAGGTCGCGATGGGCGCGATCGCCGAGGACGGCTTCCGCGTGCTCAACGACGACGTCCTCCGCAGCACCGGGGTCCGGGCCGGGAGCGTCGCCCGGGTCGAGGCGGCCGAACGCGCGGAGTTGGCGCGCCGCATCGCCCTGCTGCGCGGTGACCGACAGCGGATCCACCTCACCGGCCGCACGACGGTGATCGTCGACGACGGCGTCGCCACCGGGGCCACCGCGGAGGTGGCCTGTCGCGCGGCACGGGCGGCCGGCGCCGCACGCATCGTCCTCGCCGTCCCGGTCGCGTCGCCGGATTCGGTGCGGCGACTGTCGCGGGTGACCGACGAGGTGGTGTGCCCGTGGACGTCGGATGCGCTCGACAGCGTCGGCGCCGCGTACCGGGATTTCCACCAACTCGGCGACGACGAGTCCGCGCGACTGCTGGACGGTTGATCGGCCGCACCGGCCCGTCACACGGCCCACTTCGGGTATCTTGTGCTACCCACGGGTAGCTTTCGTGGCGCGGATCACGCACACTGAACACGCGAAAACACACATTCCCGACAACTCGGGTGGTGCGAAATCGGTCCAGACGTGATGCAATGCACATCGACCGGACGAAAAGATGGAGGGGTCACAGTGAGTGAGATTGCCGTCCCGCAGTCGTTCTCTATTCCCGAGGACGCATCGATGGCAGATTCGGTGTTCCGGCACGAACAGGAATCACCCGATCTCGTACCGTTCGAACGACTCGTCGACGGCAAGTGGGTGCAGGTCACCGCTCGCCAGTTCGCCGCCGACGTGCGAGCGGTCGCCAAGGGGCTGATCGCCTCGGGCATCGAGTTCGGCGACCGGGTCGCCATCCTGTCCGGAACCCGCTACGAGTGGGTTCTGCTCGACTACGCGATCTGGACGGCCGGTGGCTGCACCGTCGCGATCTACGAGACCTCCTCCGCCGACCAGGCGCAGTGGATCCTCGAGGACTCGGCGACATCGCTGCTCATCGTCGAGACGGGCACGCACGCGCAGACCGTCAAGGCCGTCGCCGACGCGGCACCCGCCCTGCGCGAGGTGCTGCAGATCGAGGCGGCGCAGGGAGCCAAGGGCGCCGTCGACGAACTCGTCGCGCGGGGTGCCGCGATCACCGACGCGCAGGTCGAGGAGCGCCGCAAGCAGGTTCGCGCCGACTCCGCCGCCACGTTGATCTACACCTCCGGGACCACCGGTCGCCCCAAGGGCGTGCAGCTGACCCACGGCAACTTCTACGGCGAGTCCGCGGCCAACCGCGCCGCGATGCCCGACGCGATGGTGCCGGGCAAGCGCACCCTGATGTTCCTGCCGATGGCCCACGTCTTCGCCCGCGCGATCTCGTTCAGCGCCTTCGACTCGAAGGTGACCGTCGCGCACACGTCCGACATCTCGACGCTGCTCGACCAGTTCGCCGCGTTCAAGCCGAACTTCATCCTCTCGGTTCCGCGCGTGTTCGAGAAGGTGTACAACTCGGCCAAGCAGAAGGCGTACGACGGCGGCAAGGGCTCGATCTTCGACAAGGCCGCAGCCACCGCCATCGCCTACAGCGAGGCGATCGAGAACGGCGGTCCGGGGCTCGGGTTGAAGCTCAAGCACGCCGTGTTCGACAAGCTGGTGTACGGCAAGCTGCGCGCGGCACTCGGCGGCGAGTGCGAGCGCGCGGTCTCCGGCGGCGCTCCGCTCGGCGCGCGCCTCGGCCACTTCTTCCGCGGCGTGGGCATCCCGGTGTACGAGGGCTACGGCCTGACCGAGACGAGCGCGGCGATCACCGTCAACACCGTCTCGCACCAGCGTGTCGGTTCGGTGGGGCGCCCGCTGTCCGGCAGCGCCGCGAAGATCGCCGAGGACGGTGAGCTCCTACTCAAGGGTCCCCAGGTGTTCACCGGCTACTGGCACAACGAGGCCGCGACCGCCGACTCGATCCGCGACGGCTGGTTCCACACGGGCGATCTGGGGCGGATCGACGAGGACGGCTACGTCTACATCACCGGCCGCAAGAAGGAGATCATCGTCACCGCCGGCGGCAAGAACGTCGCACCGGCCGTGCTCGAGGACGCCCTGCGCGCGCATCCGCTGATCAGCCAGGTCCTCGTCGTCGGCGACGCGAAGCCGTTCATCGGTGCACTGCTCACCCTCGACCCGGAGACCCTGCCCGGTTGGCTGGAGCGGCACGGTCTGCCCGCCGGCACGCCCATCTCCGAGCTGCTCAAGAACCCGGATCTGATCGCCGAGATCGACGAGGCCGTCGCCGACACGAACACCAAGGTGTCGAAGGCCGAGGCGATCAAGAAGTACCGCATCCTCGAGACCGACTTCACGATCGAGACGGGTGAGCTGACGCCGACGCTCAAGCTCAAGCGCAACGTCATCCACGAGAAGCACGGCGCGGAGATCGCCGCGATCTACTCCTGACCGCACGTTCCGCGCTCGGCACGCGGAACGCGCTCAGCGCCCCGGCCCGGTACCGACCGGACCGGGGCGCGTCGCGTCGCGTCGAGGACGAATGCGGCGACGTCGTCGGTGACCACGCGGTGCACGGGTTCGTGCAGCAGGTCGTGACCCGCGTCGGCGTACTCGCGCCACCGCACGGTCCGGATCGCCGACGCCCAGTCGCGCACCGAGTCGACGGGCGCGAGCCGGTCGTCGACACCGTGCACCGCCAGCACCGGGAGGCGCAGTTCCGCGAGTGCCTCCGCCGTCGCGGCCACCGCCGCCGTGCGGGGTGTACCGCACAGCACCGCGGCGGCGAACCGGTCCGCGTCGCCGTCACACAGCAAGCGCAGCACCGACGCCGCACCCAACGAGTGCCCCATCACGACCGCCGGAAGACCGTCGGTCTCGGCGATCCCCGCCAGCAACGCCAGGTCTGCGGCGTGCGCGGCGACGTCCCCCGCCGCGTCCGGCTCCCCCTCGGACAGGCCGTGCCCGGCCAGATCCAGCCCCCACAGCGCGATGCCGTGGCCGGCGAGCCGGTGCGCGAAACGGTGGTAGTTGCCGGTGTGCTGCCGGATGCCGTGCGCGAACACGAGTGCGGCGACGGCACCGTCGACGGGCCGGTGACGGTAGTGGAGGCGGCCGGTGGTACCGGCGAGGAACGGCACGGCACCGATTGTCCCGCACCGTCCCGCGGCCGTCACCAGCAGTGGCCCTCCCCGCGGTAGGTGGGGACGGCGGTGCGGGTGCCGTCGTCGGAGACGATGTGCACGTGTGCGAACCGTTCGCACAGTTCACCGGCCTTCGCGTGCCGGAACCACACCCGCGAACCGATCGTGATGTCGGCGGCGGCGCGACCACCCACCGGGGTCTGGACCTCGCCGGCACCCTCGTTGCGCAGCAGACGGAGTCCGCTCGGGCGCACCGGTGTCGGCACCCGCGACGCACCCGCCGGACCCGAGGCGATGTAGCCGCCGCCGAACAGCGTCGCGATCGCCGGAGTGGGTCGGCGCACCGCGGACAGGGCGAAGAACAGCGACGGGTTCGGGGTGAACGACCGGTAGTGGTCGAACAGGGTGGGCACGTACAGACCCGACCCCGCGGTGACCTCGGTGACCACCGGATCGGCGGAACTGACCTCCAGGGAGCCGGTTCCGCCGCTGTTGACGATCTCGAGCACACCCACCTCGGCCCGAACCGCCGCGACCACCGCGGAACGACGCGCGGCCAACTCCCGCGCGGAAGCCCTCTTGACCCACCGCACCGGCATCGACGAGTCCGGCAGTCCGGCGATCTGCGCCTCGTAGAACATGACCCCGACGACATCGAACCCGGCCGCGACGGCACGGCGGGCGAGCGAGGCGACCTCGTCGGGGGTCCGCAGCGGGGAGCGCCGGACACCGAGGTGCACCGGCCCGACGCGCAGGGACGCGTCGACGTCGAGACACACTCGGGGACGGACCTTCTCGGTTCCCGCCGCCGAGCGGATCACGTCGAGGTGGGCGGGGGAATCGATCATCAGGGTGATTGCGGCGAGCGCGTCGGGACGCTGCGCGAGGTCGGCGAGGGCTCCGCGATCGGCGGTCGGGTAGCCCAGCAGGATGTCGCGGGCACCCCGGTCGACGAGCCAGAGTGCTTCGCGCAGCGAGTACGCCATGATGCCGCGGAACCCACCGCGACCGGTGAGTTCGGCGCCGAGCACCTCCTCGAGCACGGCACGGCAGCGGACCGACTTGCTCGCCACCCGGATCGGGGTGCCCGCGGCACGGCGGACGAGATCGGCGGCGTTGCGGCGGAGTGTCGCGAGGTCCAGTGCGGCGAAAGGAGGATCGAGTTCGGCGGTCGCGGCGTCGAGCCGGTCGAGCGCGGTGGTCGATGTGGGGTCTGTGATGGTCACGGTGGGGTCCCGATCTGACGACGGAGAATGGGTCGATGGGGTGGGATCACTCGATTTCGGCGGCGCGCGCGGCGATGACGCCGGCCATGTCGTCGAGTTCGCTGACGATCGCGTCGCTGTCGCGGTCGACGAGCCAGCGCAACGCGAAGCCGTCGAGCAGTGCGAGGGCGATCCGTGCGATGGACTCGAGCGGTTCGGTCCACGTCGTGCCGGTGCAGTCGGCGCACGCCGCCAGGAACTTCTGGGCCTGCACATCCATCGCCCGGTACTGGTGTGCCGCGATGTCGCCGCCGAGCGGCGCACCCGCGCACCGGTGCCGCAGCGAGTAGGTGGTGATCTCGTAGGTGAGCAGCTGTCGTCCGGCGGTGGCCTCGATCGTCGGCCACGCGGCGCTGATCCCCGCGTACAGCAGCTGACGCAGACCGCGGAGTCCCTGCGGGTAGGTGCCGCCGAAGGAGGTGTCGAAAGCGGCGCGCATCGCGTCGGCGATCTCTTCGATGAGGTGTTGAGCCATCGCGACGACAAGGGCTTCCTTACTGTCGAAACAGTAGTGCACCACCCCGAGGGACACACCGGCCCTCTCGGCGACGGCGCGGACGGTCACCGCTCCCACACCACCGTGTTCGGCAAGTTCGAGTGCGGATTCGACGAGCTGGGTTCGACGTTCGTCCGCGGGCAACCGGTTCGACATGCCCCGATGGTAGAGGCAGACCGGATCCCGCACGGCCCATTGACCTGGACGCTCGTCCAAGTCATCATGAATGACCATGGCGACCTGGCGCAACTGGGCACGAACCGAATCGGCGAGCCCTCAGCGATTCGAAACCCCCGCGGACACAGCCGAGCTGGCCGACGTCGTGCAGCGGTCCACCGCGGCGGGACGTCGCATCAAGGCGGCCGGCGCGGGTCATTCGTTCACCGGCGTCGCCGTCACCGACGGGACGTTGCTGTCCCTGGACCGGATGAGCGGGATCGTCGCCGTGGAGCCGACCGCCACGGGCGCGCGCGTCACCGTCCGGGCCGGAACCCGCTTGCACGAACTCAACGAGCAGCTGTGGATGCACGGGCTGGCGCTCGCGAACCTCGGCGACATCGACGTCCAGTCCGTGGCCGGCGCGATCTCCACCGGAACGCACGGCACCGGCGCCGGATTCGCGGGCCTCGCCGCCCAGGTGTGCGCGACGACGGTGGTCCTCGCCGACGGCTCGATCGTCGAGTGCTCCCCCGACCACGAACCCGACCTGTTCGAGGCGTCGCGGCTCGGGCTCGGCGCCGTCGGAGTGCTCGCGACCGTCACGGTCGACTGTGTGCCCGCGTTCCGGCTGCGCGCCGAGGAGCGCCCCGGATCGCTGCGCGGCACCCTCGCGGCACTCGACGGCCTGGTCGGCGCCGACCACTTCGAGTTCTACTGGTTTCCGCACACCGACGGGGTGCTCACCAAACACAACACGCGGCTGCCCGGAAGCACCCCCGTCGAGCCGGTCGGCCGGGCCCGAGGATTCGTCGAGGACGAAGTGCTCTCGAACGGGATCTTCGGGGCGTTCCAGTATCTCGGCACGGCCGCACCCGCGGCGATCCCCCGTCTGAACGCGGTGTCGTCTCGGGCACTGTCGCCGCGGACCTTCGTCGACCGCAGCTACCGGGTGTTCGCGTCACCGCGCCGGGTGCGGTTCCGGGAGATGGAGTACGCGATCCCGGTGGCAGCCCTACCCGAGGCACTCGGCGACATCGACCGATGGGTCCGCGGCACGGGCGCGACCGTCGGCTTCCCCGTCGAGGTCCGGTTCGCCGCGGCCGACGACGTGTGGCTGTCGACGGCGCACGGGCGGGACACCGCGTACGTGGCCGTGCACGAATTCCACCGCCGCGACCATCAGCCGTACTTCGCGGCCGTCGAAGCGATCATGCGCGGTGTCGACGGACGTCCGCACTGGGGCAAACTCCACACCCGCACCGCCGAGGACCTGAAGCCCGCCTACCCCCGGTTCGACGAGTTCGTCGCGGTCCGCGACCGCGTCGACCCCGATCGGGTGTTCGCCAACGCGCATCTCGACACCGTCCTCGGTCCCTGACCCGTGCGCACTTCTGGTAGCGGGGGCTACCAGAAGTGCGCACGGGTCAGGAGACGCGCACGGCGACGGGGTCGACGAACCCGGCGGCGTCGATGTACACCTGGTCGCCGGTACGGAACCAGCCGTCGGCGAACGATTCCGCCGTCGCATCGGGGTTGTTCCAGTATCGGCGCGCCACACTCGGGCCGCGACAGAGCAGCTCACCCCTGCCGCGGTCGGCGTCCGGACCGAGCAGCGCCACCTCGATCCCCCCGAACGGCACACCGACACTGCGCGGGTGACGCCGCCGGAACTCCGACGGCAGCAACAACCCGATGCCGCCGGTTTCGGCGACACCCCAGCCCCGAACACAACGGGACGTGGGGAACGACGCACGCAGGTGCCGCCACGGGACGCGGGTTCCGCGGGCACCGGCCGCGACGACGGTGCCGCCGACCGCCAGGGTCGGCAACAGTTGCACACTGCATCCGACTGCGGTGGACAGCGGCGCCGTGATGACGGTGCGGGTGCCGTCGCCCACCAGATCCAGGGCATGCACCACCGCTTCGATCGTCGACAGGACGTTGGTGTTGGTCAGCTCGACGCCGCGCAGCACACCGCCGACGCCACGCACGTAGTAGAGCAACGCCAGTTCGTCGGGGCCCGCACCACCGTCGAGGAAGGCGATCCCCGCCGGGAGGGTGCCGTCGAGCACGACCGCCGCTCCGCTGTCCGCCGCGATCCACGCGAGTTCACCGTCGCTGCACGACGGATCGGGCAGGACGGGCACCGCACCGGCGAGCACGACTCCCAGGAAGGCCTGCAGCCAGTCGAAGCCGTTCTGGTAATGGACGAGGACCCGGTCTGCCGGTCCGACACCCTGATCGAGGAGGCCCCCCGCGACCTGCGCCGCCGCCGACCACAGATCTCGGTAGCAGACCGCACGCCCACCGCGGTCGACAGCTGCGATCCGGTTCGAGTAGCGCAGCGCACTGCGGTCGAGCAGTTCGGCCAGGCACGGTTCGAGATCGTCGTACTGCAGGATGCCGCCCGATCGGCGACAGACACGATCGTCCTGCAGCCACCCGACCTTGACGGGCACATCGACCACCGCCAGCGACATCGCCACCTCCCAACGCCGTGGTTGCCTTGCACTATATGGGCACCGGTTATGGCGTGGGTCACATTTCGATGTCGCACCCCGATCGGTTCACCCCGTCGCGACGCGCCGCTCGACCTGCGCACGAGGACGCGCGAACAACACGGACACGACGAACCCGACCACGAGGACGGCCGCCGGCAACCACATCGAGCCGGACATCGCCGCCGAGTACGGCTCCCGCGCGGCCTCGGGAAGACCCGCCGGACCGTTCGCGACGTTCTCGTCGAGACCGTGCGACGACAACAACCCCGCCATCAACGCCCCGACCGCCGCGCTGCCGAGCACCGCACCGACCTGCCGGGTCGTGTTGTAGACACCCGAACCGGCACCGGCGAGTTCCTGGTCCAGGTTGTGCGTCGCCGTGGCCGACAGCGGAGCCCAGATACCGGCGCTCGCCACACCGGTCAGCGCGATGGGCAGCAGCAACTCCCAGGTCGCCGAATCGGGTGTCATCACCAGCGCGAGCCACGCGAAGGCGACCGCCAGCAACGCGAAGCCCGTGCCCGCGATGTAGCGGGGGTGCAGCACATCCACCAGGCGCCCCACGAACGGTGCCAGCACACCGCTGAGCACCGCCATCGGCACCATCAACAACGCCGCCCCCGTCGGGCTCAGCCCGCGCACGTTCTGCGCGTAGAACATCAACGGCAACATGACCGCCGTGATCGCGAACCCGATCGCCGCGATCCCGACGTTCGCGAGCGAGAAGTTGCGGTCACGGAACAGGCGCAACGGCACGAGCGGCTCACCGCGTCCCCACGACTGGTACCACACGAACAGCACCAGCAGCACCATTCCGGCACCGATCATCGCCCACACCCCGGCCGACCAGTCGTAGCCGTTGCCCTCCTGGATGCCGAACACCAGCAGGAACATGCCCAGCGCGCTGATGACCACGCCGGGCACATCGAACCGGTGACTGTGCACGGGCAGCGCGGGAACGAACTTCGCCGCCAGCACGAACCCGATCACCCCGACCGGCACGTTCACGAAGAAGATCCACTCCCACCCCAGACCGTCGACGAGGACACCACCGGCGAGCGGACCGACGAGCGTCGCGACACCCGCGACCGCGCCCCACACCCCCATCGCCGATCCGCGGCGATCCGCCGGGAAGATCCGGGTGATCACGGCCATCGTCTGCGGCGACATCAGCGCCGCCCCGAAACCCTGGAAGACGCGGGCGACGATCAGCGTCCCGATGTTCGACGCCAACCCGCAACACAGTGACGCGACGGTGAACAACACCAGTCCCGCGAGGTAGACCCGCCGCTGGCCGAACCGGTCGCCGAGCCGGCCCGTGATGAGCAGAGGCACCGCGTACGCGAGCAGATACGCGCTGGTGACCCACACCACCGATTCGATGTCGGCGCCGAGTTCGCGCATGATCGCCGGGTTCGCGACCGACACGATCGTGCTGTCGACGAGGATCATGAAAAAGCCCAGGCACAACGCGCCGAGCGCCGCCCACTGCGTCGCGGTGTCCGACGCCGCGACACCCCCGGGGCGCGCCGGGGTGCCCGCCGCGGATTCCCGCGGGGTGTCGTTCCCGCCCGATGTGCTCACCGTCGTCCTCCGCTCGTCCGGGTCTACGGTATGCGCGTGGACCCACATCTCTCGAGCATCGCCGAGCTGGCCTGGTGCCGCGAATTCGGCCTGGAGTACGACGCGCTCGCATCCCGCGGCCGGATCACGACCGTCGACGACGCATCGCCGACACTACGGGTGCTCACCGCCGGGGATATCACCGTGGTCGCCGGACCCGAACGTGCCGTCGCCGCGATCGACGGGTACCCCGACGACGAACTCGACGATGCGCACCTGCGCGCGGCGACGGGCGGCTACCCGGCCCGCACCGAGATCCTGGGATTGTGCTCGGACTGGGTCGATGCCGCCCGTGTCCGCGATCCGCTGATCTCCCACGACCCCACCGACCTCGCGGAGATGACGCGACGCTGCCCACCCGACGACGTCGCCGAGTCCGAGCTGCAGACCCCCGGGACGGAACGCCTGTTCGTGCTGCTCGACGACGACCACCGGGCGCTCGCGGCCGCCGGCTGCCGCGAGATCGGGACGCTCGTCGCCGACGTCCGCGCCCTGACCACCCCCGATCATCGGCGGCTGGGTCTGGCCGCGACCGTCGCGACGTTGTGCACCCACGACGCCCTCGATGCGGGTCTGATACCGCTGTGGCGTGCGCGCCGCGACGATTTCGCCGCGCGGGGCCTGGCGGCGGTGCTGGGATACGGGGATTGGGGAATCCTGACGACCGTGCGTGTCCCGCCCCCGAGGTGAGCCGCGCGACGTCCGAGCGAGAGGACTGCACGTGAGCACCGACGAGGACCACACCGGCGGCCGGTACATCGAGCCGGGCGCCGGGTACACGCGCGACACCCGCTACATCACGACACGCATCACCGCGGACGGCCGCGACGGATACCCGGTGGTCGCGGGTCGCTACCGGCTCGTCGCGGCGCGTGCGTGCCCGTGGGCGAACCGGACGCTGATCGTGCGGCGTCTCCTCGGGCTCGAGGATGCGCTCTCGCTCGGGTTGTGCGGGCCGGTGCACGACGAGCGGAGTTGGACGTTCGACCTCGACCCGGGCGGCGTCGACCCGGTCCTCGGCATCGAGCGGTTGCAGGACGCCTACTTCGCGCGACAACCGGGATATCCGCGGGGTATCACGGTGCCGGCGATCGTGGACGTTCCGACCGGGCAGGTCGTCACCAACGACTACGCGCAGATCACACTCGACTTCTCCACGGAGTGGACCGCCTTCCACCGTGAGGGGGCACCGGACCTGTTCCCCGAGTCCCTGCGGACGGAGATCGGCGAGGTTGCCGACGACGTGTACCGCGACGTCAACAACGGCGTGTACCGGTGCGGTTTCGCGGGTTCGCAGGAGGCGTACGACGCGGCGTTCGACCGGCTGTTCGCGCGCCTCGATCTGTTGGAGGAGCGACTGTCGACACGACGCTATCTGGTCGGCGAATCCATCACCGAGGCGGATGTGCGCCTGTTCACGACGCTCGTGCGCTTCGATCCCGTCTACCACGGGCACTTCAAGTGCAATCGCAATCCACTCACCGCGTTCCCGGCGCTGTGGGCGTACGCCCGGGATCTGTTCCAGACCCCCGGATTCGGGGACACCGTCGACTTCGTGCAGATCAAGCAGCACTACTACCGGGTCCACACCGACATCAATCCGACGCGGATCGTGCCGCGCGGCCCGGACCTGTCGGGATGGGTGAGCCCGCACGGTCGTGATGCGCTCGGCGGACGGCCGTTCGGGGACGGTACACCGCCGCCCCCGCCCCGGCCCGCCGAGCGTGTCCCGGCCGGGCACACGCCGCTGTGAGGTGCCGCAGTCTCACGGATGTCCTGTCACGGATGTCCCGTCACGGATGTCCCGGATAGGTGCCGATGCTCCAGTGCACGCCCTGCGGGTCGCGGCACGTGAACCCGTGCGAGCCGTAGTCCTCGTTGCGCAGTTCGACGACGATCTCCGCACCCGCCTCCCGCACACGCGCGTGCACCCGGTCGACGGTGGCGTCGTCGGGGACGACGAGATACACCGAGCCGGTGTTCGCGTGCTGGTCGATCGCGGTGTCGCGTCCTGCGGAGCCGAGCATGATCCCACCGCCGTGCGGCCAGGTCAGTTCGGCGTGGTCGACGCGATCGCCGTCGCCGTAACGCGCGGTCTCGACGAACCCGAGGGTGTCGACGAGGAACCGCATCGCCGCGGGTGCGTCTCCGTAGGCGAGGCACGGCCACACACCCCGATGTTCGATCACCCCCGGTACCCGGGTCGTCGTGTCGCGCTGTCGTTCATCGTCCACCGGTGTCTTCTCGGTCATGGTCTTGTCGGTCATGTCTTCCAGCGTCGTCCGATCGGACGGCGGTGTCTTGTACGAATGGGAAGACCTCGTCGGCCAACCATCGCGACGGGGGCACCCCGGCGAGGGCACGCCACTCACGGGCGAGATGCGCCTGGTCGTAGTAGCCGGCGGCGACGGCGACGTCCGCGAGGCGACGCCCGGGTGCACCGGCGAGGAGCAGCCGTGACCGGTCGAACCGCGCGATCCGCGACGCGTCCTTCGGCGCGACCCCGAACTCGGCGGTGAACCGGGACGTCAGGCGTCGCCGGCTCCATCCCACATCGGAGGCGACATCGCGGACCGCGGTTCCCCGCCCGTGCACGAGCAGCGACCACGCGCGGTCCAGGGACCGATCCACGACGGTCGTGTGGGCAGCGGCGAGCCGGCGGACCAGGATGCGGTCGAGCACATCGAAACGTCCCTGCCAGGTCGACGCGGCGGTGATGCCGTCGAGCAGCCGATCGGTGTCGGTGAGCACGTCGTCGAGCTCGACGATCCACGCTCCGAGTGCCGCGGTGGGCACGTCGAACAGGGCGCGTGCGCCCGCCGGGGTCACCGCGAGCTGGATGCCGTGCTGGTTGCCGTCGTGGGCGATCTCCACCGCTGCGGTGGCGAGCCCGCTGGCGAGTGTCGTGAACCGTCCGGGGGCCTGCCCGGGCGCGGCCGCGCTCGCGATGTCGACCGGTGCACCCAGAGTGAGCACCACGGTCAGGTCGGGTGAGGGCAACCCGAGGTGGGTTCCCGCAGGAAAACCCTCGAGACGATAGCCCTCGTACCATCGGATGTACGGTCTGAGCGGCGGCGCCGGGAGTCGGCGGATACCGTCGGAGCGTCCGACACCGAGTGTGGTTGCGGCCACATCGTCGAGCGTAGACCCCCGTTCCGACCCGAGCCGAGACAAGGACGAAGACCACCATGAGCGAACACGGCGGTGCCGTCGAGAAGATCATCGTCAACCTCCTCGACAACGGCAGCAGACTGCAGGGGCCGGCTGTCGCGAAGTACGTCGAGCACATCCGACGCGCGCATCCCGACGACACGCCCGCGCAGATCATCGAACGGCTCGAGAAGCAGTTCCTCCTGGCGGTCACCGGCAGCGGCTCGGCCGCCGGTGCCACCGCGGCGTTCCCCGGAATCGGCACGCTGACCGCGATCGGGGCGATCGGCGCGGAGGCCGTCTTCTTCCTCGAGGCGTCGGCGCTGCTGACCCTGGCGATCGCGTCGGTACACGGCATCGAACCCCACGATCACCAGCAGCGGCGTGCTCTGGTCCTCGCGGTCGCGCTCGGCGACACCGGCAAGGAGATCGTCGCGGCGGCGACGGGCACCTCGCTCGAGAACTGGTCGAAGGCCCTGACCACCCAGGTCGGCAGCAAGCAGCTGAAGATCGTCAACAACACCCTCGTGAAGAAGTTCATCCGCAAGTACGCGGCGAAGCGGAGCGCCCTGATCCTCGGCAAGCTCGTGCCCGCCGGCATCGGTGCGGCGATCGGCGGTGTCGGCAACCGCACGATCGGCAAACGAACCATCATCAATGCGCGGTCCGCGTTCGGCCCGGCCCCAACCGTGTGGCCCGACGTCGCCCTTCCTCCACAACCGGCGGTACCGGAACTACCGTCCCGCACCGCGCACTGAGGGGGCACGCATGCCGTCGGCGTCGGTGTTCGTGCGGGAATCGGGGTCGGGCGACCGCACCGTGGTGCTGTTGCACGGCTTCTCCGATCACGGCGGCACCTGGTGCAGGGTCGAACCGGCACTCGCGGAACGACACCGTGTGCTCACCGTCGACCTGCCGGGTTTCGGACGCAGCTGGCGACAGTGGCGCACCCCGGTCCTCGACCACTACGTGGACGTGCTCGGCGCGCTGGTGGCCGACCGGACGGCACCGGTGACGGTGATCGGCAACTCGCTCGGCGCGACCACCGCGATGGTGTTCGCGTCGGCGCGGCCCGAGGCGGTGGACCGGGTGGTTCTCGCGGACATGCCGGGCGTCGCGGGTATCCCCCGCTCGTGGACGCACGGCGCGCGGATCCCGCCGTGGCTCACCGGATCACTCTCCCGTCCGCTGCCGACACCGCTCGTGCAGCACACCATCGGTGCGCTGTATGCGCGCGCGGCGATGCACCGGCCCGCGAGCATGGACGGCGACGTGCGGGCGGCGTTCACCGCGAACTACGCGACCCGGCAGCAGATCGACACCATGCTCGCCGTCGGCACCGCCGTCATCGCCGAGCTCGGTCGGCTACCGACACCGGAGATGTTGCACGCCCTCGACGTGCCGGCTCTGCTCGTGTGGGGTGCCCACGACCGGCTCACCCCCGCCGCGGCGGCACGACGGATCCGCGTGACCACCGATCGCCGGGTGGTGGTGATCCCCGACGCGGGGCACTGCCCGCAGCTCGATTCTCCCGGTGCGTTCCTCGACGCGGTGCTGCCGTTCGTCGGCTGATTCTGCGTAAGCTCGGGCATCGTGTCGGCCGACCGGCCGGCCGCACCGTCGCACCGTGGGGGGATTCCATGACAGCGCCATCGGCGAACGTGCCGTACACCTCGTCGGGAACGCCACCGCCGGGCATCGTGGTGGATCGGCTGACGAAGACGTTCGCGGATCGGACGGTCGTCTCGGATCTGAGTTTCTCGGTGCCACCGGGGACGATCACCGGGTTCCTCGGCCCCAACGGTTCCGGCAAGACCACGACGCTCGGGATGCTCGTCGGCCTGGTCCGGCCGTCTGCGGGCACCGCGTACGTCGACGGGGTCCCGTTCGGGTCCCTCGGCAATCCGTCGCGGGTCGTCGGTGTGGTTCTCGACGCGCGCGGCGCTCATCCCAAGCACACCGCCGCAACCCATCTGCGGGTGTACTGCGCCGCGACGGGAGTACCCGATTCTCGGGCCGGGGACGTCCTGGACCTGGTCGGGTTGTCGTCGGTGGCGCGTCGGCGGATCGGCGAGTTCTCGCTCGGTATGCGGCAACGGCTCGCGCTCGCGACCGCGCTGCTCGGATCCCCCCGGTACCTGGTGCTCGACGAACCGGCGAACGGCCTGGATCCGGAGGGGATGGCGTGGCTGCGAGACTTCCTCGTCGCGTACGCGCGGGGCGGGGGCAGCGTCCTGGTGTCCAGCCACATCCTGCGGGAGGTCGAGCAGATGGCCGACCGCCTGGTCATCATCAGCGACGGCCGTCTCGTAGCGGAGACGTCCCTGCACGACCTGCGGGAGCAGTACCGGTCACGGGTACTGCTCGCCACGTCCGACCCGGTGCGGTTGGCCACGGTGCTCGCGGCGGCAGGCCACACCGACGTGCAGGTCCAGCCGGACGGGCGTCTCGCCGCCGTCGGTGTCGCGCCCGACCGGATCGCGTCGCTCGCGAGCGACGCCGGTGTGCAACTGTTCGGGACGAGCATCGAACACGTCGATCTCGAGCAGGTGTTCCTCGCGATGACCTCCGGCCGCTACACCGCGGCCGCACCTCCGGGGTGGGGTGCGCAGCCGACTCCGACGGTGGTGCCGCCGTCCCCGACAGTGGTGCAGCCGACCCCGACGGTGGTGCCGCCGACCCCGCACCCCGTCGACTCACCGGATCCGCAGGCCGATGACTCACCCGATCCGCAGGCCGGACCGGACCCGGGACCACCGCAACGCCAGGACCCACCACAGCACCAGAACCCACCACAGCACCGGGACACCTCGCAACGCGAGGACCCACCACAGCACCGGAACCCACCGCAACGCCAGGACCCACCACAGCACCAGGACACATCGCGGTATCCGCCGGGCGTTTACCGGCTGAATCAGCACCGGCGGCCGACGACCGGATCGGGAGGACACCAGTGACCGCACTCGTCACCGCAGAGTTCCGCAAGGTGCTGGGGCTGAGGTACTGGTGGATCCTCGGTCTCGTCCCCGTCGCCGTCGGGGTGTTCTCCGGCGCGCTGACACTGCCCGTGTTCCGCTATCTCGGGCAGATCCTCGGTGAGGGTTTCGCCGGTGCCGCCGCGGCTGCCGTCGGCATCGCCCTCGCGTTGACGCTCGTGTTCGTGTTCTCCGCACTCTTCGGGGCTGTCGCCACCGGCAGCGAGTACCGGTACCACACCCTCGCCACCTCCGTGTTGATGTCCGCCGGACGCGACCGCGTCATCGCCGCGAAACTCGCGACGGCCGCGTTGTTCGGGCTGGCGTACGGGGCGGTCGTCGAGATCGTCGCGGCAGCGGCCGTGCTCATGTTCGGTGGCGGCTTCGACGGTGCCTCGGGCGGCCAGGTCGCGGTGGTCCTGACGGTGGGTCTGCTCTGTGCCGCCCTGTGGGCGCTGATCGGCGCTGGGCTGGGCCTGCTCACGGGCTCGACGACGGGGAGTGTCGTCGCGATCTGCGTGTGGGTCCCGTTCGGGGAGACGATCACCTCGCTGATCCTGCACGGACTCGACATCGGTGGACTCGCGCAGATCCTGCCGGCGCAGGCGACGGCGGCGACCCTGTTCGGCGTGTTCTCCGGTGACGGCAACGAGTTGCATCCGGGCTGGCCGGCCGCGCCCCTCGTGGTCGTCGCCTGGGCCGTCGTGCTCTGCGGGCTGGGCTGGTGGCGCACCCGCAGCCGTGACCTGATCTGACGGTCCGGCAGCACGCGACGATCACCTTGTCGTCACCCGGCGATACTGTCGGAGGCGATGCCACTCGATTCCCCCGATCGGGGCTGGGTCCGACGACTCGGCGCCGAATGCCTGCTACACCGCGCGACCGCGTTCGGTGCACTCGCCGCCACGATCGTCGCGGCCCTGATCGACATCACGTTCCCGCTGCTGACGAAGGCCGCGCTCGACAGCGCGACCTCGCAGGGAACCGAGCGGGCTGCCGCACAGTCGGTGATCGTGATCGCGGCCGTCGCGATCGCCGTCGGTGCGCTCGTGCGGTTCGGCTGCCAGTACGGGCGTCGCATGCTGGCGGGCCGGCTGTCCCTCGACGTCCAGCACGATCTGCGGTTGCGGTTGCTCGGTTCGTTGCAGCGTCTCGACGGTTCCGGCCAGGACCGGATCCGCACCGGGCAGGTCGTGTCCCGATCCATCACCGATCTGCAACTCGTGCAGGGGCTGCTGGCGATGGTGCCGATGTCCGCCGGCGCCCTGCTCCAGTTCGTCCTGGCTCTCGTGATCATGACGGCGCTGTCGCCGCTGCTCACGTTGATCGCGGTCGTCACCGTGCCGGTGATCGCGTTGCTGGTGCGCACGGTGCGCCCGAAGGTGTTCGCGGCGACCTGGTCGGCGCAGCAGCGTGCCGCCGACCTCGCCCAGCACGTCGAGGAGACCGTCACCGGGGTTCGGGTCGTCAAGGGGTTCGGTCAGGAGTCGCGGGCCGTGGACCGGCTCGAGGAGCACGGGCGGGCCCTGTACGCGGAGCGGCTCCGCGCCGCCCGCATCAACGCGTGGTTCGCGGCACCGATGAGCGCGATCCCGCAGTTGGGGCTCGTCGCGACCATCGCGGCCGGCGGGTGGCTCGCGCTGCACGGCACGATCACCGTCGGCACGTTCGTCGCGTTCACCGCTTACATCGCGACGATGAGCGCAACGACCCGGACCCTCGCGCACGTCGTGATCCTCGCGCAACTGTCCCGCGCCGCCGTCGAGCGTGTGTACGAGGTGATCGACACCGAACCGGACGTCGCCGATCCCGCCGACCCTGCGCCCGTGCCCGAGGGGCCGCTCGGCCTGGCATTGCGTGAGGTCACGTTCGGGTTCGAGCCGGGCCACGACGTGCTGCGCGGCCTGGATCTCGAGGTGCGTCCCGGCGAGACCGTTGCGATCGTCGGGCCCGCGGGGTCGGGCAAGACCGCGATGTCGCTGCTGTTCCCCCGTTTCTACGCCCCGTCGTCCGGGTCGGTGTGTCTGACGTCCGGCGGGGTCGACGTCGATGTCGCGACGGTGCGCGCCGACCGGTTGCGGGAGGCGGTGAGCCTCGTGTTCGACGAACCGTTCCTGTTCTCCGACACCATCGCCGCGAACATCGCTCTGGGACGCCCGGACGCGAGCGCCGAGGAGATCCGGTCCGCGGCGGTCGCCGCGCGCGCCGACGAGTTCATCGCTGCGCTCCCCGACGGATACGACACCGTCGTGGGTGAGCGCGGCCTCACATTGTCCGGCGGCCAGCGTCAACGGGTGGCGCTGGCACGGGCACTGTTGCTCGAACCCCGGGTGTTGCTGCTCGACGACGCCACCTCCGCGGTCGACGCGGAGACCGAGGCGGCGATCTACGCGGCCCTGCGGTCGCGGCCCGACCGCACCACGCTGGTGCTGGCCCACCGTCGGTCGACGCTCGCGCTGGCCGACCGCGTCGCGGTCCTGGACGGCGGTCGGATCGTGGACATCGGCACCGTGGACGACCTCGACCGGCGCAGCGCCGTGTTCCGCCGGTTGCTCTCGCCCGACGGCGTCCCTGCGGCGCCGACGGACGGCGCGGCCCGTCCCGGTGAGGCCGCCGACACGTCGGCGGCGGTGCTGTGGCCCGAACTCGGCACCGTGCCCGACGGGTCCGGGCCACGGTCCGGCACCGGCGGAGGTGTCGGCCGCGGCCCGGGGGGCGGCGGACCGATCGGTGGGGCGTTGGGCGCGATCGCACCCACCCCCGAGTTGCGCGCGTCGGTCGCGGCGTTGCCACCGGCGCAGGACACACCCGGGGACCGCCCGGAGTACCGGTCGGCGGAGCTGCGTCGCGACGATCCGACGTTCTCGCTCCGGCGCACCCTGCGGCCCGTCCGGGCGCTGCTGGCCGCCGTGGTGGTGTGCCTCGCGGTGCAGGCCCTCGCCGACATCGCGTTCCCGTCGATCGTGCGGTTCGCGGTGGACCGCGGGGTGACCCCGGGTGCTCCGGGTGAACTGTGGCGGGCCACGGCCGTCGGCGTCGCGGTGGCGCTGGTCGGTTGGGTGGCCGTGGCGGTGTTGACGGTGCTCACCGCGCAGGCCGGTGAGCGGGTGCTGTTCGGATTGCGGGTCCGCAGCTATGCGCACCTGCAGCGGCTGGGGCTCGATTACTACGAGCGTGAACTGTCCGGTCGCATCATGACGCGGATGACCACGGACGTCGACGCGTTGTCCCAGTTCATCCAGACGGGATTGTCGACCGCCGTGGTCGGTGTGCTCACCCTCGTCGGGATCTCGGCTGCGCTCCTCGCGACCGATCCGTCGCTCGCGCTGGTCGTGCTGTCGGTCGTCCCGGTGCTGGTGGTGGCCACCCTGTGGTTCCGTAAGGTCTCGGGCACCGCGTACGCGCAGTCCCGCGAACGGATATCCCTGGTCAATGCTGATTTCCAGGAGAACGTCACGGGACTGCGAGCGGCGCAGGCGTACCGGCGCGAGAGTGAGGCCGCCCGACGGTTCGCGGAACGGTCCGGTTCGTATCTGCGCAGCCGGATGCGGTCGCAGCGGGCCATCTCCCTGTACTTCCCGTTCATCGCGCTGCTGTCGGATCTCGCTCTCGCCGCCGTCGTGCTCGTCGGTTCGCGGGAGGTCGCGTCGGGCGCCGCGACAGCCGGCGTGCTCGTCGCGTTCGTCCTCTACCTGAATCTGCTGTTCGGGCCGATCCAGCAGCTCTCCCAGGTGTTCGACGGCTACCAGCAGGCTCGGGTGGGCTTGCGGCGGATCGGTGAGCTGCTGCGGACGCAGAGTTCCCTCGAGACGGAATCGACGGCGTCGGTGCCGATCACCGGTCACCTCCGCGGTGAAGTCCAGCTCGCCGACGTGGGATTCCGCTATCGCGACGACGCCGACCCCGCACTGACGGACGTCGATCTGCACATTCCGGCCGGGACCACGGTGGCACTGGTCGGCAGGACGGGTGCCGGCAAGTCGACGATCGTCAAGCTCCTCGCCCGGTTCTACGACCCGACGGCCGGCGCGGTGCGTGTGGACGGAACCGATCTGCGCGACTTCCCGCTGCACGCGTACCGTCACCGGCTCGGTGTGGTGCCGCAGGAGGCCCACCTGTTCACCGGAACGGTCGCGAGCAACATCGCGTTCGGGCGACCCGACGCGGACCGCGCCGACATCGAGTCGGCGGCCCGGGCCGTGGGCGCGTTGGACATGATCGCGGGACTCTCCGACGGGATGCATCATCCGGTCGGGGAACGCGGGCAGGGGTTGTCCGCCGGTCAACGTCAGCTCATCGCGCTGGCCCGCGCCGAACTCGTCGATCCCGATCTGCTGCTGCTCGACGAGGCGACCGCCACCCTCGACCCCGCGACGGAACGCGCCGTCCTCGATGCGGGGGCCGCACTCGCACGCCGGCGCACCGCGGTGGTCGTGGCGCACCGCCTCGCCACGGCCGCCCGCGCGGATCTGGTCGTCGTGGTCGACGGTGGCCGCATCGTCGAGTGCGGTCCGCACGCGCACCTGTTGGACGGCGACGGGATCTACGCGGGGCTGTGGGCCCACGCGGAAGGCGCGGCGACCGGACGGGTCGGGGCACGCCCGGATCGACCGCGTGCTCCGCACGGCGAGGGTGACGCGGTCGGCACGGGTTCCGTTGCGACTGCGCACACCTCGAACTTGTAACGGGGTCCATGCTGCGGCGATGCACCCTACAGGGAATAATCGGCTGTCGAGAACCGTCATCGATGGAGACCCCATCGACACAGAAACTGTGAGCTGGCTCTCCGGTGCCGACGATCGGTTCTGATCGTCATATGCGGCGGGCTAGCCTCATAGCACAGGCGCTCCGATCGGGTACCGAAGAAAGAAACGAGGCGAACAACTGCCGTGAGCAGCAGCTCTACATCACAGTTCGGACAGAACCAGTGGTTGGTTGACGAAATGTACCAGCGGTTCCAGGACGACCCCTCGTCCGTGGATGCGAGCTGGCACGAGTTCCTCACCGACTATTCGCCGGAAGCAGCAGTCGCGGGAGGTGTGAACGGCGCCGACACCTCGGCTTCGGATCAGTCCACCCTCCCCCGGACCACCCCCGCGGCACCCTCGACCGCCCCCGCTCCGGCAGCTGCTGCTCCGAAGCCGGCGACCCCCCAGCCCGCCGCGAAGCCCGCCGCCGCGAAGCCGGCAGCGCCGAAGGCCCCGGCCGCGTCCGCCGACAAGGCCGCCGCGGAGGAGAAGAAGGTGCTTCGCGGTGCCGCTGCCGCCGTCGCGAAGAACATGAATGCCTCGCTGTCGATCCCGACCGCCACGAGCGTGCGCGCGGTCCCGGCGAAGCTGATGTTCGACAACCGGATCGTCATCAACAACCACCTCGCCCGCACCCGAGGCGGCAAGGTCTCGTTCACCCATCTGCTCGGCTACGCGATCGTCCAGGCGATCAAGGCGTTCCCGAACATGAACAACCACTTCGCGGAGATCGACGGGAAGCCGAACCTCGTCGTCCCCGCGCACACCAACCTGGGCCTGGCCATCGACCTGCCCGGCAAGAACGGTCAGCGTTCCCTCGTCGTCGCCGCGATCAAGAACTGCGAGACGATGAACTTCGCGCAGTTCTACTCGGCGTACGAGGACATCGTGCGCCGCGCCCGCGACGGCAAGCTCACCGGCGACGACTTCTCGGGTGTGACGATCTCGCTGACCAACCCCGGCGGCATCGGCACGGTCCACTCGGTTCCGCGCCTGATGAACGGCCAGGGCGCGATCATCGGTGCCGGCGCGATGGAGTACCCCGCCGAGTTCCAGGGTGCGTCGGACGAGCGCATCGCGGAGATGGGCATCGGCAAGCTGCTGACGCTGACGTCGACCTACGACCACCGCGTCATCCAGGGCGCCGAGTCGGGTGAGTTCCTCAAGCAGGTCCACCAGCTGCTCATCAGCGACGACTTCTACGACGACATCTTCCACACGCTGCACATCCCGTACGAGCCGGTCCGCTGGCGCAAGGACGTGCCCGAGGGACTCGTCGACAAGCACACGCGCGTCCTCGAGCTGATCGCCGCGTACCGCAGCCGCGGTCACCTCATGGCCGACACGGACCCGCTGCAGTTCGTCAAGGACAAGTTCCGGTCGCACCCCGACCTCGACGTCACCACCCACGACCTGACCCTGTGGGACCTCGACCGCGAGTTCAACGTAGGTGGCTTCCACGGCAAACAGCGCATGAAGCTGCGCGACGTGCTGTCGGTGCTGCGTGACGCGTACTGCCGCCACATCGGCATCGAGTACACGCACATCCTCGAACCGGAACAGCAGCAGTGGCTGCAGGAACGTGTCGAGGCCCACCACGTCAAGCCGACGGTCGCGCAGCAGAAGTACATCCTCAGCCGCCTGAACGCCGCCGAGGCGTTCGAGACGTTCCTGCAGACCAAGTACGTCGGCCAGAAGCGGTTCTCGCTCGAGGGCGCCGAATCGGTCATTCCGATGATGGACTCGATCATCGACCAGGCCGCCGAGCATCAGCTCGACGAGGTCGCGATCGCGATGCCGCACCGCGGTCGCCTCAACGTGCTCGCCAACATCGTCGGCAAGCCGTACTCGAAGATCTTCACCGAGTTCGAGGGCAACCTCAACCCGGCCGCCGCACACGGCTCCGGTGACGTGAAGTACCACCTGGGTGCCGAGGGCACCTACATCCAGATGTTCGGGGAGAACGACATCAAGGTGTCGCTCACCGCGAACCCGTCGCATCTCGAGGCCGTCAACCCGGTCCTCGAGGGCCTGGTCCGCGCGAAGCAGGACATCCTCGACAAGGGTGAGGGCGGATTCACCGTCATGCCGCTGCTGCTGCACGGCGACGCCGCGTTCGCCGGTCAGGGTGTGGTCGCCGAGACACTGAACCTCGCGTTGCTGCGCGGCTACCGCACCGGCGGCACCGTGCACATCGTCGTCAACAACCAGGTCGGGTTCACCACCGCACCCGAGCACTCGCGGTCGTCGGAGTACTGCACCGACGTCGCCAAGATGATCGGCGCGCCGATCTTCCACGTCAACGGCGACGACCCCGAAGCGTGTGTGTGGGTGGCGAAGCTGGCCGTGGACTTCCGCGAGAAGTTCCACAAGGACGTCGTCATCGACATGATCTGCTACCGCCGTCGCGGCCACAACGAGGGCGACGACCCGTCGATGACCCAGCCGGCGATGTACGACGTGATCGACACCAAGCGCAGCGTCCGCAAGAGCTACACCGAGGCCCTGATCGGCCGCGGCGACATCTCGCTGAAGGAAGCCGAAGACGCCCTGCGCGACTACCAGGGTCAGTTGGAGCGGGTCTTCAACGAGGTGCGGGAACTCGAGAAGTTCCAGCCGGAGCCGTCGGAGTCCGTCGAACTCGACCAGACCCCGGCACCGCGCCTGACGACCGCCGTCGAACCGGCCGTGCTCGAGCGTATCGGCGACGCGTTCGCCGACGTGCCCGAGGGCTTCACCGTGCACCCGCGCGTCAAGCCGGTCGTCGAGAAGCGCCGTGACATGGCCGTCAACGGCCACATCGACTGGGCATTCGCCGAACTCCTCGCGTTCGGCTCCCTCGCCGAGCAGGGCGCGCTGGTGCGTCTCGCCGGCCAGGACTCGCGTCGCGGCACGTTCACGCAGCGTCACTCGGTGCTCATCGACCGCAAGTCCGGCGACGAGTACAGCCCGCTGGCGCGTGTCGCCAACGAGTCCGGTCAGGGCGGACGCTTCCTGGTGTACGACTCGGCGCTGACCGAGTACGCGGGCCTGGGTTTCGAGTACGGCTACTCGGTGGGCAACCCCGACGCGCTCGTCCTGTGGGAGGCCCAGTTCGGCGACTTCGTCAACGGCGCCCAGTCGATCATCGACGAGTTCATCTCGTCCGGTGAAGCGAAGTGGGGTCAGCTCTCGGACGTCGTGCTGCTGCTGCCGCACGGTCACGAAGGGCAGGGACCCGACCACACCTCCGGCCGAATCGAGCGTTGGCTGCAGCTGTGCGCCGAGGGCTCGATGACCGTCGCGGTACCGTCGACGCCCGCCAGCTACTTCCACCTGCTGCGTCGCCACCACCTCGACGGCATCCGCCGCCCGCTGGTCGTGTTCACGCCGAAGTCGATGCTGCGCAACAAGGCCGCAGTCAGCAACGTCTCCGACTTCACGCAGGGCAAGTTCCGCTCGGTCCTCGAAGAGGTCCCCTACGAGGACAACACCGCCGACCGGTCGAAGGCGACCCGCGTCCTGCTGACCTCCGGCAAGCTCTACTGGGAGCTGCTGGCGAAGAAGCAGAAGGAGAATCGCGACGACATCGCGATCGTCCGCATCGAGCAGTTGTACCCGGTGCCGCGTCGACGGATCGCAGAAACTCTGGATCGGTACCCGAACGCCACCGAGTTCTACTGGGTGCAGGAGGAGCCGGCCAACCAGGGTGCGTGGCCGTTCCTGGGTCTCGCGCTGCCGGAGCTCCTGCCGGACCACCTGAGCGGTGTCAAGCGGGTGTCGCGGCGCGCGATGTCGGCGCCCTCCTCCGGCTCGAGCAAGGTCCACGCCGTGGAGCAGCAGGAGATCATCGAGAAGGCGTTCGCGCGCTAGCTGCAGTTCCCACCAGGTAGGCCCCGTTCGCGCCTCGGCGCCGACGGTTCTCACAGCAGGCCGGGCCGGTCGTCCTCAGGGACGCCGGCCCGGCCTGCGCCGTCGTCAGAGGACGAATTCGTCGAGAGTAGGGTTCTGCGAGTCACCGGAGGCGAGGGCGGCGAGGGTGACGGCCGGCAGCGCCGAGACAGCGAGGTCGATGAACTCGTCGCGGCTGATCACCTGGTCTGCGGATGCAGCCGGTTCGGCGTGATCACGCAGCCACACGATGGTCGTGTCCTCGACGAAGGCGACCCATCCGTGTACGGCGAGCCGCACCGCCGGACCGGTCCGGATCCCGATCGCGGGCAGGTGCGCGACGGTCCGCTCGACCATCGCGGTACGGGTCGCCTCGAAGATCTCGCGCATCTCGGGGTCGCCGCTGGTGGAGCCGCGAAGCATCGACACGTAGGCGTCGCGGCGCTCGGTGACGTACTCGACGTAGGCGACGAGGGTGCCGCGCAGCATGTCGAGGGGCGGGAGGCTCTCGTCCGGCGCCGTGTGGGCGATCATCTCGCGGCTGATGTGCCGGACGAGCGCGACGTGGTAGCCGTGTTTGGACCCGAAGTAGTGGAACAGCAATCCGTGTGACACACCGGCGCGGTCGGCGATCTCCTCGACGGAGATCTGCTCGATGGGTCTGGTCGCGAGCATCTCCACGCCGAGATCGATCAGCTGGGCGCGGCGTTGTTCGGGGCTCAGCCGGGTGCGTCGGGGCGTGGTGTTCCCGTCATCCGTCGTCTTCCTGTGACTGCTCACGACACCCATGCAAGCACTCCTATTGAATTCGGGTCAACAAACTGTTGACCGCGTCTCAACAAGCCCCTACGCTCACTTACATGAGTCTCCCGGTTACAGACACCTCCTCGGGTGCGGGCACCCGCCAGGTCGACACCCTCATCATCGGCAGCGGGTTCGCCGGACTGGGCGCCGCCATCCGCCTCGCCCGCGCCGGCAAGGATTTCCTGGTCCTCGAGCGCGGACACGACGTCGGCGGCACCTGGCGCGACAACACCTACCCCGGCGCCGCCTGCGATGTGCCGTCCAACCTCTACTCGTACTCCTTCGCGCTCAACCCCGAGTGGACCCGATCGTTCTCGCCGCAGCCCGAGATCCAGGCCTACATCGAGTCCGTCGCCGACCGCTACGACGTGCGCCGGCGCATCGAGTTCGGCTGCGAGGTGAAATCCGCGCACTGGAACACCACCACCCACCGGTGGGACGTCACCACCGACCACGGCGACATCAGCGCGCGGGTCGTCGTCAGCGCGGTCGGCGCCCTCTGCGAACCCTCGCTGCCCGACATCACCGGCATCGAGAACTTCCAGGGCGAGATCTTCCACTCGGCCCGCTGGAACCACGACGCCGACCTCGCCGGCAAGCGGGTCGCCGTCATCGGCACCGGCGCCTCCGCCATCCAGATCGTGCCCGCCATCGCCGGCAAGGTCGCGCACCTCGACGTCTACCAGCGCACCGCGCCGTGGGTGATGCCCCGCGCCGACCGCGAGTACACCCCCGTCGAGCGATTCGCGTTCCGTCACGTCCCCGGGTTCCAGCGACTGTCCCGCGCCCTGCAGTACGTCACCCGCGAGACCCAGGTCGTCGGCCTCGCGAAGGCACCCGTCTTCCTGAAGCCGCTGGAACTTGCCGCTCGCGCCCACATCCGGCGCCAGATCCGCGATCGGGAACTGCGCCGCAAGGTCACCCCGAACTTCCAGATCGGCTGCAAGCGCATGCTGATCTCGAACAACTACTACCCCGCCCTCGCACGGCCGAACGTCGACCTGATCACCGACGGCATCGCCGAGGTCACCGCCGACGGCATCGTCACCCGCGACGGCACCGTCCGGAAGGTCGACGCGATCATCGTCGCCACCGGCTTCCACGTCACCGACTCCCCCACGTTCGCCGGCATCTTCGGCAAGGACGGCCGATCGCTCGCCGACGTCTTCGACGCCACCGGGATGCAGGGGTACAAGGGCAGCGCGGTCGCCGGGTTCCCCAACATGTTCTTCCTCGTCGGCCCCAACACCGGGCTCGGCCACACCTCGATGGTCTACATGATCGAATCGCAGTTGAACTACGTCACCGACGCGATCCGCACCATCGACAGCCACCGCATCGGCACCATCGAGGTGCGCGAGGACAGCCAGAGCGAGTACAACCGTTCCCTGCAGGACGCGCTGCGCACCAGCGTGTGGAGCAACGGCGGGTGTGCCAGCTGGTACCTCGACAAGCACGGCAACAACACCACGCTGTGGCCCGGGTTCACGTTCGAGTTCCGCCGGATCACCAAGGAATTCGATCTCGCGGCGTACCGCAGCGTCGCGGCTGCGGATCTCCCGCCGGCGCCCGTCACCGTCGAATCCGCACCGGCCCCGGCCGCACCGAAGAAGACCCGCACTCCCCGGAAGGCAGCAGCCAAATGAGCGAATTCACCGGACGGGTCGCCGTCGTCACCGGTGCCGGATCAGGGATCGGGCGCGCCCTGGCACTCGACCTCGCGGCGAAGGGCGCGCGGCTCGCGCTGTCCGACGTCGACGTCGTCGGGCTCGACGAAACGGTGCGGCTCGCACGTGATCTGGGCGCCGAGGTCAAGTCGGACACCCTCGACGTCACGCAGCGCGAGAAGGTGGTCGCGTACGCCGAGTCGGTGGTCGCGCACTACGGGGTGGTCAACCAGGTCTACAACAACGCCGGGATCGCGTTCCACGGCGAGTTCGAACGCTCCGAGTTCAAGGATTTCGAACGTGTCGTGGACGTCGACTTCTGGGGCGTCGTCAACGGCACCCACGCGTTCCTGCCGCACCTGATCGCATCGGGCGACGGACACCTCGTGAACGTGTCGAGCCTGTTCGGGCTGCTGGCGATCCCCGGGCAGAGCGCCTACAACGCCGCGAAGTTCGCGGTGCGCGGATTCACCGAGGCACTGCGTCAGGAGATGCTCGTCGCGAAGCACCCGGTGCAGGTGACGTGCGTGCATCCGGGCGGGATCAAGACGGCCATCGCCCGCAATGCCGCCGTACCCGACGGCGACGATCAGGCGTCCTTCGCACAGTTCTTCGACAAGAGGTTGGCGCGCACCACCCCCGAGGACGCCGCCAGGACCATCGTCGACGGTGTGCGCCGCAACAGGGGACGCGTGCTCATCGGCGCCGACGCGAAACTGCTCGACGCCTGGGTGCGACTCGTCGGACCGTCCTACCAGCGCATCGTTGCGTTCGTGACCGCCCGGGTGCTCCCGAAGGGCTAGCCTGAGCCATGCCCGTACCGACCCCGACGTTGTCACCCGCCGCGGCACGCAGGCTCCTGCGCCCGCTGTTCCGGATCGCCCTGCACCCGCGGCTGCCGTTCGTCGCGCAACGGCGGATCCTCGAACTGCTCGCGCCGGTGCAGCGGTGCCCGGCGGGCACCGTCACACGGCGGACCGTGCTCGCGGGGCGCCCCGTCGAGCGGGTCACGGTGGGGGCCACCGAACGTCGCGCCGCCGTGCTGTATCTGCACGATCGGAAG
>NZ_JAIYEP010000039.1 GCF_020515525.1 Rhodococcus yananensis
CGTTCCTGTGGATCGCGTATCTGGGTGTGCGTTACGGAATCAAGGCCACCGCGACCGAACTGGAACCCGAGACGTTGTACGTCGAGGAGCATCCCGACGCCTACGAGGACCGCACCGGTATCCGGGTCGGCGCCGGCACCGGAATCGGAATCACCGACACGTCCGAGGACGAAACCGAACTCCCGGACTCCCGCAGCCGCTACGCCTCCGACCGCAGGGACGTTCCGGGCGACAGTGAACGGGAGGAGCCGTGACCGCCCTGAGCGCCGTCGGCTCCGACGTCTGGCTCGCCGCCGGCTACTGCCTGTTCATGGTCGCTCTCGGATATGCCATCGACCGGGTCGCCCGCAGCGTCGCCTCCGCATCGGAGGGCGGGTCCCTGTCGGGGTTCGTCTACCACGAGCATCACGACGCGTGGTTGTGTCCGGAGGACCAGTGGTTGTGGCCGCAGTCCTTCGACCCGGACAACCGGATCATGCGGTACCGGGCGAGCCCGACGGTGTGCAACAGCTGCCCCGTCAAGGACAGTTGCACCTCGTCGTACCTCGGCCGGGAGGTGCAACGATCGGTCGAAGCGTGGCCGGCATCGGAAGCCGCCCGCTTCTACCGCGGTATCGCCTGCGCGGCAGTGGTGTTCGGGTTCATCTGGCCGATCACCGTTGCGGTGAACGGGCCGGGTACGACGGGACTGCTCGTCCTCGCCGCCGCCGCGGTCCTCGCCGCGCTGATCAGTGTTCCGCTGTTCTCGCACCTGTGGCGCAGCAAGGTCCACATGCCCGAGGGCATGCGGTCACTGACCGTGGACGAATCGCTCGACGAGAACGAGGAAGCCGCCGCCGCGGCGGCCGGGCGACGCACCCGCTATGCGTCGGATCACCGAACGGAAGGGAAGGAATCGGCATGATGATCGCCGCTGTGATCGTCACGGTACTGGTGGTGTATCTGCTCGCCTCGGTGCGGATCATCAAGGAATACGAACGCGGGGTGGCCTTCCGCGTCGGGCGACTCCGTGCCCCGCTCGGACCGGGGGTCGTCGCGGTCCTGCCCGGGCTGGACAAGCTCGTCCGGGTGGATCTGCGCGTGGTCACCCTCACGATCCCGCCCCAGGAGGTGATCACCAGCGACAACGTGCCCGCCCGCGTCAACGCCGTCGTCCTGTTCAAGGTCACCGATCCGGTGCAGTCGGTGATGGCGGTGGAGAACCACGCCGTCGCGACGTCGCAGATCGCGCAGACCGCCCTGCGGTCGGTGGTCGGACGCACCGATCTCGACACCCTGCTCGCGCACCGCGACGACCTCAACGAGGATCTCGCCACCTCGATCGCGAAGCAGACCGAGCCGTGGGGTGTGGAGGTGCACGTCGTGGAGATCAAGGACGTCGAGATCCCGGAGGCGATGCAACGCGCGATGGCGCGTCAGGCCGAAGCCGAACGTGAACGTCGCGCCAAGGTCATCAGTGCCCGCGGGGAACTGCAGGCGTCGACGGAACTGCGTGATGCCGCCAAGACCCTCAGCGAGAGTCCGGCGAGTCTTCAACTGCGGTATCTGCAAACACTTCTCGAGCTCGGTGCCGATCAGAACTCGACGGTGGTGTTCCCCATTCCGATCGACATCGTGGGCCCGTTCCTCGACAAGTTCCGCACGCCGGCCGCGCCGGCGCACACCAACGGGCACCGGCCCGGCGTCACCGTCGACGGAAGCGAGCAGCGATGAGCACCGGTACCGCAGGCGCCGACCGTCCCGGACGCCGCATCGTCCTCGAACCCGTCCCGCCCGGATTCTGGGCGATCGTCGGTGGTGCGATCGTCGCCGCACTCGCGCCGCTGTTCGGGTTCCTCGTCGGCAGCATGATCGGCCTCGGTGACGACGGGGACACCGCTCCGCTGTTCCTGGCGCTGATCGTCGGGATTCTCGTCGGCGGTGCCGGTGTCGGTGCCGCGGTCCTCGGTGCCCGCCGCTACCTCCGGCACAGGCGGGCGGCGGGCGCCGGAGGCGACACCGACGGGACGTCCCACTGACCTGAGGGGTGCGTCGAGGTATCGGCGCGACGCTCTCGACCGCCCGGGGCAGGGGCGGTCGAGAGCGCCCGGCGCGGTGGGTGTCGCCATACCACCCGTGGGTGCCGCAGCGGCTGCGGTGTGCCTGACCGAGCCCGTCCCCGGCACGGCCTACACTCGTGATGCCCACTGACTTTCCGGGAGTGACACGCGTGGCTGACTCGTTCGTTCATCTGCACAACCACACCGAGTACTCGATGCTCGACGGCGCCGCGAAGGTCGGGCCGTTGTTCAAGGAGGCGGAGCGGTTGGGGATGACCGCGGTCGGGATGACCGACCACGGCAACATGTACGGGGCCAGTGAGTTCTACAACACGGCGACGAAGTTCGGGATCAAACCGATCATCGGTATCGAGGCGTACGTGGCCCCGGAGTCGCGGTTCGACACCAAGCGTGTGCTGTGGGGCGACCGCAGTCAGAAATCGGACGACGTGTCGGGTTCGGGTGCGTACACGCACATGACGATGGTCGCGGAGAACGCGACGGGCCTGCGGAACCTGTTCAAGTTGTCGTCGTTGGCATCCATCGAGGGACAGCTCGGCAAGTGGGCGCGCATGGACGAGGAGCTGATCGCCGAGCATCACGAGGGCATCATCGCGACGACGGGATGCCCGTCGGGGGAGATCCAGACCCGGTTGCGGCTCGGGCACGACCGTGAGGCGTTGGAGGCCGCCGCGAAGTGGCAGGAGATCTGGGGGAAGGACAACTTCTTCCTGGAGTTGATGGATCACGGACTGTCGATCGAACGTCGTGTCCGGGAGGGCCTGCTCGAGATCGGCCGCAAGCTCGACATCCGGCCGCTGGCGACGAACGACTGCCACTACGTCACCAAGGACGCCGCCGAGAACCACGAGGCGTTGCTGTGCATCCAGACGGGCAAGACCCTGTCGGATCCGACGCGCTTCAAGTTCGACGGCGACGGCTACTACCTCAAGTCGGCCCAGGAGATGCGCGCGCTGTGGGATTCGGAGGTGCCCGGCGCGTGCGACAACTCCGTTCTCATCGGTGAGCGTGTGCAGTCCTACGAGGACGTGTGGAAGCACCACGACCGGATGCCGATCTTCCCGGTGCCGGAGGGGCACACCCAGCAGTCCTTCCTGCGCCACGAGGTGCTGCGCGGCCTCGACCGGAGATTCCCGGGCGGCCCGCCGCAGGAATACCTCGCGCGCGCCGACTACGAGATCGGCGTCATCAACGAGATGGGGTTCCCCGCCTACTTCCTGGTGGTCGGCGACCTGATCAATCATGCCCGGGACGTCGGGATCCGGGTGGGCCCGGGGCGTGGTTCGGCCGCGGGTTCGCTCGTCGCGTACGCGATGGGCATCACGAACATCGACCCGATTCCGCACGGCCTGCTGTTCGAGCGGTTCCTCAACCCCGAGCGTGTGTCGATGCCCGATATCGATATCGACTTCGACGACCGTCGTCGCGGTGAGATGGTGCGGTACGCGTCGGAGAAGTGGGGCACCGACAAGGTCGCGCAGGTCATCACGTTCGGCACCATCAAGACGAAGGCCGCGATCAAGGACTCGGCTCGTGTGCAGTTCGGTCAGCCGGGTTTCGCGATCGCCGATCAGATCACCAAGGCGTTGCCGCCGCCGATCATGGCGAAGGACATCCCGGTGTCGGGTATCACCGATCCGAGTCACGAGCGGTACAAGGAGGCCGCGGAGGTTCGCCAGTTGATCGACTCGAACCCCGACGTGAAGAAGATCTACGACACGGCGCTCGGTCTCGAGGGGCTGATCCGCAATGCGGGTGTGCACGCGTGTGCGGTGATCATGTCGTCGGAACCGCTGATGGACGCGATTCCGGTGTGGAAGCGCGCGCAGGACGGCGCGATCATCACCGGCTGGGATTATCCGTCGTGTGAGGCCATCGGCCTGTTGAAGATGGACTTCCTGGGTCTGCGGAACCTCACGGTGATCGGCGACGCGATCGAGTTGATCAAGGAGAACCGCGGGATCGACATCGACCTCGACACCCTCCCGCTCGAGGACGAGGCGACGTACGAACTGCTGGCCCGCGGCGACACGCTCGGTGTGTTCCAACTCGACGGCAGCGCCATGCGTGACCTGCTGCGCCGCATGCAGCCGACCGGTTTCGAGGACATCGTCGCGGTGCTCGCGCTGTACCGGCCGGGTCCGATGGGCATGAACGCCCACAACGACTACGCGGACCGCAAGAACGGGCGGCAGCAGGTCAAGCCGATCCATCCGGAACTCGAGGAGCCGCTGAAGGACATCCTGAAGGACACGTTCGGTCTGATCGTGTACCAGGAGCAGATCATGCAGATCGCGCAGAAGGTCGCCGGCTACAGCCTGGGGCGAGCCGACATTCTGCGTCGAGCGATGGGTAAGAAGAAGGCCGAGGTCCTGGCCGCGGAATTCGAGGGCTTCGAGGAGGGCATGCTCGCCAACGGCTACGGCAAGGACGCCATCAAGGCGCTGTGGGACACGATCCTCCCGTTCGCCGGGTACGCGTTCAACAAGTCGCACGCCGCCGGGTACGGGCTGGTGTCGTTCTGGACGGCGTATCTGAAGGCGAACTACCCGGCCGAGTACATGGCGGGTCTGCTCACCTCCGTCGGTGACGACAAGGACAAGGCAGCGTCGTATCTCGCGGACTGCCGCAAGATGGGTATCACGGTGCTTCCGCCGGACGTCAACGCGTCCCGGGTGGACTTCGCGGCGGTCGGTGAGGACATCCGGTTCGGTATGGGCGCGGTGCGCAACGTCGGTGCGAATGTCGTCGGGTCGATCATCCGGGCGCGGGAGGAGAAGGGGGCCTTCTCCGATTTCTCCGACTATCTCGGCAAGATCGACGCGTTGGCGTGTTCGAAGAAGGTCACCGAGTCGCTGATCAAGGCCGGTGGGTTCGATTCGCTGGGGCATCCGCGCAAGGGCCTGATGCTCGTGCATTCGGACGCGATCGACGCGGTGATGAGCACCAAGAAGGCCGAGGCCATCGGACAGTTCGACCTGTTCGGTGGTGCCGACGCCGACGAATCGGTGACGTCGGTGTTCAACGTGAAGATCCCCGACGAGGAGTGGGACAGCAAGCATCGGCTGGCGTTGGAGCGGGAGATGCTCGGCCTGTATGTGTCGGGGCATCCGCTCAACGGTGTCGAGCACGTGCTGGCCGCGCAGGCCGACACTCCGATCCCGGCGATTCTCGAGGGCGACATCAAGGACGGCACGCAGGTCACGGTCGGCGGGATCCTGGCATCGGTGAACCGGCGGATCAACAAGAACGGTCTGGCGTGGGCGTCGGCGCAGCTCGAGGATCTCACCGGCGGTATCGAGGTGCTGTTCTTCCCGCAGTCCTACGCGGTGTACGGGATGGACGTGGTCGAGGACTCCGTGGTCCTGGTGAAGGCGCGGGTGTCGATCCGCGACGACCGGATCTCGCTGATCGCCAACGACCTCGCGGTTCCGGACCTGTCACAGGTGGGGGTGGCGAAGCCGGTGGCGGTGTCGATGCCGACCCGGCTGTGCACCCCCGACAAGGTGGGCGCCCTCAAGAACGTGCTGACCCGGCATCCGGGTACGTCGGATGTGCACGTCCGGCTGATCGCGGGGAGCAAGGTCACGTTGTTCAAGGTGGACGACAGTCTGCGGGTGGAGCCGTCGTCGGCGCTGATGGGTGATCTCAAGGCGTTGCTCGGGCCGGGCTGCCTCGCGAGCTGAGCGTCGTCGCCGGCGGGTGGCTACGGCGAGGTCGTGCCGGAGGTCTCGCCGGGCCGGTCGTCGCGGCGGTAGTGGGCCAGGCGCACGAACCAGGTGACGGTCGCGATCGCCGCCGCGCCGAGCACGGACGTCTGGGCGTCCGTCGTGACGACGGCGAGGATCAGCAGACCGACCGCGCCGACCGCGACGGCTTCGAGTTTGTAGAGGGGCCAGGCTGTTCCGGCGATGTCGACGGTCGCGATGCGGCCTCCGCGGCGGGTGAGCGGGTCGAGGGCGATCATCTCGGCTCCTGTCCTGTCGTCGCGGCTACCGGAAACTCCTGTCAGGGTCTCCGGATCAACGACTTCAGGATACGCGGACCGAAGAATTCGGGTCAACGAACTTTTCGACTGCGATGCGGTGGATCACAGTGACCGTGTTGACTGGTGGCATGCCTCTTTCCGGTGAATACGAGCCCAGTCCGTCGTCGTGGGCGGCCGACCAGGTCGCGAAGTACGAATCCTCGGGGGGCACCGAGGGCACCACACTCAACGGGATGCCGGTCGTCGTTCTGACCACGCGGGGAGCGAAGACGGGCAAGATCCGCAAGACCCCGCTCATGCGGGTCGAGCACGACGGGGTCTACGCGGTCGTCGCGTCGCTCGGCGGCGCACCGAAGAACCCGGTCTGGTACCACAACGTGGTTGCCGATCCGCATGTGGAGTTGCGTGACCGCACCGAGGTGCACGACCTGGTCGCACGTGAGGTCCACGGCGAGGAGAAGGCGCGGTGGTGGGAACGGGCGGTCGCCGCGTTCCCCGACTACGCCGACTACCAGAAGAAGACCGATCGCGAGATCCCCGTCTTCGTACTCGAACGTCCCTGATCGCTCGAACACCCCTGATCAGGCGGTGGGCCGCGTCCGCCCGCACGGCAGCAGGAGGCCCCGCACAGCAGCAGGAGGCACAGATGGCAGCACGTACCGTGGCCGATCAACTGGTCGGCCAGCTCGTCGATGCAGGTGTACGCAGGATCTACGGCATCGTCGGCGACAGCCTCAACCCCGTCGTCGACGCGGTGCGCCGCACGGGCGGCTCATCCGAGGGCGGAATCGACTGGATCCACGTGCGGCACGAGGAGGCGGCGGCGTTCGCGGCCGCGGCGGATGCCCAGCTCACCGGAGAGCTCGCGGTGTGCGCCGGTTCGTGCGGCCCGGGGAATCTGCACCTGATCAACGGCCTGTACGACGCGCACCGCTCGGGTGCCCCGGTCCTCGCCATCGCCTCGCACATCCCGTCGGAGCAGATCGGTTCGGGATACTTCCAGGAGACGCACCCCGACAGGCTGTTCGTGGAGTGCTCGACGTACACCGAGTTGATCAGCGGACCGGTGCAGGCACCGCGGGTCGTCCACAGCGCGATGACCCACGCGTCGGCCGGCCCGGGCGTCGCCGTCGTCACGCTGCCCGGCGACATCGCGTCCTTGCCCGCAGCCGGCACGGCCCCGCGACTCGTGCGTACCGGTGTGCCGACGGTCGTCCCCGCGGACGCCGATGTCCGCGCTCTCGCCGACGCGATCAACGCCGCCGACACGGTCGCGATCTTCGCGGGTGCGGGGGTGCGCGGCGCCCGCGACGAGGTCCTCGCGCTCGCGGATGCGGTCGGTGCGCCCGTCGGGCACAGCCTCCGCGGCAAGGAATGGATCCAGTACGACAATCCGTTCGACGTCGGCATGACCGGTCTGCTCGGGTACGGTGCCGCGCACGACGGGATGCACGGCGCGGATCTGCTCCTGCTGATCGGCACGGACTTCCCGTACGACCAGTTCCTGCCGGACGTGCGTACCGCGCAGATCGACATCGATGCGTCCCGGCTCGGGCGCCGCACCGACCTGGACCTGGCCGTGCACGGCGACACCGCCGCCACGCTCGGTGCGCTCCTGCCGCTCGTCGACCGCAAGTCCGACCGCCGCTTCCTCGACCGCACTCTCGAGCGGCACCGCGGGCTCATGGAGAAGGTCGTCGGTGCCTACACGACCCCGGTCAAGCAGCGCACCCCGATCCACCCCGAGTACGTCGCATCGATCCTCGACGATGTCGCGGCGGACGATGCGGTGTTCACCGCGGACACCGGCATGTGCAACGTGTGGTCGGCGCGGTACCTGAATCCGAACGGTCGCCGCCGGTTCCTGTCGTCGGCTCTGCACGGCTCGATGGCCAACGCATTGCCGCACGCGATCGGCGCGCAGATCGCCGCCCCCGGACGCCAGGTGGTGTCCGTGAGCGGCGACGGTGGCCTGTCGATGCTGCTGGGCGAGCTGATCACCGTCGTGATGTACCGGCTGCCGGTGAAGATCGTCCTGTTCGACAACTCCACGCTCGGCATGGTCAAACTCGAGATGCTCGTCGACGGTCTCGCCGACTTCGGCGTCGACGTACCGCAGGTCGACTACGCCCGCGTCGCGGAGGCCCTCGGGTTCCACGCGCGACGCGTCGAGGATCCCGGTGCGATCGAGCAGACCCTGCGCGAGGCGTTCGCGCACGACGGCCCGGCGCTGGTCGACGTGGTGACCGACCCGATGGCGTTGTCGTTGCCGCCGACCATCACGGGCGGACAGGTGAAGGGTTTCGCGTTGGCCATGTCGAAGATCGTCATGAACGGCGGGGTCGGTGAGGCCGTGCAGATGGCGAAGTCCAACCTGCGCAACGTGCCGAGGCCCTCGCAGTTCGGTTCGTGACCCCGCGTTGGCCCGAGGACCCCGTCGGTGGCAGCATTGAACGGGTGACGACAACCCCGCAGACCGCAGATTCGATGACGCACGCTGCAGATTCGGTGCGTGAGATCGCGCTGAACGTGGCCGACATCGATGCGGCCGCGGAACGGATCGCGCCGGCGGTCACCGCCACTCCGCTCGAGTCGAGCCCGCGACTGTCGGAGCTCACCGGTGCTCGGATCTACCTCAAACGTGAGGATCTCACCCGGGTGCGTTCGTTCAAGCTGCGCGGTGCCTACAACGTGATGGCGCAGCTCAGCGAGTCCGAACGCGCCGCGGGGGTGGTCGCGGCGAGCGCCGGCAACCACGCGCAGGGTGTGGCGTACGCGTGCCGTTCGATGGGGATCGCCGGGCGGATCTTCGTGCCGACCCGCACCCCGAAACAGAAGCGCGACAGGATCCGGGCGCACGGTGGGGAGTTCGTCGAACTCATCGCGGTCGGCGACACCTTCGACGCGGCCGCCGCCGCCGCCGAGGACGACGCGCGCCGCACGGGGGCGACGATGATCGCCCCGTTCGACGACGTGCGCACCGCGGCGGGGCAGGGCACGATCGCGCGGGAGATCCTCGATCAGCTGCCGTCACCACCGGACCTCGTGATCGTGCCCGTCGGCGGTGGGGGTCTCCTGGCGGGTATCGCCGCGTACCTGCACGAACGGTCGCCGAAGACGTCGATCGTCGGTGTCGAACCGGCGGGGGCGGCGTCGATGACGGCGGCGTTGATCGCCGGTGGGCCGGTGACGTTGCCGGAGGTCGAACCGTTCGTGGACGGCACCGCCGTCAAACGCATCGGTGATGTGCCGTATTCGGTGGTTGCGCGTCTCGGCGCCGAGGCCGTGTCGCACTCGAGCCTGCCGCTGGTGGCGACGATCGTGCAGGATTCTCTCGGTGCGGCATCGTTCGGGATGGGGCAGATCGACGAGGGTGCGGTGTGCACCGCGATGCTCGAGCTGTACCAGAACGAGGGGATCATCGCGGAGCCCGCGGGGGCGTTGTCCGTCGCCGCGCTCGAACAGTTGCGGCTCGAACCGGGGGCGACGGTGGTGTGCCTGATCTCGGGTGGCAACAACGACGTGTCACGGTACGGTGAGGTCATCGAACGGTCGCTCGTGCACCGCGGACTCAAGCATTATTTCCTCGTCGACTTCCCGCAGGAGCCGGGCGCGCTGCGTCGCTTCCTCGACGAGGTCCTCGGGCCGGACGACGACATCACGCTGTTCGAGTACGTCAAACGCAACAATCGCGAGACGGGTGCGGCGCTCGTCGGTATCGAGCTCGGGACCGCCGACGGTCTCGCTCCGCTGCTCGCGCGCATGGACGCGTCGCGCATCGATGCGCAACGACTCGAGCCGGGTTCGCCGGCGTACCGCTATCTGACCTGATCGGGGGTCGGCCCGGCGGCATCGAAGACGGTGAACGAGTGCCCGGGGATCAGGGCCGCCGAGCGTGTGCGATTGACGACCGGTGGTTCCCACGAGATCAGCGGTGTGCCGCCGACGGGGACGGTGACGGGATCGGGACCGAGATTGCAGGCCACGCGGATGTCGCCCCGGTACACGACGATCCAGCGTTCGTCCTCGTCGTAGTCGACCTGAAGGTGGTCGAGCCACGGATCGGTCGGCTCGGGTCGTGACCGACGCAGGGCGAGCAGGTCCCGATAGCAGGTGAGCAGATCGTCATGCCCCGGTGCGGTCCGTTCGTCCCAGCGCAGTACCGCGCCTCGGAAGGTGGCCGGATCCTGGGGGTCGGGAACGGTGTCGGCGTCCCAGCCGTGTCGGGCGAACTCGCTGCGCCGCCCGGCCGCGACGGCTGCGCCGAGTTCGGGTTCGGGGTGCGCGGTGAAGTACGGGAACGGGGTGCTCGCGCCCCACTCCTCGCCCATGAACAACAGGGGAGTGTAGGGCGACATCAGGATCAGCGCCGCTTTGATCGCGAGTTGCCCGTGGTCGAGGTAGCGACCGGGACGGTCGCCGAGCGCGCGGTTACCCACCTGGTCGTGCGTGCACGTGTACGCCAGCAGCGAACTCGCCGGGGTGCGGCGGGTGTCGATCGGGCGTCCGTGGACACGCCCGCGGAAGCTGGAATACGTTCCGGCGTGGAAGAATCCGTGTCGAAGGGTGCGGGCCAGGCAGTCCAGCGATCCGAAATCGCCGTAGTATCCCTGTCGTTCACCCGAGACGGCGGCGTGCACGGCATGGTGGATGTCGTCGTCCCACTGGGCGTCCAATCCGTGCCCGCCTGCAGAGCGCGGCGTGATCAGACGTGGATCGTTGAGGTTGCTCTCCCCGATCAGCGTCAACGGGCGCCCGAGATGCGCGGAGAGGCTGAATGTTTCGATCGCCAGCTCTTCGAGAATGTGGGTTGCGGAGTGGTCGAGCAGTTCGTGTATCGCATCGAGACGCAGTGCGTCGACGTGGAAGTCGCGGAACCAGCGCAGCGCATTGTCGATGATGTAGCGGCGTACCCGAGTGGAGTCGGGACCGTCGAGATTGACGGTCCGGCCCCACCTGCCGGTTCCGGTGAGGTACGGGCCGAACCGACCCAGATGGTTTCCGGACGGTCCGAGGTGGTTGTACACCACGTCGAGTATCACACCGAGTCCGCGCGCGTGCGCGGCGTCGACGAAACGCTGCAGTGCGTCGGGTCCTCCGTACGGCTCGTGCACGGCGTACCAGAGGACTCCGTCGTAGCCCCATCCGTGGGCGCCGTTGAACGCGTTGACCGGCATCGGCTCGACGAAGTCGACGCCGAGGTCGACGAGATGATCGAGACGGTCGATGGCGGCGTCGAGGGTACCGGCCTCGGTGAACGTACCGATGTGCAGTTCGTACACCACGCTGCCGGGGAGTTGCCGACCCGTCCACGCCGCGTCGTTCCAGGCGGCGGGATCGAGTCGGTGCAGCTGCGAGAGTCCGTGCACTCCGTCCGGTTGGCGTGCGGACCGGGGATCGGGCAGCGGGTCGGGGTCGTCGTCGAGAAGGTATCCGTACCGTGCATCGGGGGATGCGTCGACGTCCGCGCGCCACCAGCCGTCGTCGTTGCGACGCATCGGATGCGGTGTCCCGTCCACGAGGACGCGGACGGTGCGGGGGAGCGGCGCCCAGACCTCGAAGGTGTGCATCCGCCCAGCATGCCCCTTTGCATGTGCGGCCCGCAGCGGCACCGCGAACAGTTTCCGCTGCATCGTCGGTGCACTGGATGCTGTTATGGTGAGTGCGATGAGCGACCGTGCCGCCGACGACCGCGCCGCGAAGCGGCGTTATCGTTCGCCGCTGCGCGCGGACGCGGCCCGTCGTACACGTTCGTCGATCCGTGACGCGGCCGCGCGGCTGTTCGTCCGCCGCGGTTACGTGAGTACGACCGTCAAGCAGATCGCCGAGGAGGCCGGTGTCGCGGTCCGGACGGTGTTCACGGCCTTCCCCGACGGGAAGGCGCAGTTGTTCCGGGAGGCGCTCGACGAGGCGGTCTCCGGTGGGGTGGACGATGCGGGTCGGCCACCGGTGCGGCGGCCCGCCGAGCGTCGCGACAGCGCAGCCGATCTCGTCGTCGAGAAGGTCGTCGGTCACGGCACTGCGATGCTCGAACGCGCCGGTGACCTGCTCATGACCTCCGTCGAATCGTCGGGCGCCGACCCGGACATGCGCCGGTTCGCACGCGACGATGCGCGGGCGAACGCCGACAACGCGCGCACGATCGCGGAGGGCCTGGCTTCCAGCGGGTGGCTGCGCAACGGTGTGGGAGTCGACGAGGCGGCCGACGTGCTCTACGCGTTGAGCTCACCTCAGGTGCACGCGCTGTTGCGCCGTGACTGCGGCTGGAGCGTCGACCGCTACCGCACGTGGATCGCCGACACGTTGCGCGCAACGCTGCTGCGCTGAGGACAGGGGTTCGTCAGTCGGTGTCTCCGGCGTCGTCGAGGTACGACCACCGGCCGTCCACGCGGACGAAGCGACTGTGTTCGTGCAGCGTTCCGGGAACCCCGGCGTCGACGTAGTGGGCGCGGAACTCGACGGTCCCGGCGGTGTGCAGGAACCCGCCGCCGCCGGTGTGCAGGATCTCGAGTCCGGTCCAGCGCACCTCCTCGTCGAGGGTGAGCGAGGCGGGGCGTCGATCCGGATGCCAGGTGCGCAGCAGGTGGGACCGATCACCGACCGCGAAGGCCGTGTAGCGCGACCGCATGAGCGCTTCGGCCGTGGGCGCGGGTTCGCCGGCGAGGAACGGCCCGCAGCACTCGGCCAGCGGTACGCCCCGTCCACACGGGCAGGGTCGTTCGGTGGGGGAGTCCGGTCGCGGGCGCACACCGACATTGTCGTCGATCGCGCCGGCGGCGCCCGCGCCGGGGCGGAGTTCGTGAAAAGACGTGCCGGTTGGTGGGATCCGTGCGAGTGCGGACGCGTGGTGGAGGAGAATCCGGTCATGCACATGCAGCGCTACGTCGGGGTGGTCGGTCCGGGCGAGGCGACACCCGAACAGCGAGGGATCGCGCGTCAGGTCGGTGGTCTGCTCGCGGGCCGGCGGGCGACGGTCGTCACCGGCGGCCTGGGCGGCGTGATGGCGGCCGCGTCCCGGGGCGCGATCGAGGCCGGAGGTACCACGCTCGGGTTGCTGCCCGGCGACGATCGTTCGGAGGGCAATCCGTACCTGACGGTGGTGATCCCCACCGGGCTCGGCGAGATGCGCAACGCGCTGCTCGTGCGGAGCTGTGACGCGATCGTCGCCGTGGGCGGGAGTTGGGGGACGATGAGCGAGATCGCGCTCGCGGTCCGGACGGGTGTGCCGGTCGTGGCGATCGGAGGTTGGCGGATGCCCGCGGGCGGGGTGCTCGACGTCGAATCCCCCGCCGAGGCCGTCGAGTGTCTCCACGCGTTGTTGTGGCGCAAGGAGCCGTGACCGCGCCCGTACCTCCGGTGCGTCGGAGGTTCGCCGCCGCGCGGAGGTCGGGCCCCGGCACCCCGAAAGACAAGTGTCCTTGACATGAAATGACAAGTTTGATTGACTTTTTGCGTGGTCGGAACACCTCGGGGCAACAACGTCCGTGAACACCGCAAGAGAGCGCGGCTCACTCAGGCGGAGTTGGGCGGCGTCGTCGGCGTCAGCCGTCAGAGCATCGTCTCGACGGAGAAGGGCGACTACGCACCGAGCGTCTATCTCGGATTGCGGCTCGCCCGCGCACTCGGGACGACCGTCGAAGAACTGTTTCCGCTCGAGGAGGAGGCCCCGCGATGACCGCGCTCATGAGGATCGCCCGTGAGATCGGCGATCTCGACGACGAGTTCTACGCCGACGAACGCCAACGCGACGTGTGGAACGAGGCGTCCGCCGTGGGATTCCAGTTCGTCCAGTGGGTGGCCCTCGCGGTGGGCGCGACACTGCCGTGGCTCGCCGGACCGACGGGTGCCCGCGTCGCGATCGGCGTTCTCGCCGTGTGGTTCGTGGCGTCGCTCGTCGTCATGACGTACGCGAGGGCGCGGGACGTCGACGTGAACGTCGTATCGAAAACCCTGCGTCCCCGCGTGATGCTGGCGATGGCCCTGTACCTCGCGGGGGTCGCCGGGATCTGGCTGCAGCTCGCCGGTCCGGTCGGTGAGGAGACGGAGACGGTCGCGGGTGCGGTCGTTGGGGGAGCGGTCGGTGGAGGTGTCGCGATCGCGCTGATCGCCTGGAACCGCCGTCGCGTCCGGCGGCGCGAGGCGATGGAGGACGCACTCGACCTCTAGACCACCGGCCCGCGGTGCACCGTCCGCCGAATCGTCGTCCGTCCCTCACCACCAACCGGTGGCGGGTCCCAGCCGTCGGTCGAGGGCGGGCGCCAGTGTCCGTACGTAGGTCGTGGTCAGGTGGTCGTCGTCCCGGTAGATCAGGACGTTGCCCTCGGCGACCCGGCACACCTCGGTCCGGCACAGCGAATCGGACAGGTCGATCAGTCGTACCGACGGCAGGTGCGCGGCTGCCGCCACGGCGGGGTCGACGGGGTCGAGGGCGTCGGCGCGCGGCACCGCGCATGTCGTGGCGGTGCCGCCGGAGGCCAGACAGTCCGCGGCCGTGTACCCGACTCCGTCGTCCTTCAGCCACGGATTGTCGCGGATTCCGACGACGTCGATGCCGTGATCGGCGAGGGTCTCCCACAGTTCCACGTACCAGAACGGTGTGAAGTCGCCGGGGCCGTCGCCGTCCTCCTTCGGACGGGTGGACGTGGTGAACGCGAGGTCCGGTGGGTCGGCGGCGAGTTCGGCGAGCACCTTCGTCGACCACCTGTCGCATTCGACGGTCGGGGACTCCTCGACGAGGGGGGACCGCGGATCCGACAGGGGGCAACCCACCTTCAGGTAGGTGTCGATCCGGAAGCCGCGCTCACGGCCGATGATGTCGAGCGCGCCGAGCCAGTGTTCGGAATGGGATCCGCCGACGAGCGCCATCCGCCGGGTTGCCATCGGGTCACCGTAGGTGCAGGTGAGGGGTTCGCGGTTGGTGTGCTGCGCGATGCACCCGTCATGGGTGGACGGGGGCAGGTCCCGGTCGGCGACGAGCAGCGGCGGATACACCCGGTCCGGTTCGGTCGCGTCCGCGTCGATCGCCGCGGCACCGGGATGCGTCGCCGCCGGTGGTTGCGCGGAGTGTTCGACGCGTTCGGCCGCCCGGTCGACGTGCGCGACCCAGCCCGTCGACGCCGCTGCGAGCGTGATGCCGGCGAGCGCCGAGGTGGCGACCACGACGGTGCGCCAGCGTCCGGTGCTCGACGTGCGGATCGGTGTCTCCACCCACCGTGTGGTGGCCTCGGCGAGGACGAGGGAGGCCGCGATCACGGCGAGGCCACCGAGCAACCCCACCGACGGGTGTCCCCGCACCAGCAGGTACCCGATGAGCAGCGGCCAGTGCCACAGGTACAGCGCGTACGCGATGGATCCGAGCCGCACCAGCGGGCGCGACGACAGCACCGCGGCGGTGGGCGTGTCGGCGGAGGACGCGGACACACCCGCGACGATCAGCGCGATCGTCGCACCGATCGGGACGAGTGCCCACGGCCCGGGGAACAGGGCGCCGCCGTCGAGAACGATCCCGCACCCGAGGATGATGATCAGGCCGATCAGGCCGAGCAGGATGCGCACGGCGCGCGGTACCCGCAGTCGGGGTGCGATGCACGCCAGCAGACCGGCCGCGGTCAACTCCCACATCCGGGCTCCGCTGTCGTAGTACGACCACGACTGCGGCGCCGTCGACAACGTGGCATAGGCGAACGAGGCGGCAGTGAGTGCCGCGAGCACGACGGCGAGCGGTGCCCGCACCGGCATGTTCCACCGGCGCAGCATCCACGCGACGGTGAAGACCACGACGATCGCGCCGAGATAGAACTGTCCCTGCACCGCGATGGACCACAGATGCTGGAGCGGGCTGACCATCGGATCGGCCGCCAGGTAGTCGCTGCCGGTGCGCGCCAGATGCCAGTTCTGGAAGAACAGCAGTGACGCGCGGCTCTGTTCCGCCACGCGGTACCACTGGGGGAACGGCACCAGTACGAGCGCGGCGACGGTGGTCGCGGCGAGCACCAGGATCAGGGGTGTGAGCAGCCGTCGGCCGATGCGCCGGAGCACCGGCCTCGGGTCGAGGGGTGCCCCCGATTCGGCGACGCGCAGCAGCGACCCGACGAAGAAGAATCCGGACAGGGCGAGGAACACGTCGACGCCGCCGGAGACCCGGCCGAACCAGACGTGGAACGCCACGACGAGGGCGATGGCGAGGCCGCGCAGACCGTCGAGGTCCGCGCGGTGGGCGGGGCGGACCGTCGCCGCCGGAGCCGAGACCTCGCTCGACGGTGAGGTGTGGACGATCATGCAGCCTTTCCCGATCACATGCCTGCTCGGCGGGTCCCGACTCCCACAGAGCCGTTGCACTGAGCGTGGCGCACTGCAACCTCGGCATTCTACGGGGTGTCGGGGTGCTTTCACCAACCGCCTACAGTTCGAGGCGTGGTTGAAGCCTTTCTGAACCCGGACCGTGTCGCCGCGCTGGACGCGGCCCATCTGTGGCATCCGTACGGCGCGTTCCCGCCGTCCACCGAACCTCTGGTCGTCGATCGGGCGGACGGCGTCCGCCTGCATCTCGCCGACGGTCGCGTCCTCGTCGACGGCATGAGCTCGTGGTGGGCGGTCGTGCACGGCTACCGACATCCGGTGCTCGACGCGGCGGTGACCGACCAGCTGTCGCGGATGAGTCACGTCATGTTCGGTGGACTCACCCACGCGCCGGCGGCGCGTCTGGCCGAGCTGCTCGTCGAGATCACTCCGGACGGCCTCGACAAGGTGTTCCTCGCCGATTCGGGGTCGGTGTCCGTCGAGGTCGCTGTCAAGATGGCGTTGCAGTACCAGCGGGCGGTCGGTGCGCCCGGGCGCACCCGGCTGCTCACCTGGCGCGGCGGTTATCACGGCGACACCTTCGCGCCGATGAGCGTGTGCGACCCCGAGGGCGGCATGCACGCGTTGTGGACGGACGTGCTGGCCCACCAGGTGTTCGCGCCGGCACCGCCCCGCGAGTTCGACGCGGCCTACATCGCCGCATTCGAGAAGATCGTCGTCGACCACGTCGACGAGCTCGCGGCGATCATCGTCGAGCCGGTCGTGCAGGGCGCCGGTGGCATGCGTTTCCACCACCCCGGCCATCTGCGCGAACTCCGGCGGATGTGCGACGAGCACGGTCTGCTGTTGATCTTCGACGAGATCGCGACCGGATTCGGCCGGACAGGTGAGTTGTTCGCCGCCGACCACGCCGGCATCGCCCCCGACATCATGTGCGTCGGCAAGGCCCTCACGGGTGGGTATCTGACGCTCGCGGCGACGCTGTGCACATCGGAGATCGCCGCGGCGATCAGTGCCGGTGAGGGGGGCGGGGTCATGCACGGGCCCACCTTCATGGGCAATCCGCTCGCCTGCGCGGTCGCGGTCGCGTCGACGGAGCTGTTGCTCTCGCGCGACTGGCGCGGGGAGGTCGCCGCTCTCGGGGAGGGGCTCGATGCCGGTCTCGCACCGGCACGCACGTTGCCGGGTGTGCGGGATGTGCGGGTGCTGGGCGGGATCGGTGTGATCGAACTCGCCGAACCCGTCGACATGCGTGCGGCCACCGCCGCGGCGGTGGCGGAGGGCGTGTGGTTGCGGCCCTTCCGCAATCTGATCTACGCGATGCCGCCGTATGTGAGCAGCAGCGACGACGTCGAGCGGATCTGCCGCGGGATGGTGGCGGCCGCGTCGGCGTGACCGCACCCTCGCTACTTGAACGGTGTTCAAGTAAGGTGCGGGGCATGACGCATTCCGCCGCGCTCGACTGGCTCGACACCGCCGCCGCGACCCGCCGGTCCGCGGGCCTGCACCGCGAGCTGCACGCGCGCACCCCCGGAGCGGCCGTCGTCGATCTCGCGTCGAACGACTATCTCGGTCTCGTCCACCACCCGGAGGTCCTCGCGAGCGCCACCACCGCACTGCGGCGGTGGGGCGGCGGATCCACCGGTTCGCGTCTGGTCACCGGTACCACCACCGAGCACGAACTGCTCGAACGCGAACTCGCCGAATTCGTCGGAGCAGAATCCGGGCTCGTCTTCTCGAGCGGCTACGCCGCGAACCTCGGCGCCGTCACCGCACTCGCCGGCAGGGACTGCCTGATCGTCTCGGACGCCGGGTGCCACGCGTCCCTCGTCGACGCCTGCCGGCTGTCGCGGTCGCGCATCCAGGTCGTCCCACACGCCGACGTCGCTGCCGTCGCCGCGGCGCTGGCCACCCGCACCGAATCCCGCGCGCTCGTGCTCACCGACTCGGTGTTCAGTGCAGAAGGCGATCTCGCGCCGCTGCTCGCACTGCACCGGGTGTGTCGGGACCACGGCGCGCTGCTGCTCGTCGACGAGGCCCACGGTGTGGGAGTGCGCGGAGCAGGGGGTCGCGGCCTCGTCCACGAGGTGGGCCTCGCCGGCGAACCGGACATCGTCGTCACCGCCACCCTGTCGAAGTCGCTCGCTTCCCAGGGGGGGATCGTGCTCGGCGACGCGCGGATACGTGAGCACCTCGTCGACACCGCGCGGACCTTCATCTTCGACACCGGTCTCGCACCCGCCGCGGTGGGAGCCGCGCGCGGCGCGCTCGCAGTGCTGCGCCGAGAACCGGACCGTGCCGCCGCGGTACTCGAGAACGCCGCGCACCTCGCGGCGGTGACGGGCGCGGCGGATCCGGAGTCGGCCGTGGTGTCGGTGATCCTCGGTGATCCGCACGTCGCCGTCGAGGGCGCCCGGCAGTGCCGTGAACTGGGGGTGCACGTCGGCTGCTTCCGACCGCCGTCGGTGCCGGCGGGCACGTCGCGGCTGCGGCTGACCGCGCGCGCGAACCTGACCGCGGCCGACCGCGGTCTCGTCGAGCGGGTGCTCACCGAGGTGCTGACCGGAGCCCGCGCGTGAGCGTGCTGTGTGTGACGGGAACGTCGACCGACGTCGGGAAGACCGTCGTGACGGCGGCGCTCGCGTCGTCCGCGGTGGCGGCGGGGCTGCGGGTGGCGGTGTGCAAACCGGCCCAGACCGGCGTGGCCGACGACGGGCCCGGGGATCTGCAGGAGGTGGCGCGACTGGCGGGTCCCGCGGTGACCCTCGCGGAGTGCGCCCGCTACCCGGAGCCGTTGGCCCCCGACACCGCTGCGCGCAGGAGCGGGCGTCCGTTGCTGGCGGCGGGCGACGTGGTCTCGGCGGTGCGGCGACTCGACGCGGAACACGACCTGACGCTCGTCGAAGGGGCCGGGGGTGTGCTCGTGCGGCTCGGCGCGGACGGTTTCACGATCGCGGACGTCGCCGCCGAGGTGGGGGCACCCGCGGTGATCGTCGCGGCCGCCGGGCTCGGCACCCTCAATCACACCGCGTTGACGGTCGCGGCCCTGCGCGCGGCGGGGGTGTCGTGCCGCGGGGTGGTCGTCGGTGCGTGGCCGGACGATCCGGGGCTCGCCGAGCGCTGCAATCTCGACGACCTTCCGTCGGTGACGGGGTTGCCCGTGCTGGGCCGTGTGCCGTCCGGCAGCGGGCGGCTCGATCGTGCGGGGTTCGCGGAGGGTGCCGCGCGGTGGTTGCCGGCGGGGTCGTTCGTGGGGGAGGGTGTCGGCGACCGCTGACGTCGTGCGGGGATCAGATCAGGAGGGTCGCGCACGTGACGGTGATGAGGATGGTCGCGGCGATCACCGCGACCATCCAGATCGACCCGGTGATGACGGCCGGTCCGGACGAGGCGGCGGCCGCGCTCACGGCGAGGGTCGTCGTCCACCGTCGACGAACCGTGGTGGGTTCGTCGTACGGTGCGCCCGGATCGGTGTCGCGGGGTCCCGATGCTCGCGATGGTGCGCTTGTGGCCATGCGGAGGCTTCTCTCGAGGATGACTGTAGGGGTCTCCTACGGTCGAGGTCCAGTATTCGCGGGGCAGCGCCACGGACGTAGAGCATTAGGTCATCGACCTGCACCGACCGAGGTGAGCAACACGGTCCCGCCCCGGTCGAAACGGTCGTGTGAGCCGCGGACCGCCGCGGCAGGACACAGTCGGTATCGTCATCCGCCGGAGGTGGTCGACGTGGAGCGGACGAGAATCGACACGCTGGTGCGGGAGAAGATCGACACCGTCGCGCAACTCGAGGCGGCCGTCGGGGAGCCGTCCCCGGCGATGCGGAACAAGACCACCGCGTACACGACCCCGCTGATTCGCGAGTTCATCGCGCACGCCCGGTTCTTCGTCCTCGCCACCGCCGACGCGGCCGGCAACTGCGACTGCTCGCCCCGCGGCGATCTGGTGAGCACCGTCCTCTTCCCGGACGAACGGACCCTCGTCCTCGCCGATCGGCCCGGCAACCGGCGCGCCGACTCGTACCGCAACATCCTGGAGAACCCGCACGTGGGGATCCTGTTCATCGTGCCCGGCAACGAGGAGGTCGTCCGGGTCAACGGCACCGCGTCACTGACCACCGACCCCGAACTCCTCGACGAACTCGCGATGAACGGCAGGCCGGCCCAGCTCGCGATGATCGTGCGGATCGACGAGGCGTATCTGCACTGCGCGCGGGCGTTGCTCCGCGCGAAGCTGTGGGACCCCGAGTCGTGGCCGGATCCGTCCACCGTGCCCGCCATCCGCGACATGCTCGCCGAGCAGCACCGCCTCGACGTCACCGACCTCGAACCCGCCCGGCAGGAGGCCTACCGCGCGCACCTGTACTGACCGATGCCGGTCGCCGGACCCCGCGTCCGGTCAGCCGACGGTGTCGGCGAGCTGCGGCACGAGTTGCTCGATCGCGAACGGAATCGACAGGGCCGAGTCGAGCGAGATCGCGTCGGCGATGTCCGAACCGCTGTCGAGGACCAGGAACCGGCCGTCGCGCACGGCGGGGATCTGCTGGAACACCGGGTTGTCGGTGACCTCCGACGAGTCCACGTAGATCGGCATCACGACGAGCAGGTCCGCGTCGAGCATCCCGAGGTTCTCGTCGGAGATCGGGATGAAGAAGTTGTCGGTGTCGACGGCCTCGACGGCCGGATTGTTCGTGAACCCGAGATCCTGCATGAACTGGACGCGGGCGTCGCGGGACACGTAGGCACCCCACCCGTCGGAGGTGTACGACGCGACGGTGACCGTCTTGCCCGCGAACTCGGGATGCGCGGCGGCCGCGTCGGCGAACTGTTGTCCGATCGCATCGATGAGTGCCTCGCCGGTCTCGGGTGCCCCAAGTGCCGCAGCGATCATGGTGATCTGGTCGTCGCGGGGGGTGAGATACGCGGTCGCGCCCTCCGGCGGCCCGACCGTCGGGGCGATCTGCGCCAGGGTGTCGTATCGCTGCTGCTCACCGGAGGCCGCCACATCGAGGATCAGGTCGGGATCGAGGGCCGCGATCTCCTCGAACGACGGGTCGACGGTGCCGACGATCACCGGTGGCTGCGTGTACACCCCCTGCGCCCACGGACCCACACCGTCACCACCGAACGCCAGCCAATCGCTCGCGCCCACCGGTTGCACTCCGAGCGCCAGCGCCGTCTCGGCGTCACCCCACCCGAGCGCGACCACCCGTTCGGGTTGCGACTCGATGCGTACCTCACCGAACATCGTGTCGACGGTGACCGGGAATGCGCCGCCACCCGCGGTCCCGGCCTCGCCGTCGGTGTCGGACCCGTCGGATCCGCAGGCGGCGAGGGCTAGCCCGGAGGCGGCCGCGACCGCTGCCAGACGAAGTTTCACGGCGGACCTCGCTTCTCCCGGTCGGTGGACTGAGGTGATCCTAACCCGTCGTGGGGGTCACAGGGACCGGGACCACGCGGCGACGTCACCGCGTTCGAGTGCGAGCGCCAGCAGATCCGGGAACCTGTCCGGGGTGCACGCGAACGCCGGGATCCCCAGGCCCGCCAACGCCGCCGCGTTCTCGCGGTCGAAGGAGGGGGCACCGTCGTCGGACAGCGCGAGCAGCACCACCACCTGGACGCCCGAGTCCCGCATCGCCGCGACCCGTCGCAGCATCTCGGCGCGGATACCTCCCTCGTACAGATCGGAGATCAGCACGAACAGCGACTCGGTGGGTCGGGTGATCAACGACTGGCTGTAGGCGATCGCACGATTGATGTCGGTGCCGCCACCGAGTTGGGTGCCGAACAGTACGTCGACGGGATCGGCCAGTTTCTCGGTCAGATCCACGACAGCGGTGTCGAACACCACCAGCGATGTGCGCAATGCCTGCATCGACGCGAGGACCGCCCCGAACACCGACGCGTACACCACGCTCGACGCCATCGACCCGGACTGGTCGATCGCCAGCACCACATCGCGTTTCACCGCGCGGGCCTTGCGCCCGTAGCCGATCAACCGCTCCGGCACGACCGTGCGGTACTCGGGCAGGTAGTGCGCGAGGTTCGCGCGGATCGTGCGGTCCCAGTCGATGTCCCGCAGTTTCGGATTCGACGTGCGCGATGCCCGGTCGAGCGCCCCGGACACGGCCGCACGCGTGTGCTGCGCGATGCGTTCCTCGACGCTGCGCACGACCTTGTCCACCACGGTGCGCGCGCTGGCCTTCGTGGTCTCCGGCATCACCCGGTTCAGACTCAACAGGGTGCCCACGAGATGCACGTCGGGTTCGACCGTGTCGAGCATCTCCGGTTCGAGCAGCAGTTGTGTCAGGCCGAGCCGGTCCATCGCATCGCGCTGCATCACCTGCACGACGGACGTCGGAAAATACGTGCGGATGTCGCCGAGCCACCGTGCGACCCGCGGAGCGGACGCACCCAGGCCCGCGGCGCGGGCGGCGCCGGCGTCGCCGGTGCGACGGTCGTAGAGCGCGGCGAGTGCCGCATCCATCGCCGAGTCGGACGCGGAACCCAGTGTGCCGGTGGAGTCCTCGGCGACCTCCCCGAGCAGCAGCCGCCACCGCCGCATCCGCTCCGCGGAGACGGAGGTGCCGTCCACCGCGGTGTCCGGATCGGTGGCCGCAGCGAGAGCGGATTCGAGTGTCATGCGGAAACCCCCAGGATCGTGACGACGGCACCGGTCGCGCGCTGACCGCGGGCGATGTCGGTCCCGCGCGGGCGACGGAGGCGGTTGCCTCCGCGGATCACCGCGCCGAGCGTGGCGCGTTCGCCGGGCTCGAATCCGCCGAAGGTGCGACGCAACACGGGCAGAACGTCCACGAATTCACGATCGTGCAGGCCCGTCACCCAGTCGTCGATCAGTGCGAGCAACGCCCGATCGTGTACGAGCAGCAATCCGCCGCCGCCGACGAAGCCGTCGAGCCAGCGTGCCTTCGCGGCCGGTTCGGCACCCACGGACAGGGCGCGCGATACCCGGGTGGCGGTGGCATCGGCCCCGAGCCGGCCCATGTCGCGCAGCACCCGCACGGTGCGTCCGGCGAGCGCGCCGTCGACGTCGTCGCGGTCGGCGACCGAGGCCAGGGCGTCGAGCCACCGCCGCGTCGCGTCGACGTCGTCGCGCAGGGCGAGTGCGGCGTGGACCGCGTCCATCGCGCGGCGCAGACCGTCGGCGGCCTCGGTGTCCAGCCCGGTCACGGCCGCCGGGAGGCCCGCGCAGATCCGCACCAGCAGGGCATCGGTGACACGGGTCAGCGACGACAGATCGGTGCCGCGGACATCGCCGTAGCGCAGCGTCCGGGTCAGGGTGGGTAGCGCCGACATCAGGTGCACGACGTCGCGGTCGAGTGCCGCGGCGGCGTCGACCGCGACGAGCAGCGGTGGCACGCTCGCGGTGAGATCGGCGAGGAGGACCCGCTCGAGCAGGTCGACG
>NZ_JAIYEP010000040.1 GCF_020515525.1 Rhodococcus yananensis
GAGCAGGTCGACGACCTGCTCGAGCGACACGTCCGGTGCGTCGAGTCGGTCGAGGACCAGCGCGTGCGCGGCGGAGTCGACGGTGGTGCCCCACCGGGAGGCCTCCACGATCGCGACGCTGAGCCCGGGTTCCCACTGCAGCGTCCACGATTCGCGGAACGTTCCGGTCGACCGCACCGCGGACGCCGCGGGAACCGCCCAATCGACGCCGAGCAGCCGCAGTCGGTGCAGCAACCGGGAACGTTGCCGGTCGATGTCCTTGCGCAGATCCAGGTCGAGCACCTTGGGTGAGGGAGATCGCTTGAGCCGCAGCGACTTCGATATCGTCTGCAGGTCGGCATCGAGGGGGACGGTCGGGGTGTCGTCGGGGACGGCGCCGAGTTCCTCACCGACCACGAGACTGCGGGTGACGAGGTCGAGCAGCACGTCGTCACCGTCACACAGCACCGCGCGGGTCGCCTCGGTGACCTCCCCGAGACCGGGAGCCGGACGCTGCCGCAGCGCCGCGAGGGTGTCGGCGAGGCGGGTCGCCTCGATGACGTGGGCGCTCGAGACGGGGAGGTCCTCGTCGCGCAACACCCGTGCGACGCGGGTCAACCATCGGGCCACCGTCGTGTCGGGCGCGGTGAACAGATGGTGGTACCAGCCCGGGGACGTGATGCCCGCGCCGTATCCGGACGACGCGGACAACCGCGAATGCGTCCACGGCACCCACGTCAGCGACGCCTTCAGCTTCGGCATCCCCCTGAGCAATCGCGCGTCGGGTGCTGCCGGGCCGAGCTTCCCGCCGAGCGCGGGAGCGTGCATGGCCCCGCACACCACCGCGATCTTCCGGGCACCGGACTTGACGGTCGCGCGCAGCACCTGCCGCATGTGCGCTTCGCGGCGGGCGGTGTGCTCGTCGAGGTCCTCGTCCTCCCGCAGCGCCGCCATGGCGTCGGAGATCGCGTCGAACACCGCCGCGGGATCGGCGCCGTCGCCGCCACCGGACTCGACGACGGTGTCCCACCACTGTTCGAAGTCGTCGTAGCCGCCGGCCGCCGCGAGCGCCGCGAGCGGATCGGGCCGATCCGCGTCGGGCGCGCGGTCGGCGGCCAGCGCCACGGACGCCGGGAGGTCGCAGAACCGTACGTCGGCGTCGTGCAGGGTCGCCCACCGCAGCGCCTGCCACTCCGGGGAGAACTCGGCGAACGGCCAGAACGCGGCCGTCGACGGTGTGCCCGTGGCGTACGCGAGCAGCGCCACCGGCGGGTGCATCCCGTCGGCGGCGGCGAGTCCGACGAGGGGGTCCGCGTCCGCCGGTCCCTCGACGAGCACGGTGTCGGGTTCGAACGCGGTCAGCGCGCGCAGCACCGCCCGGGCCGAACCCGGTCCGTGATGACGTACCCCGAGAACCCGGACCTCCGCAGTGACCGTCACCCCGCGACCTCACGGCACGCGCGGTAGAAGTCGCTCCAGTCGGGACGGTCGCGCACGACCGCCTCGAGGTACTCGGTCCACACCTGACTGTCGGCGACCGGATCCTTGACGACCGCGCCGAGGATGCCGGCCGCGATGTCGGAGGCGCGCAGTACACCGTCGCCGAAGTGCGCGGACAGGGCCAGCCCGTTGGTGACCACCGAGATGGCCTCGGCCGTCGACAGGGTGCCCGACGGAGACTTCAACCTGGTGCGGCCGTCGGCGGTCGCGCCGCTGCGCAACTCACGGAACACCGTCACGACGCGACGGATCTCCTCGGCGGCCGCCGGCACCGCGGGCAGCTCCAACGCCGCACCCAGGTCGGCGACGCGGCGCGCGACGATCGAGACCTCGTCCTCTTCGGAGGCGGGCAACGGCAGCACCACGGTGTTGAAGCGGCGCCGCAACGCGGACGACAGATCGTTGACGCCGCGATCGCGGTCGTTCGCGGTGGCGATGACGTTGAAGCCCTTCGCGGCCTGTACTTCGAGCGTCAGCTCGGGGACGGGCAACGTCTTCTCGGACAGGACGGTGATGAGCGCGTCCTGCACGTCGGCGGGAATGCGGGTGAGTTCCTCCACGCGGGCGATCGCGCCGTCACGCATCGCGGTCATGATCGGGGATGGCACCAGCGCGTCCGCGCTCGGGCCCTCGGCGAGCAGGCGCGCGTAGTTCCAGCCGTAGCGGATCGCTTCCTCCGCGGTGCCCGCGGTGCCCTGCACGAGCCGCGTCGACGATCCGGAGATCGCCGCCGCGAGATGCTCCGACACCCACGTCTTGGCGGTACCGGGCACGCCGAGCAGCAGCAGTGCGCGGTCCGTGGCCAGCGTCGCGACCGCGACCTCCATGAGTCGGCGCGGACCGACGTACTTGGGGGCGATCGCGGTACCGTCGGGCAGTTCGCCGCCGAGCAGGTAGGTCACCACCGCCCACGGTGACAGCTGCCACGACGGAGGTCGCGGCCGATCGTCGAGCCGGGCGAGCGCGGCGAGTTCGTGCGCGTACTGCTGCTCCGCGTGCGGACGCAGCAGTGCCTGCTGATCGATGACGGTGTCGGTCAACTCAACTCCTCGTGAAGGATCCGGCGGTGGGTCAGGGTGTCGGCCGCCGACGAGAACCGGTGCAGCCGGTCGATGTCGTCGGTGCGGGTCGCGGCGTCCGCGCACAACTCGGCGAGTTCGAACGGAGCCCGGTGGGCCAGCAACTCGGTCAGGGCGCGGAACTGCCGGGACTTCGGAGCCCCCGCGGTGTACAGGGCGGTGAGCACCCGCTGCGCAACGTCGAGTGGCCACGGCGCAGGTAGTGCTCCGAGCAGATCCGCGTCGAGCAGTGTGCGCCCGGAGGCCGCACGCAGATGCGTGACGAGCACGTCGGGCGGGACCGATCCGGCGACGTGCGCTCCGACGGTGCCGTCGCGGCGCAGCAGCGCCGCGGCCCATTCGGCGTTGCGATGGTAGGCGGCCGCGGTGTTCCAGCCTGCCCGCAGCGCCGTGTCGAACTCGTCGGACACGGTTGCGGCGAGCACGTCGTCCGGTGTGGTCGCGGGCGGGCACCACGCCGACATCGGCGCGGACGCGGCGAGGGACCGGACCACGTGTGCCGCGGCGGTGGGAAGCGCCGGCCCGAGGCGCAGGCCCAGCCCGTCGCGGATCGCAGACGCATCGAGCGGATCGGGGACGGTCAGGGTGAGGGTGGCGCCGTCGTACCGCGCCCAGTCGTGCACACGCTGGGTCATGCGCCGCCCGAACGCGGATTCGGGTAGCCGCCGCAGAAGCCGCACAGCCGTCTCGCGGACCTTGCTGCTGCGATCGTCGAGCGCCGTCTCGAGCAGCGCCTCGTCGTACCCGCCGGTGCGCCGCCCGAGAACCTCGAGCAGCGACTGGCGGGTCGCGGCGTTCTCCGACGACCACGTCCGGGTCAGGCGGGTGACGGCCGCGGCGGGATCGTGTTCGCGCAGCTTCTCGAACCAGCGTCGACGCGGAGCCGCCGTGCCGTGCAGCCACACGTCGTCCTCCGAGGGGGCGGGCACCACCAGCGGAGCCCACCGAGGATTCCGGGCGGCGACCCACGCGCCCCGCGGCCCGGCCAACGCCACCATCGCGTCGCGGTGCTGCTCCCCGACGACGAGCGCCTTGTCGAGCAGGTCCACCACCAGAGCGTGCGGGGCTCGGAATCGTGCTGCGGCCGCGAACCATTCGTCGAGGAGGCTCGATCCGACGGTGAGCAGTCCGCGCAGTCGCTCCGCCGCGGCAGCGGGGAGCACCGGGCGGTCGTCGACGGGTGCGACGTCGCCCGTGGGGCGCGGCACCGGGACGGTCGCGCCCGCCAGGAAGGTCGCTTCGAGCGCTGCCGCGGAGAGCAGGCGCAGTGCGGGATCGTCGTCGGTGAACCCGACCGCACCTGCCGTGTGCGCACACGCGAGGTCCGCGGTCGCCCGGGCGGTGCCGAGCAGTGCCGTCGACGCGAGCGAGTCGATCCCGTCGCGGCTCACAGGGCCACCTCCTCGTCGTCGGTGAACACCGACACCGCGGTGACGGTGTGCCCGTCCCAGTCGCCGCACACCGTCACCGGTCGGCCTCCGGACGCGGCGAGAAGGCGCCAGCGGGTATCGGATTCGCCTCCGAGCGGTAGTGCGCGACCGTCCCGGTCGACGAGGAACCAGCCGTCGTCGCCGACGGTGGGGACGACGGCGGCGAGCAGGGCCGGCCACGTGCGGATCCACGGATCCGCCGCCAGGGCGTCGGCGTACTCGTCGAGGGCGGTGTCGAGGTCGGTCCCCGGCGGGGAGCCGAGGGGCAGGGGTGGTCGGTGTCGGGCGCCGAGGAGTGCGCGTAGCGGTGCCGCGGCCGGGTAGAAATGCAGATCCGCGTCGACGATCGTACCGACGAGCGGTGCTGCGTCCTCGAATCGTGCTGAGCCGTGGGCGAACTCGAGAAGTGTGGCCCACCGCCGGGTCGTGCGACCGCGGAGCCAGGTCCTGCGGGTGAACACCCGACCGTCCTCGGTGGTGCGTACGGCGAGGACGTGCCACTCGTCGCGGACCGCGGGCAGCGCCCGCACCTCGTCGGCGCGGGTGGGCAGACCGAGATGCGTGTGCACCGAACGCACCAGGGGCTCGGGCAGGGTGTCGGCCGCGCGATACGCCCGGACGAGCAGGTGCAGACGTCCGTACTCGGCGAGGATCCGGGCCGGCCAGTCGGGGTCGGTCGCCACGATCGACGGCAGTGACCGCAGGGTCGACGCGACGCCGGGGGCCTGGGCGTCGACCATGCGGGCCGCGATGTCGTCGTAGGCGTCGCGGTTGTGGGGAACCGACCCGAGCCCCGCACGGATACGGTCGCCCAGCCAGCGGTCGAGATCGTCGAGGCCCGCCGACACGCGCTCGGCGCGGCGCCGGGCGGTGGCGGGATCGGGAGTGCGGGCGGGTTCGGCTGCCGTCGTCGCCTCGGCGATCGCGGCGGCCTTCTCGGCGCGCCCGGCGAGCCATTCGACCACGAAGTCGGGTTCGTCCGTCTCCTCGACCGTGGCGGTCGACCACACCGAGAGCAGGCTCAGCGCGTGCTTGCACGGGAACTTGCGGCTCGGGCACGAGCAGCGGTAGGCCGGGCCGTCGAGGTCGACCGTCGTGGTGTAGGGCTTCGATCCGCTGCCGCGGCACAGGCCCCACAGGGCGCGGTCGGAGCGGCCGGTCGCGGACCATCGGCCGGCGAGACCCCGCGCCGCCGTCAGGGAGGACGGGTCGGGGGCGACAGCGGCGATCCGAGCGGGAGACCAGGGGGTTGTCACGTCGACCGAAAGTACGGGACGGGTCCGACAAGCCGGAAAAAGCTCAGGACGGGACGTGCTCCGACAGGCGCCGGCGGATTCCGTCGACGAGGAGGGTCAGCCCGAAGTCGAAACGAACCGCGGGATCCCCGTCGAGGAGGTCGTCGTCCGATGTGGGCGACTCGCCGGTGTCGACGCCGGGGGCGAGCGGTGCCCGGGTGAGGGCACCGAGTTCGGCGAGTTGGATGCGGGACTGCTCGTCGACGGTGTGGCCGAGAACATAGTGCAGCAGTGCGTATCCGGTGAGTTCGGCGTAGGCGCGCGACAGGCCGCCGCGTTGCGCGGCCGCGACGAACCCGTCGCGGGCGCGGGAGGTGGTCAGCCGGGAAGCGTAGGTCGCGGCGACGAGTTCGGCGCCGTCGCGGTGGGCGAGCAGCGCGCCGCGGAAGCGGTGGGCGAGTTCGGTGAGTGCGTCGTCCCAGGTGTCGGCGGCGGGCGGGGCGTCGACGTCCTCGAGGATACGGTCGGCCATGGCGCCGAGCAGGGTCTGTTTGTTGGGGAAGTGCCAGTACAGGGCGCCGGGCTGGACGCCGAGCGAAGTGGCGAGCTTGCGCATCGTCAGATCGCCGAGGCCGTATTCGTCGAGGATCGCCATGGCGCCGTCGAGGACGTCGCCGCGTCGAAGCTGCACTGTGTCGCTCCTGTCGGTGCCCGGCCCACTCGGGCCGGAGGGGGTCTGCATTGACAGTATCCGACACCCACCCTAACCTGAACGGCGTTCAAGTGAACGGTGTTCAAGTTCACCGACGTCCAGCCTTTCGATGCCCAGCCGTTCGATGCTCAGGAGTTGCAGTGACACACGCCCCGGCCCGCGCCGACATTCTCGACCTCGCCCGCGACCAGGTGCTCCGCCGCGGTGTCGGCCTCGACCGTGACCAGACGCTCGAGGTACTGCAACTGCCCGACGACCGGCTCGAGGACCTCCTCACCCTCGCCCACGACGTCCGCATGGCGTGGTGTGGACCGGAGGTCGAGGTCGAGGGCATCATCAGCCTCAAGACCGGGGGCTGTCCCGAGGACTGCCATTTCTGTTCGCAGTCCGGATTGTTCGCGTCCCCGGTGCGGGCGGCGTGGCTCGACATTCCGTCGCTCGTCGAGGCCGCGAAGCAGACCGCGAAGACCGGCGCCACGGAATTCTGCATCGTCGCCGCGGTGCGCGGACCGGACGCGCGGCTCATGGCGCAGGTCGCCGCGGGCGTCGAGGCGATCCGCAACGAGGTCGACATCCAGGTCGCCTGCTCACTCGGCATGCTCACCCAGGAGCAGGTCGACCAGCTCGCCGCGATGGGTGTGCACCGGTACAACCACAACCTCGAGACCGCGAAGTCGTTCTTCCCTCAGGTCGTCACGACGCACACCTGGGACGAACGGTGGGACACCCTGCGGATGGTTCGTGACGCCGGCATGGAGGTGTGTTGCGGCGGCATCCTCGGGATGGGGGAGACCCTCGCACAACGCGCCGAGTTCGCGGCCGACCTCGCCGCACTCGAGCCCGACGAGGTTCCCCTGAACTTCCTCAACCCGCGTCCGGGCACCCCGTTCGGTGACCTCGAACTGATGCCCGCGAGCGACGCGCTCAGGGCCGTTGCCGCGTTCCGGCTCGCCCTGCCCCGCACGATCCTGCGGTTCGCCGGCGGCCGGGAGCTGACCCTCGGCGACCTCGGCGCGAAGCAGGGCATCCTCGGCGGCATCAACGCCGTGATCGTCGGCAACTATCTGACCACCCTCGGCCGCCCGGCCGAGTCGGATCTGGACCTGCTCGGCGAACTGAAGATGCCGATCAAGGCGCTCGGCGAGAGCATCTGAGCATGTTCGATCCCTACACCGGGGCCGACGTCGCCGGCGGCGTCGACCCCGCGCGAATCACCGCGGCCCACCGGGGCCTCGAACCGCCGCGGTTCTGCACGCAGTGCGGTCGGCGCATGATCGTGCAGATCGCCCCCGACGGCTGGTGGGCGCGGTGTTCCCGACACGGAACGGTCGATTCGATGTCGACCGAGCAGCGCTGAACCGTGGTCCGCGTCGGACTCAGGCGCCGACCCGGTCGGACAGCGACGTCAGCCTCGCGAGTTCGAGGTCGGTGAGTTTCAGCCGGGTGGCGTCGAGCAGAGCAGGTAGTTGCTCGATGCGGCTGACACTGGTGATCGGTGCGACCACGCCCGGTGCGTGCAGCAGCCAGGCCAACGCCACGGTCGACGTCTCGACGGCGTGGGCGGTCGCGATCGTCGCCAGTGCGTCCACGACGTCCAGGCCCGCCGCGGAGAAGTACCTCGAGGCCATGCGCTCGCGTGCCTTGCCACGGATGTCCTCCGCCGTGCGGTACTTGCCCGTCAGGAACCCCGCGGCCAGCGAATAGTAGGGCAGGACGCCGAGACCGTGTGCGGCGGCGACCGGGGCGTGTCCGGTCTCGTACTCGGTGCGGTGCACCAGGTTGTAGTGCGGCTGCAGCGCGACCGGCGCGGCGAACCCGTGCGCGTCGGCGATGGTGCACCATTCGGCGACGCGCGCGGGCGTGAAGTTGGACAACCCGACGTGGCGGACCTTGCCGGCGCCGACGAGGGCGTCGAACGCCGCGACCGTCTCCTCGAGCGGGACGGTCGGATCATCGGAATGCGCGTAGTACAGGTCGATGCGGTCGGCCTGCAGCCGCTTCAGGGAGGCGTCGGCGGCGGCCGCGACATTCGTGGCGGACAACCCCGGGAACTCGGGATGGTGCCCGACCTTCGTCGCGACCATCACCTCGTCGCCGATCCCGCGGGACGCCTTCCAGTTGCCGAGGATCGTCTCCGATTCGCCACCGGAGTTTCCCGGGGCGAATGCCGAATACGAGTCGGCGGTGTCGACGAAGTTGCCGCCGGCCGCCCGGAACGCGTCGAGGATCGCGAACGAGGTGGCCTCGTCGGCGGTCCAGCCGAAGGTGTTGCCGCCGAGCGCGAGGGGGAAGATGTCGAGATCCGAGGTGCCGATCGTGGTCACAGTGCTCCCGTCGTGGACGATTCGTTTTCCGAGCGCACCCTAGCGGTCTCGGCGGTGGTCGTGACGTTCGGCGCGCACGGATGGGACGTCGGGAGGCGACCGCGCTGTCGGTGCGGCGGATATCGGCCCGCGGACCGGTGGGACCGGGTGCTACGGCTGACCGGGTGGTCGGAGCGCGGCGAACTCGTCGGTCACGCGCAGGCGTGAGTCGGTGAACCGGAACAGAGCGGGGGGTCGTCCCCCGGCTCGTCCGGACGGCGCGGTGTTCCCGGTGCGGGTGAGCACTCCGCGGCGTGTGAGGACACGTTGGAGGTTCGTTGCATCCACCTGGTATCCCAGTGCAGCGCAATAGATGTCGCGGAGGGTCGAGATCGAGAACTCGGCCGGGGCCAGCGCGTAGGCGACGTTGGTGTAGGACAGTTTCGCGGCGAGCCGGGCGTGGGCGTTGACCACCATGATGCGATGGTCGAACGACATCTCGGGCAGGTCGGCGACGGGGTGCCAGGCGGTGTCGTCGGGCAACTGCGGATCCGAGGTGATGGGGACGAGCCCGAGGTAGGTCGAGGCGATGGTCCGCGGGCCGGGTACCCGGTGCGGGTCGGAGAACACCGACAGCTGTTCGAGGTGGGCCACCTCGCGGACGTCCACCTTCTCGGCGAGTTGCCGGCGTGCGGACGCGGTGAGTTCTTCGTCGTCGCGGAGTCGACCGCCGGGGAGCGACCATGTTCCGGCCTGGGGATCGAGGGCCCGTTGCCACAGCAGAACACCGAGTTCCGGATCGCGTCCGGGTGTCTCGGCGGTGTCGCCGAAGTGGCGTACCTGGAACACCGCGATGAGCACTTCGTGGTGGGTGTTACTATGTGACATGTTTTCGATCCTAAGTCGAAAACCTTGTTCACGGAAATCCGGACGCAGCCCGCCCGGATCGCAGCCCTCGAAGGAGCACGGCCATGACCACGACCGAGTGGGCGGGAGCCGCCACCATCGTCGACGGCCCCGGCGGCTACACCGGCGTCGACGCGACACCGGAATGGGCCGAGGAGGTTCGCCGACTGGCCCGCGAACGCAACGCGACACTGCTCGCGCACAACTATCAGCTTCCGGCCATCCAGGACATCGCCGACCACGTGGGTGACTCGCTCGCGCTCTCCCGGATCGCCGCCGAGGCGGAAGAGGACACCATCGTCTTCTGCGGCGTCCACTTCATGGCCGAGACCGCGAAGATCCTCAGCCCCGACAAGACGGTGCTCATCCCCGACGAACGTGCCGGGTGCTCGCTTGCCGATTCCATCACCGCCGATCAGCTACGCGAGTGGAAGGCCGACCACCCCGACGCCGTCGTCGTCTCCTACGTCAACACGACAGCCGAGGTCAAGGGACTGACGGACATCTGCTGCACGTCGTCGAACGCGGTCGACGTCGTCGCGTCCATCGACCCCGACCGCGAGGTGCTGTTCCTGCCCGACCAGTTCCTCGGTGCCCACGTCAAACGTGAGACCGGCCGCGACAACATCCACATCTGGGCCGGTGAATGCCACGTGCACGCCGGCATCAACGGCGACGAACTGGCCGCGCAATCCCGTTCGCACCCCGACGCCGACCTGTTCGTGCACCCCGAGTGCGGCTGCGCGACGTCCGCGCTCTACCTCGCGGGCGAAGGGTTCGTTCCCGACGACAAGGTCAAGATCCTCTCGACGGGCGGCATGATCGACGCCGCCCGCGAGACCGGGGCGAAGCAGGTGCTCGTCGCCACCGAGGTCGGCATGCTCCACCAACTGCGCAAGGCCGCTCCGGGCATCGACTTCCAGCCCGTCAACGACCGCGCCGCATGCCCGTACATGAAGATGATCACCCCTGCCGCCCTGCTGCGCTGCCTGCGCGAGGGCGCCGACGAGGTCCACGTCGCCCGGGACGTCGCCGACCGCGCCCGCCTGTCGGTGCAGCGGATGATCGCGATCGGTAATCCGGGAAGCGGCGAGTGACGACCGTCACGGACCCCGATGCGGGGGCACCCGGCGTCGGATGGGAGGCGCACGCCGACCTCGTCGTCGTGGGCGGCGGCGTCGCCGGTCTGACGGCCGCGCGCGCGGCGTCACGCCGGGGCCTGCGGGTGCTCACCGTCAGCAAGGGCGGACCCACCGACACCGCCACCCAGTACGCGCAGGGCGGCATCGCCGTCGTCGCCCCGACCGGCGACAGCGTCGACGCACACGTGGCGGACACCCTCGCGGCGGGCGGTGGACTGTGCGACGAGGCGGCGGTGCGGTCGATCGTCGCGGCGGGCCCCGACGCCGTCGCCGCCCTGACCGATCTGGGCGCGGTCTTCGACCGCGGCCGGGACGGGGACGTCGCCCGCACCCGCGAGGGCGGACACAGCACGCGTCGGATCATCCACGCCGGTGGAGACGCGACCGGTGCCGAGGTCCAACGTGCACTCGGCGCGGCGGGGCTGCCCGTGCTCTTCGGCACCGCCGCGGCCCGGATCCTCACCGACGGTCGCGGCGTCGTCGGTGTGCTCGTCCTCGACGGCCGTGGCGCGGGTGTGATCCACACACCCGCGGTGCTGCTCGCGACCGGCGGGTTGGGGCAGATGTACTCGTGCAGCACCAATCCGGCCGGAGCCACCGCGGACGGCATCGCCCTTGCACTCCACGCCGGCGCCGCCGTCGCGGACGTCGAATTCGTCCAGTTCCACCCGACGGTGCTGTTCACCCCGGGCGGCATCGGCCGGCGCCCGCTCATCAGTGAGGCGGTGCGCGGAGAGGGCGCACACCTGGTGGATTCCCGGGGGCGGTCCGTCACCGACGGAGTGCACGCACTCGGTGATCTCGCCCCGCGTGACGTCGTCTCCCGCGCGATCGCCGAACGGCTCACCGAACTCGGCGAGGACCACGTCCTCCTCGACGCGCGCGCCGTCGAAGGCTTTCCGACACGATTCCCCACGATCACCGCCGCGTGCCGCGACGCGGGCCTCGATCCGACACGCGACCTGCTGCCCGTCGCCCCGGCCGCCCACTACTCGTGCGGCGGGGTCGTCACCGATGTGCACGGCAGGACCTCCGTGCCCGGCCTGTACGCGGCGGGGGAAGTGGCCCGCACCGGGCTGCACGGCGCCAACCGCCTCGCGTCGAACAGCCTCCTCGAAGGACTGGTGGTGGGGGAACGCGCCGGGATCGCCGCCACCGAACGCGCGGACCTGCCCGTCGAGGTGCGCGACGCGGCGCTGCCCACATGCGCGATCCTCGATCGGCGCGTGCTGCAACCGGCGATGACCCGCAGTGCCCTCGTCGTACGGGACGCCGACACGCTCGTCGAGACGGCCGGCCTGCTCGCCTCCGCGCCGCGACGTGTGTGCGGCGACGTCGCGGCACTCGAGGACGCCGCGCTCACCCTCGCTGCCCGAGCCCTGACCGGGGCGGCGTTGCGCCGCACCGAGTCCCGCGGATGTCATACCCGCCGCGACCATCCCGCATCCGACCCGGAGCAGGCACGGAGCATCGAGCAGCGACTCGACGACGACCGGCTCGTCCTCACCGCCGTCGCTGTTCCCGAACCACAACTCACAGGAGTGAACTGACATGGCCACCGTGCTGCCCGACGGACTCGATCCCGACGAGACCCGTGCGCTCGTGCGGCGGGCGCTCGACGAGGACCTGCGGTACGGGCCGGACGTGACCACCGACGCCACCGTGCCCGCCGATGCGGTCGCGACGGCCGTCATGGTCCCCCGACAGCCGGGCACGATCGCCGGACTCGACGTGGCGCTGCTGGTCCTCGACGAGGTGATCGGAGCCGGCCGCTACCGGGTGCTGGGGCGGGTCGAGGACGGGCATCGTGCGGAACCGGGCGAGGCGGCCCTCACCGTCGAGGCGCCGACCCGCGGACTCCTCACCGCCGAGCGCACGATGCTCAACCTGGTGTGCCACATGTCCGGTATCGCGACGACCACCTCCCACTGGGTCGATGCCGTCGCCGGGACGGAGGCCAAGATCCGTGACAGCCGCAAGACCCTCCCGGGGCTGCGGGCCCTGCAGAAGTACGCGGTGCGGGTCGGTGGCGGCGTCAACCATCGGATGGGTCTCGGTGACGAGGCCCTGATCAAGGACAACCATGTGGCGGCGGCCGGATCGGTGGTTGCGGCGTTGCGTGCGGTACGGGCACACGCGCCGGGCGTGCCGTGCGAGGTGGAGGTCGACGATCTCGACCAGTTCGACGAGGTTCTCGCGGAGGGGGCGGAGCTGATCCTGCTCGACAACTTCCCGCTGTGGAAGACCCAGATCGCCGTGCAGCGCCGCAACACCCACGCGCCGCGCACCCGGCTCGAGTCGTCGGGAGGGCTGAGCCTCGACGTGGCCGCCGACTACGCACGTACCGGCGTGGACTACCTCGCGGTCGGTGCCCTGACGCATTCGGTGACGGTCCTGGATCTGGGTCTCGACATGTGATCCGTGGGACGGTGCGCTGGCGCCGCGGCTCGTGATGCCGTACAACTGGAAGATGCCGTGATGTGGGAATTGTCACCGGCAGTGCATGTTTCAGGGGTGCGGCGCGTCCGGGGGTCGCGCGTGCCCGCAGGGGGAGTGGAGGACGACCATGCGGTTGCCGATGGCACCGACCGATTCGATGTTTCTGCTCGGGGAATCCCGGGAGCATCCGATGCACGTCGGAGGTCTGCTGCTGCTGCAGCCGCGTGAGGGCACCGACGCCTCGGACCTCAAGGCGATGTTCGCCGCGGCACTTGCCGACGACGAGGAGACGGCGCCGCTGTGGCGCAAGCGTGCCGTCCGGTCGTGGTCGAGCCTCGGTCAGTGGGCGTGGGAGGACGAACCCTCACTGGACATCGACTACCACGTGCGCTTCAACGCCCTGCCGACACCGGGATCCGTCGACGAGCTGTGGGACCTGGTGTCGCGACTGCACGCGTCGTTGCTGGACCGCTCGCGGCCACTGTGGGAACTCCACCTGATCGAGGGGCTCGCGGACGGGCGCTACGCGATCTACGTCAAGATGCATCACGCGTTGGCGGACGGCGTCGGTGCGATGAAGTTGCTGCGGCGGGCGTTGTCGACGGATCCGAACGAGACCGGGATGCCCGCGCCGTGGGCGGTGGGGCGCGCGGAAGCGCCGAAGTCCGTGGTGGGAACGGCGATCGATCTGCCGGGTACCGCACTGCGGGCGGTGCGGGAAGTCGTCTCCGAGGCCGTCGGCATCGTGCCGGCTCTCGCCGGAACCGTCGACCGCGCCCTGCACGACCGCGGTGGGTCGCTGTCCCTGGCGGCTCCCCGCACGATCCTCAACGTCCCGATCGCCGGTTCGCGGCGGTTCGCGGCGCACTCGTGGCCCCTCGAACGGCTCCGGCTCGTCGCGAAGGCGGCCGACGCGACGCTCAACGACGTCGTGCTCGCGATGTCGGCGGGTGCACTGCGCACGTTCCTGGACGAACACGACGCGCTTCCGGACGCGTCGCTGGTGGCGATGGTGCCGGTGGCTCTGCGCAGCAAGGAGTCCGGCAACGACATCGCGATTCTCGTCTGCACGCTCGCGACCGACCGGCCCGATCCGGCGGAACGCCTCACCGCGGTCCGCGCCTCGATGAGCGAAGGCAAACGTGCGATGAAGGGCATGTCGACGGTGTCGAGGCTCGCCGCCAGCGCCGTCGGTATCGCGCCGCTCGCCGTCGGTGTTCTCACCGGCGACCGGGTGCTGCCGCGACCGGCGTTCAACGTGATCGTGTCCAACGTTCCCGGACCCGACACCGCGCTGTACTGGAACGGTGCCCGCGTCGATGCGCTGTTCCCGTTGTCGATCCCGGTCGACGGTCAGGCGCTGAACATCACGTGCACGAGCACGGACGACCGGATCGCCTTCGGGTTGACGGCGTGCGGCCGTGCGGTGCCGGGCCTCGGCCGTCTGCTGGAGTTGTTCGACGCCGAACTGGCCTGCCTCGAGGATGCGGTGGGCGTCGGTCCGGGAGCGCCGCGATCGGCGGACGATCCGCCGCGGCGCTGACGCCACCGGAACGACCGGGCCCGCGGTGACGGTCGTGCACGGACAGCTCGGTGATTGTGGGAGGTCACGTCCCCGCGGGTGCATTCATGTGATGCATGCGATAGCGTCGGGGCCGCTGCACAGGGGGCCAGGGGCAGCGCACCCTCGGCTCCGGTTCGGCACACCCCGCCCGAGTGTGATCCGGCTCGGGTGTGCCGTTCGGGGAACGTATGTCTCACGAGTTGCACCACTTCGACATGGGCCTGTGGGTGTTCTTCCTGGCCTACGCGACCGCGGTGTGCGGATCGTTCGTCGGATTGTCCTGTGCTCGACGGTCGGTGGTGGTCGGTGGAGCAACGGGTGACGCCACGCCCGGCGGGGCTCCGACGGGCGTCCGCTGGATCGCGATGGCCGCGCTCGCCATCGGTGGCGTCGGAATCTGGCTCATGCACTTCATCGGAATGATGGGTTTCGCGGTACCCGGATCGAAGATCCGGTACGCCCTCGGCCCCACCCTGTTCTCCGTGGTCGTCGCGGTGGGCGCCACCTTCCTCGGCTTCTGGATGACCGACCGGAACACGGTGCTGGGGCGGCGTCTCCCGCGCGCCGTCACGATCCCGCTCGGTGGCCTGGTGATGGGGCTCGCGGTGACGCTCATGCACTACAGCGGGATGGCGGCGATCCGGATCCAGGGCACGATCGCACACGATCCCGCGTTCGTCGCCGGATCGGTCGTCATCGGTGTCGTGGCATCGACGGCGGCCCTGTGGCTGGCCGGCGTGACCGAGCGGATCGTCGTGCGGGTCGGTGCCGCGTTCGTCATGGGCTGCGCCGTCGTGTCCTTGCACTACACGGGGATGGCGGGCGTGCACGTCACGGTGGATCCGACCGCCCCGATCCCGGTCGGGCCGACCGTGACGTCGTTGCTGTTCCCGGCCTTCGTCATCGGCATCCTGGTACTGATTCTGCCCATCGTGGCGTTGCTCCTGGAACCGGCAACCGACGGCGACCGTCCGCGGCAGAGGGTGTCGGTCGGCCGGCGGGGCCGGGGTGCCGAGCGTGACCGGGGTACCGCGCATCACCGGGGATCCGCGGATGCCGGTGCGGTGTTCCCGCCCGCGCCCGACGCGCGGTCCGGCTCGTCGGCGGCGGCGCAGGCGCTGCGGAACCAGGGTGTGTCGCTGCGTGACCCGGAGATCCGGGTCATTCCCCGGCGCTGAGACGTTCGGCCAGCGGTGCCCACACCTCGCCGAGGGCGCCGCGGCCGATGAACAGCCCGATGTGACCGGCGTCGACGATCGTCGTCGTGATGGCGTGGGCGGGCGTGGTGATGTGCAATCCGAGGGCGGTGACCTGCGCGGGCGGCGCCAGCAGGTCCCGTTCGCCCGCGATCAGATGGACCGGACAGGTGATCGCGGTGAGGTCGACGGTCCGGTCCTCGGCCCGCACCGCGCCGGCGACGAGTTCGTTGCCGACGAACAGGTGACGGATGATCCACTCCCGGAAGGCCGCCGGGATGTCCTGGCGCCACGCGAACCATCGACGTTCCGCCTCGAGGCGTTCCATCTCCTCGGGATCGTCGAGGGAGCCGAGCAGGAGCAGGGCCCGCTCGATGTCGCCGACGGGGTCGGTGGACTGCAACCCGGCCGCGCGAGCCGTTCCGTACCAGAGATCGACGAGGGTCGCGGCGGCGTCCGGCACCTGCGACAGCGTCGAGAGCGCCGGTTGGTCGGCGTGGAAGTCGATGGGGGAGCCCGCCACCGTCAGCGTTTCGACGGCGTCGGGGTGCAGCGCCGCGAAGACGGTGCCGAGCCACCCACCCTGGCTGTCTCCGATCAGGTGTACGCGTCCGCCGAGGTGTGCGACGGCGGCGGCGACGACCGCGAGGTGCTCGTCGAGCGCGCACCGGTCGGTCGCCGCGGTGGCCGGCGACCAGTCGAGGCAGAACAGGCGGGTCAGGCCGCCGGCGCGCAGCGCACCCACCTGGCTCCGCCCCGGCGAATGGTCGACGATGCAGGAGTGCGTGCCGGCCTGCGGCGGCAGGAGCAGGGTGGGCACCGGTTCGCGGAGCGCGGCATCGGGAACGCTGCAGTCGCGCAGTCGCGCCAGCGGCCACCGGCAGGCGACCGGCCACGGGTGCGCCCAGTCGGGCGGGGCGTGGTCGGTCATCGCGCTGCAGAACCGGCCGATGTCGGACGCGATGGTCCACGGCGTCGGTCCGCGGCGGATCAGACCGATCAGGTAGGAGCTCCAACCGGCGATC
>NZ_JAIYEP010000041.1 GCF_020515525.1 Rhodococcus yananensis
CACGGGTGTCGTCCTGACCCGGACTCACGCGTGGACCGCGTCTCGGCGGCGCACCCGGGCCTCACACTCCGACGGGTGCCGGCTCCGGTACGGCACCGCGCACCGGGGTGGGTGCCGTCGGGGCGGGGGCTGTCGGGGTGGGGGCTGTCGGGGTGGGGGCTGTCGGGGTGGGGCGACGCACCAGCGCGACACCCACGTAGGCGACGAGGGACACGATCGCGGCGAGGAAGGTCGTCCACCCGTCTGCGCCCGCACCCACCAGGGTGTTGGGGACGTGGAGCAGGGTGTTGTCGACGCCGTAGATGGTCGGGGTGAGGACGAAGAACACGACCCGTACCCCGATCCCGGCGACCGCGGCCACCGCGACGGCCACACCGTCACCGCGTGTCCAGAACAGTCCGAGTACGAACGGCACCACGAGCGACGCGAGCAGCAGGTCGAAGGTGAGCGTGAGCAGGATCCCGGTCTGCGGGACGCGCAGTGCCACGAGCGCACCGAGCGCCGCCATCGGCAGCATCGCCCAGCGGGTGGCTTTCATGACGTCCGACGACATCGCGGCGTGTTCGCCACCAACGCGGAACACGTTGCGCACCAGCACTGTCGCGGTGGACAACAGGATTCCGCTGACGGTGGTCAGGGATGCGGTGACGAGACCGGAGAGCACGAGGATCGACAGCCACTGCGGAGTGTACTGGCCGAGCAGCACGTACAGGATCGGCGCGTCGGTGGCACCGTCTCCCACGATCGACACCGCCGCGAGTGCGACGAACGACAACGGGACGCACAGCAGCAGGATGCCGGTTGCCGCAGAGAAACAGGCGCGCTGCGCGGCGCGCGGTGACCGCGCCGAGAACACACGCTGCATCAGGTCGATCGCGACGAGGTTTCCGAGGCCGAGCGCGACGATCGTCGCCCAGTTGATCGCGGCCCCCTGCATCGGGTCGGTGAGCTGCCCGAAGTCGGTGAATCCCGACCCGTCGGGGTGCGAGAACCCCGCGCCGAACGCAACCCACACCAGCAGCGACACGATACCGACGGCCATGACGGCGAACTGCACGATGCCGGTGTAGACCGACGCGAACATGCCGCCCGCCATCGTGTAGGCGACGACGAACGGGACGACGACGAGCACCGCGACGGTGTAGTCGATGTGCACGAAATGCTCGAGCAGATACCCGAGCGCGACGAGGTTGCCCGCGAGCAGGATGCCGAAACTCGCAACGGTGAGCGCGGAAGCGGTGATCTCGGTTCCCCGACCGAACCGTTGCGCGAAGTACTCGGGCAGCGTCACGACACCGGTGGCGCGCAGTCGTTTCGCGAAGAACAGGCCGACGAGCAGGAGCGCGACCGCCATTCCGAGAGGCATCGCGGCTCCGGCCCAGAAGCCGAATCCCGCGGCGAGGTCGGCGCTGCCGAGTGTGGCATTGGAATCCACCACCTGCGACATGAGCAGCACCGCGAGGACGGGTGCCCCGAGGGACCGCCCGGCGAGCAGGAAGTTCCCCGCGTCGCCGCGGACCTTGCGGGTGGAATGGAAGCCGACGCCCAGCAGTACGACGAGGCACACGGCGACACCGAGGATGATCATGGGTTGCTCCGGACGGTCGGGAGGGGACGACGTGAGCGCTGCGCTGCGCTGCGTGTCCGATCCGGGAGGATGAAAGGTCAGGCTCCGCCGGCTTGCCAGCGGGCACGTTCCTGCGCGAATGCGGCGGACTGCACCGTCCGGAACGCATCGATGGATGCGGTGTTGCGGTCGAGGAAAGCGCGGTGGTCGGCGAGGGAGAACGCGCCGTCGGTGATCTGCACTCCCCCGCCGCGACCGGCCGCGAGATCGGCGCGCAGATCCAGGAGTTCGTCGGGTTCGACGGGGTACCACGAGATGCGGTCGAAGAACCGCAGCAGCCACGGGGTTCCGTCGTCGAACGGCCCGGCGGACTGCGGGTGCCGATGGTTCCACACCTGGGTGGTGCGCCCGACGAACTGGTAGCCACCGGGACCTTCCATACCGTAGATGCACAGGTAGGCACCACCGATCCCCACCGCGTTCTCCGGGGTCCAGGTACGAGCCGGGTTGTACTTGGTGGTCACGAGCCGGTGCCGCGGGTCGAGAGGTGTCGCGACGGGTGCGCCGAGGTAGACGTCGCCGAGCCCGAGCACCATGTACTCGGCCGCGAAGACGGTGTCGAAGACATCGGCGACGGTGCCCAGTCCGTTCATGCGGCGGATGAACTCGATGTTCCACGGGCACCACGGCGCATCCGAACGCACCCCGTGCATGTAGCGTTCGATGGCCTCCCGGGTGGCCGGATCGTCCCAGGACAACGGCAGGCGCACGTGCCGGCTCGGCACCTCGAGATCGTTGCTGTCGCCGATGCCGTCCTCGATCTCGCCGAGCAGACCGAGCAGGGACCGCACCGGCAGCACATCGGGGTCGACCTTGACCTGCAACGACCGAATACCCGGGGTGAGGTCGAGCAGGCCGTGCGGCCGCTCGGCGTCGAGCCGTCGATGCAGCGCGTGGACGCGGGCACGCAGCGCCAGATCCAGTGTCATGTCGCCGTACTCGACGAGGACGTTGTCGTCGCCGCTGCGCCGGTAGGTCACCGCCGTGTGGCCGTCGCGGCGCGCGAGCACACCGTCGTCGCCGTCGCCCCCGGACGAACCGACGAACGGCAGTCCGGCACGTCGCGACACGTCCAGGGCGCGACGGGACGCCGCCCGCGCGGCGCGCACGGGTACGAAGCGGACCGTGTCGCCGGGGGCGAGCTGCCCGAGTTTCCAGCGGTCGGCGGACACCACCGTCACCGGGCACACGAAGCCTCCGAGGCTGGGTCCGTCCGGTCCGAGCAGGATGGGGGTGTCGCCGGTGAAGTCGAGCGCCCCCACCGAGTAGGCGTTGTCGTGGATGTTCGACGGGTGCAGGCCCGCCTCTCCCCCGTCGGCGCGTGCCCACTGCGGCGTCGGCCCGACGAGGCGCACACCCGTGCGGTCGGAGTTGAAGTGCACCTCGTAGTCGGTGTCGTACAGCGTGTCCATGTCGACGCGAGTGAAGAATTCCGGTGCGCCGTGCGGACCTTCGGTGACGGCGAGCTGCCAACGGGTGACGAGCGCCGGGATGTGCTCCGACGGCACGCCGGTGGCGGTGCGGGACGTGGCGGTGCCCACGACCAGCACGTCCGATTCGTGCAACGCTCTCCCCTCGTGGCCCCCGAACCTCCCGAGCGTGAACGTGGCGGTGCTGCCGAGGAATTCGGGGACGTCGAGTCCGCCCTGCACGAGCACGTACACGCGCAGTCCCGGACCCGTCACGGTCCCGACGTCGAGGACGCCGCCGGCGGGAACGGTGACGGGACGCCATTGCGGTACGACGTTCCCGTCGACACGCACGGCGACGGAGGCTCCGGTGACACACACGACGGTGGTATCGGTGAACCGCAACGACGGTCCGGCCATGGTGGATTCGAGTCCGGGTGCACCTTCGTCGTTGCCCAGTGCGATGTTGCCGAGGCGGAAGGACAGGTCGTCCATCGGCCCCGACGGTGGAACACCGATCTGCCAGTAGCCGACGCGCCCCGGATAGTCCTGCACGGTGGTGAGCATGCCGGGACGTTCGACAACGATCTTCGTGGTCATCGTGACTCCGGTCGGGTGACGATCATGCGCACCGGGGTGGGATCGAATCCGTTGCAGGGATTGTTGATCTGCGGGCAGTTCGACACCAGGACGAGCACGTCCCGGTCGGCGCGCAGCGCCAGTCTCCTGCCGGGCGCCGAGCGCCCGTCGACGATACCGAGGGTGCCGTCGGCCTCGACGGGCACGTTCATGAAGAAGTTGATGTTGGAGACGAGATCGCGTTTGCCCAGACCCCACCTCGCGCCCTCGACCAGGAAGTTCTCGACGCACGCATGCTGATGCTTCGTGTGATGCCCGTAGCGCAGGGTGTTCGACTCCTGGGAGCAGGCACCGCCGACGGTGTCGTGGTTGCCGACCTCGTCGGCGACGAGCGTCATCAGCGCGGTCCCGTCGGCGTCGCGCAGCATCGAACCGGTGGTCAGGAACAGATTCTCCTGTGCGGCGACGGTCGCGGCGGCGCTGTAGCGGGACGAGGTGTCGTGCGCGTCGTAGACGAGGGTGTCGACGGCCTGGTTGCCGTCGAGATCGACGACGGTGAGGACGTCGCCCGCGGCGACGACGGTGGACCACGGGCCTCGACGGCCGACCGTCTCGTCGAGGACGACGGTGCCCGGGACGAGCGCGGGGGTGGCGACGACGGTGGTCATGTCAGTTCTCCGTTCCGTGTTCTGCTGCACCCCGGGCGTCCTCGGTGTTGAGGACCGCGCGGTGGTACTCGGGGTCGTGGTCGGTGCGGTCGAGCAGTGCGTCGAGGTCGGTCGGGGCCCGCCACGCCGTCACCTCGAGGGTGGTGGTCGCGAACGTCGGGGCCGGGTCGAGGGGGTGCGCGGTGTTCGCGATCAGCACGATCAGCGGCAGATGCGTGAGCAGATCGACGTACGCACCGGCACCGGCGGTTCCGATGCTCGTGAGCGTGCCGTCGCCGGCGACCCGCACACCGTGGAAGAACGACAGCGACGGCGGGAGGTCGCGCGGTGCGAGGTCGTGTTTCGCGGCGGCGACCGTGAACAGGGCACGCCCCGCCGGCGACGACGAGTGCACCTCGCCCGCTCCGTACTTCGCGGTGTTCCCGGCGACGTGTGTGGTGCCGCAGAGCGCATCGTGGTGACCGGAGGTGTCGGCGACGACGGTCGCGAGTACACGCCCCTGATCCGAGAGCAGCGGATGCCCCGCTCCGGGATATGCCTGCCAGGGCACCTTCACGGTGTCGGCGACGTTGAGCCGCTCGTGTGTGGCGTCGGCACGGAACAGGAGGAGGTGGGCGCACGCGGAGCCGTCGAGGTCGCGCAGCCGCAGCCGGGTTCCGCGCGCGAGGACCTTGCTCGTGTACCGGCCGCCGGGGACGGTCTCCGCCCAGGTCATCGCGGAGGAGCGGCCGCCGGGCGCGGTGGGCCACGCCGAGGCCGGCACCGTGGGCATTCCGTCGGTGACGGTGCCGGCCTGAGCGCGGGCGTGGTCGCGGGCGGCGTGGGTGGTGGCGGTCGTGAGGGTGTCGGTCATGACGCTCCGATCCGGACGGCGGGAAACTGTCAGCCGACAGTTTTCCGAGCCGTCGTCTTCGGCGGATGACACGCATGTAACGACTCCGTGGCCGATGTTTCCGTCCCGTGTCGATGAGCTCACACCGAAACCCTCGCTACAGCAGAGGCACTCGCTGTGCCAGGGTGTATGCGTGAGTACAGCACGCCCCGGACGTCCCCGGCTGCACGAACCCCGACGTCCCGGCGACACCGCGCGAGCCGAGATCCTCGACGCCGCCGCCGAACTGTTCAGCATCCGCGGTTTCACATCGACCACCACCCGCCGGATCGCCGACGCCGTCGGCATCCGCCAGGCCTCGCTCTACAACCATTTCGCGACGAAGAACGACATCCTCGTCGCGCTGCTCGACGACACCATCGCCCCCACGATCGAGTTCGACACGAGCATCGGCGACAGTGTTCCCGCCGCGGTGCACCTGTGCGCGCTGGCGTGGTTCGACGCGGCCCAACTGTCGGCGGGGCGGTGGAATCTCGGAGCCCTGTACACCCTGCCCGAGTTGCGCGAGGAGCCGTTCGTCGAATTCCGCGAGCGACGTCGACGGCTCGCGCAGCGCTACCGGAACCTCGCGGTCGCGGTACTCGGTGTCGACGACCCGCGCGCCGATCTACCGTTCCGGCTCGTCGAATCGGTCATCGGTATCCGAGCCGATTCGCCCCGCGTCGACGCGGGGTTGCCCGAGGTGCTCGCCGTGGCGGCGCTGCGGGTACTCGGTGTGGACGATCCCGACATCGTGCAGCGGGCGCGCGCCCTCGCACACCCCCCTCGTGCGCACTTCTGGTAGCCGGGGCTACCAGAAGTGCGCACGGTCAGAGGCGGTCGCGGTGGGTGTCGGGTGGGGTGTGCTCGGCCCCTTCGAGCACGCTCACGTTGTGCTTCGCGCTGCCGAACCCGACGTGCGACTCCGCACGCATCCGCTCCGACATGTGCGGGTAGTGCAGCTCGAACGCGGGACGCTCCGACCGGATGCGCGGCAACTCGGTGAAGTTGTGCCGCGGCGGCGGGCAGGACGTGGCCCACTCGAGGGAGTTGCCATAGCCCCACGGATCGTCGACCGTGACGACCTGGCCGTACCGGTAGCTCTTGAACACGTTCCACACGAACGGCAGCGTCGAGGCACCGAGCACGAACGCACCGATCGTGGAGATCGTGTTGAGCGTGGTGAACCCGTCGGACGGCAGATAGTCCGCGTAGCGGCGCGGCATGCCCTCGTTGCCGAGCCAGTGCTGCACCAGGAAGGTGGTGTGGAAGCCGACGAAGGTGAGCCAGAAGTGCCACTTTCCGAGTCGTTCGTCCATCATCCGCCCGGTCATCTTCGGGAACCAGAAGTAGATCCCGGAGTACGTGGCGAACACGATCGTGCCGAACAGCACGTAGTGGAAGTGCGCGACCACGAAGTAGGAGTCGTGGACGTGGAAGTCCAGCGGCGGGCTCGCGAGGATGACGCCGGTGAGGCCGCCGAACAGGAAGGTGATGATGAAACCCACCGCGAACAGCATCGGAGTCTCGAACGAGATCTGACCGCGCCACATCGTGCCGATCCAGTTGAAGAACTTCACGCCGGTGGGGATCGCGATCAGGAACGTCATGAACGAGAAGAACGGCAACAGCACCGCGCCGGTCGCGTACATGTGGTGCGCCCACACCGCCACCGACAACGCAGCGATCGCGAGGGTCGCGTACACCAGGCCCGAGTAGCCGAAGATCGGCTTGCGACTGAACACCGGGAACACCTCGGTGACGATCCCGAAGAACGGCAACGCCACCACGTACACCTCGGGATGACCGAAGAACCAGAACAGGTGCTGATACAGGAGCACACCACCGGTCGACGGATCGTAGATGTGACCGCCGATGATCCGGTCGACCAGCGCGCCCATGAACGCCGCGGTGAGCAGCGGGAACACCAACAGCACCAGGATCATCGTGATGAAAACGTTCCAGGTGAAGATCGGCATCCGGAACATCGTCATGCCCGGCGCGCGCATGCACACCACGGTGGTGATCATGTTGACGCCGCCGAGGATCGTTCCCAGACCCGTGACGGCGAGCCCGAGGAACCACAGGTTCGCACCCACCCCCGGCGCGTGGATGGCATTGGCGAGCGGCATGTACGACGTCCACCCGAAATCCGGTCCGCCACCGGGGGTGATGAGGCCGCCGAACACCACCAGCGCGCCGAACAGGTACAGCCAGTAGCTGAAGGCGTTCAGACGCGGGAAGGCGACGTCGGGCGCGCCGATCTGCAGCGGCAGGATGTAGTTGGCGAACCCGAACACGATCGGGGTGGCGTACAGCAACAGCATGACGCCGCCGTGCATGGTGAACAGCTGGTTGTACTGCTCGTTGGACAGGAACTGCAGGCCGGGCACCGCGAGTTCGGTGCGCATCAACAGCGCCATCAACCCGCCGGCGAGGAAGAAGCTGAACGCGGTGGTGATGTACATCAACCCGAGCGTCTTCGGGTCGGTGGTGGTGATCAGCCGGTAGAGCACCTCCCCCTTCTTCGCCCGGCGGGGTGGGTACGGTCGCGTCGACCTCGCCTCGACGACCACCTGACTCATGCCGACCTCCTCGACGCGCACCGGACCGCGGCTGTCGCCGACGGATGCCGAGGCGACCCGTCGCGTGGGCGGTCGCGGCTGCATCCACCGGTTTCCCCACCGTAGACCCGCCGTCCGCGGCGACAAGGCGATTCGACGGATCCGGGGACGTTCGTCCCCATTGCCGCTACCGGAGCCACCACCGGATCGCACAGCAACGCCGAATGGTGATCACTGCGGGAAATTCACCGCCGTGATCACCATTGCGCGCAGTTTCGTCCCACACGACGCGGTTTTGTCCACAGGGGTCCGATTCATCCACAGGCGACCGGAAATCGCCGGCGTCGCGGCGGTTTCCCCCACAGCCTGCGGCACCATCGCGTCATGGGCCATCCACGAGCAGTGACGAGAACGCAACTCCTCGCCTCCGGACGGTCGCCGTTCGAGGTGAAACGCGACCTCCGCGCGGGTGAGTTGGTGCCACTCGCCCACGGGGTGTACCTGCCGCGCGCCGACTACGACGCGCTCGACGACGTCGGTGTGCACAGGGTGTGGGCGCGACACGTCGGGTCCACGCTCGGCCCGGCCGCCGCGATCAGTCACGTGTCGGCGGCGATCCTGCACGGCGCACCCGCCTGGAACGTTCCGTTGGACCGCGTCCACGTGTCCAGGCCACACGGTTGGCGCCTCACGAAGAGCCTTCACGCACACGCCGCCCGGTGGTCCGACGGGGACATCGTCACCGTCGACGGTGTCCCCGTGACGTCGCCGGCGCGCACGGTGGCCGATGTCGCCCGGTCGCAGCCGCGTGCGCAGGCGGTGGCGATCGGTGACGCGCTGCTGCGTATCGAACCCGCGGCCCGCTCACTGCTCGGGCAGGCGCTCGAATCCACAGCCGGGCTGACCGGTGCCGCGCGCGCACGAAGCGTCGCGGGCTTCGTCGACGGGCGCAGCGAGAGTGTCGGCGAGTCGCTGTCGCGGGTTCGGATGGCGGAGTACGGGCTCCCGCGCCCCGACCTGCAGCGCGAGCTCGTCGCCCGTGGCGGGCGCCGGTACCGAGCCGACTTCTTCTGGGAGGAGTTCGGGATCGTCGGGGAGTTCGACGGCGCAGGCAAGTACCACGACCGTCGCGACCTCGTCGCCGAGAAGTTCCGGGAGGACGCCCTGCGCGATCTCGGGCTCGAGGTGATCAGGTGGAACTGGGCGGAGCTGGATCACTTCGACGTCGTCGTCCGGCGCTTCGACCGTGCCGTCGACCGGAGTCGTCGTCTCGCGGTACCGCAGAGCAGCGCTCGATGGTGATCACTGCGGGAAATTCACCGCAGGGATCACCATTGCGCGTGGTTGTTCGACCCCGGGGAGACGGTGCCGACGACGACGCGCGGGTCGTGCTCGAGCGGATCCGGATCCGCGTCAGCGTCCGGCGCTCTCCACCACCACGCGGTGATAGTCCTGGATCTGCTGCTCCGGGCCGACCTTCGACTCGGCTGTGGCGTAGCCGGTCAGCGACAGCGGAACGTCGTCGGCGACTGCGGCGTACACGACGTCGGATCCCGACATGAACACGACGAGTCCGTCGGCGCCGGCGCCGGGCAGCCCGCTCCACGTCGTGCCGGATGTCCCGAGCACGCTGTTCACCTCGCTCTCGAGGATGGGAACGCTGAAGTAGTACATGCGATCCCACGTACCGGGGTCGACACCGGCCGAGCGTGCGACCTCGCCGACGGTCGATTCCTGTCCCGACACGAAGACGTCCTCGAATCCGCTGTCGACGGGGGAATCGGCAACGACCGTCACGGTTCCTCCCCCGCACGCCGCCAACCCGAGGACGGTGACACCGAGGATCCCGAGCCTCCCCGATACGAGCATCGATGTCACGTGTGTTTCTCCCGTCGAGTCGGTGTTCGTTCAGCAGACCGCGTGGACGCTAACACCGGCCCCGGAGGCGAACCAGTGAACGGAGTCACTATCGAAAAGCGCGATCACACGTATTCGCGATCGCCCGGACCGGCCTGTGCGACGTCACAAACTTTCGACGTCATTCCTGTGACGTGAGCTCGGCGATGTCGGTGTGGAGCGCAGCCTGCAGCATTCCGATCGACGAGGTCACGTCGTCGAACTGGTCGCCGACGGCGTTCGCGTTGTCCGTCGACAGCTCACGTATCCCCGACCGTCCGATCAGTTCGTCGATGCGCTCGTCGAGCCCGGCGGTGCGCTCGGCGACCTCGACCATCCTCATCCGCGCATCGGCGCGCCCCAGGAGATCACCGATCCGCGCGAGCGCCGCCACCCGGCCCTGGAGTTGCTCCCACACGGGGCCCAGCGCGGCGATCCGCGACTCGAGCCCCGACCGCGCCTGCGGCGCCATCCGCATCGCGTCGGCCAGTTCGGCCATCAACTCCCGCAACGCGGCGGTGTCGGTCGCGATCTGCATCAACTCGTCGGTGACGTCGAGTTGGGCACGCTGCACCGCGAGATGATCCGAGCCCCACACCCGTGAGGCCAGGATCCGGTCGTGCAGCGAGCCGGCGAGGAACAGCAGGGTGTCGTAGCGGTCGGCGAACCGGTCGTCGTCCTCGGGCATCCGGCTCGTGAGCGCGTCCGCGGCGCGTCGGCCCAGTTCGGCAGCCGGGGTGTTCTGCGACCACCGGACGGTGCGATCGCGTGCGACGCCGAGCGCCGACGCCCGCACCCGGTCGAGCGTCGCGTCGGGCAGCGGCGCGGGTGTCGCCTGCAGCGCCGCGAACAGCGCGTCGCGCTGCGCGAGTTCGAGGTGTGTGCCGTCGCGGCGCGCCCGTCGCACCGCACGCACGGACTGCGCGTAGTGCCGCGTGGAGTGCACGAACGCCTGTCGCGCGGCGTCGATGCGGCGCGCGAGGTCGCCGGCGCGACGGTCGAGGACGAGTCGGGCGACCCCGGGCCGCTGCCGGGCCGCGCGGGCGGCAGCACCGCGCTGTTCCTCGGTGAGGATGCGCAGTTCTCCGTATCCGCGCTCACCGATGCGGCGGTCGCCGAGTGCCGCCGACCCGGGTACGGACAGTCCGGTGCGGTGTCGGGCCGCGACGACGGCCCGGACGGATTCGTCGAGGCGCCCGGCGGCGACGGTGACCGCGGCGAGGTCGGACAGCGGCGGTAGGTGTCCGTCGATCCGGCAGTGCGCACAGTAGTGCCGTACCTGCGCGGACAGTCGCTCCCTGCGGTCGGCGGCGTCCGCCGCGCGGGTGTCGGGTCCGGTGGGGTCGCCGGGACGGCCGCTCTCACTCATCGGGATCTCCTCGCTGTTCCGCCACCCACTGTCCCAGAAATCGGTCGTCCCGGACATCGGCAGCTCGCGCCGGCTCGGTGCATTCCCCAGTGTCCACCCCGGGCCGTCCACCCCGCACCCGCGACGTGGCCGTTCGGCCCCATCCCGGTCACTTCGCTTGAGTGGATGCCGCATTCGACTTCCGTGACCGATGTCACAGCGGGAGATCGGGTGCGGGAACGGTACCTCGCACGCAGAATCCCGGGCGGTCGCCCGGATCGACGAAATCGCTTACCCCCCAGCGGATCAGAGACCTCGAAGGCCGTTCACCGCGGAGTCACCCGAAAAGCTACCCGCGGGTGTTACCGAAGGGTACGAGCAGGGCCCGAAACGCCTCCGTCCGGCGCCCTGAGCTCGGCCGATGCGAATGCATTTGTCGCACAGCCGGTCCCGATGGGTCGACGGGCGCACTCCCGGCCGCGAACGGAAAACGTGACAAACCCTCATGTTTGCTCCATGCTGTTACCCGGAAGGACCACCCGAAACCAGGGGGCATCGCCGTCGACGACGACCGGCGCGGGTTTCGACGGGACGGTCCGACCGCACCCCCACGGCGCCCGGGGCAGGGCCCACGGGCGGGTGTCCGACACGCATGCCCATGTCGACCACGAGGAGCCGACCGATACATGCTTCCGCTCGCGTTATCAACCCGTGACGTGACGCGGACTATCGGCTAGTTTCGGTTCCTCGCTGGGGTGGAGCTTCGACGCGCGCTGCAATGCGCACAACCATGGAGAACGGTGGCAACGAGTATGTTCAAGCGGATCGCAGTGGTCAATCGCGGTGAGGCGGCTGTACGCCTCATCCGGGCCGTCCGGGAGCTCAACTCCGAGCACAACTACGACATCAGGACGGTCGCGCTCCACACGGACGCCGAACGCCGCGCCATGTTCGTCCGACAGGCCGACGAGGGCGTGCCCCTCCGACCGTCGGCCACTGCCGCGACGTCCTACCTCGATCACGCCGAACTCGAGCGCGCCCTCGTCGAAGCGAAGGCCGACGCCGTGTGGGTCGGCTGGGGCTTCGTCGCAGAGGACCCCGCGTTCGCCGAGCTCTGTGCCCGACTCGGCATCACGTTCATCGGCCCCTCCGCGGACGCGATGCGTCTGCTCGGCGACAAGGTCGAGGCCAAACTCCTCGCCGAGAAGGTCGGCGTGCCGGTCGCCCCCTGGTCCGGTGGTCCCGTCGCCACCCGCGCGGACGCGCGGCGGCACGCCCAGGCCATCGGCTACCCGCTGATCATCAAGGCCCGATCCGGTGGTGGCGGCCGCGGCATCCGCAAGGTCTACGCCGAGGACGAACTCGAGCTGGCCCTCGAACGCACCCAGGGCGAGGCCGAACGTTCCTTCGGCGACCCCGTCGTGTTCATCGAGCGTCTCGTCACCGACGCCCGCCACGTCGAGGTCCAGGTCATCGCCGACAACCACGGCAACGTGTGGGCTCCCGGCGTACGCGACTGCTCGATCCAGCGCAAGAACCAGAAGGTCATCGAGGAATCCGCGTCACCGCTGCTCACCGACGAGCAGTCCGACCACCTGCGTGCCGTCTCCGCCGATCTCGTCCGCGCCGCCGGATACAGCGGCGCCGGCACCGTCGAATACCTCTACCAGCCCGACCTGAAGATCTTCACGTTCCTGGAGGTCAACACCCGCCTGCAGGTCGAGCACCCCATCACCGAGGTCACCACCGGAATCGACCTCGTCAAACTGCAGATCCTCGTCGCGGCCGGTGAGACCCTGCCCGGCGACTGCCCGCCCGAGTTCGGTCACGCCGTCGAGGCCAGGCTCAACGCCGAGGACGCCGACAACGGGTTCGCCCCCGCCCCCGGCACCGTTCAGCTGCTGAAGTTCCCGCTCGGATCCGGGCTGCGCGTCGACACCGGCATCGCCCAGGGCGACGTGATCCCGCCCGACTACGACTCCATGGTCGCCAAGATCATCGCGTGGGGTCGCGACCGCGACGAGGCACTCGCGCGTCTGCGCACCGCCCTGCGCGAGACCACCGTCGTCCTCGACGGCGGCACCACCACCAAGTCGTTCCTGCTCGACCTGCTCGACCGCCCCGAGGTCGTCGACGCCGACGCCGACACCGGTTGGCTCGACCGCACCGGCGTCGGCACCGCGACCGGCCCCACCAAGGTCGCCGACGTCGCACTCGTCGCCACCGCCATCGACGTGTACGACGCCGACGAGGCCCGCGCCCGCGCCGCGTTCTTCACCTCCGCGCGCGGCGGCCGACCCCGCGCCCAGCACACCGCCGGCCGCAAGATCGAGCTGAGCTACCAGGGCCAGGCATACGAACTGTTCGTCGGGCAGGTGGGCCCGCACCGCTACCGCGTCGACACCGGCGACCACGAGATCGACGTCGAGGTGGATCGGCTCGGCGACTACGAATCGCGGCTCACCCTCGCCGGCCGCCGGCACCACGTCGTGTCCATCGCCGGACCCGCCCACTTCCTCGTCGAGGTCGACGGCATCAGCCACCAGATCAGCCAGGACGAAGCCGGTGTCGTGCGCACCCCCGCGCCCGCCGTCGTGGTCGCGGTGCCGGTGACCGTCGGCGACGAGGTCGAGGCCGGACAGACCCTCGTCGTCCTCGAATCCATGAAGATGGAGACCGCGGTGCGCGCACCGTTCGCCGGCAAGGTCCGCGAGATCCTCGCCGTCGTCAACGCGCAGGTCGACGCGGGTGCACCGCTGCTGCGCGTCGACCAGATCGCCGAGGAGACCGTCACCGAGACCGTCGACCGCGTCGAGTTCCCGTCCCCCACCTCCGTGCAGGACGACGACGCCGTCGCCGCCGCCCGCACCCGACTCGACGTCCTCGAGGCGCTCATCACCGGCTACGACGTGCCCGCCGACCGCACCGCCGCGCTCGTCGCCGACTACGACCGGCTCGTCGCCAGCGCCGGCTCCTGCGACCTGGTGCGTGCCGAGTTGGCGCTGCTCACCACGTTCGCCGACGTCTGCGAGATCTCCCGTAACCGCCCCACCCACGCGGAGGAGAACAGCGACGACAAGGTGCACAGCCCCCGCGAGTTCTTCCACGGCTACCTGCAGTCGCTCGACGTCGAGGTCGGTGGGCTGCCCGACAGCTTCCGGTCGCGGCTGTCGCAGGCGCTGCGGCACTACGACGTCACCGATCTCGAGCGCACACCCGAGCTCGAGGAAGCCGTGTACCGCCTGTTCCTCGCGCAGGAGCACATCGAGGCGCAGGTTCCGGTCGTCACCGCGCTGCTCGACCGGTGGCTCGAGAGCGACGACACCGGGATCGGGGTGTCGCACGAACTCAACGAAGTCCTCGACCGCCTGATCGTCGCCACCCAGGTGCGTTTCCCGGTGATCGGTGACGCGGCCCGCAACCTGCGCTACCGGTTCTTCGAGGAACCGGTGATCCGCAAGGCCCGCGAGCAGGTGTACGACGGGGTGCGCGGTTCGCTGGCGCACCTGGCGGAGCACCCGCAGGCCGCCGACTACGCGCAGCGCGTCGACGCGCTCGTCGCCACCCCGGAGCCGCTCATCGACCTGCTCGCCCAGCAGATCACCCGCCCGGAGACCGTGCCCGGGCCGCTGCTCGAGGTGATCACCCGCCGCGCCTACAAGATCCGCACCCTCGAGGACGTGCAGGCCCGGATCGTGGGCGGCCGACAGTTCGTCACCGGCAACTTCGATCTGCGCGGCGACCGCCTGTACCTGATCACGACCGAAGCCCCGCACGCCGACCTCGCGTCCGCCCTCGACGACGTCGAGAACTCCGCGAAGACGCTGCCGAGCACCGAGAACCTCGTCGTCGACCTCTACCTCGCGTGGGACGACGCGCCCACCGACGCCGACGCGCAGGCCGACGCATTGCGGTCGGTGCTCGCCGCCCGCGAGATCCTGGCGACCGCCCGGCGCGTCACGGTCACGGTGTGCCACACGGACAATGCCGAGGAGCACGTCTTCACGTTCCGCCCCTACGAGTCGGGGTACGCGGAGGAGAGCAACATCCGCGACATCCATCCGCTCACCGGGCAGCGTCTCGACCTGTGGCGCCTGAAGAACTTCGACGGCACCCGGCTGCCCGCGAACCCGGACACGTACCTGTACCACATCGTGGCGCGGGACAACCCGTCCGACGAGCGGTTCGTCGCCCTCGCCGAGGTCCGCGACCTCAACCCGCAGCGTGACGAGAGCGGTGCGATCGTGAGCCTGCCGGCGTTCGAACGTGCTCTCGCCAGCTCCCTCGACGGCCTCCGACGCGCCCAGGCGGCGCGCGGTGGACGACGCCTCGACGCCAACCGTGTGGTGCTGTTCGTCTGGCCCGTCGTCGATTTCGCGTACTCGGACCTCGAGCGGCTCGCCCGCAACGCGGCACCGCTGACCGTCGGCGCCGGCCTCGAGGAGATCACCGTCATCGGGTGGCTCAGCGAGAGTCACGACCGGCCGCCGCGGGAGGTCGCGCTGCGCTTCTCGTACCGCTCCGGGGCCGGCGTCGTCGTGCGGTTGACGGACCCGCCGAAGGAGCCGCTCAAGCCGCTCGACGAGTACACCCAGAAGGTGCAGCGTTCCCGCGCGCGCGGCACCGTCTACCCGTACGAGCTCGTTCCGATCCTCACCGGTGAGAACGGCAGCTTCGTCGAGTACGACCTCGACGAGCGCGGGAAGCTCGTCGCCGTCGACCGCCCGTACGGTCGCAACACCGCGGGCCTGATCGTCGGTGTCGTCACCACCCCCACCGCCCTGCATCCCGAGGGCATGACCCGCGTCGCGATGTTCGGCGATCCCACGAAGGCCCTGGGCACCGTCGCGGAAGCGGAGTGCTCCCGCGTCGTCGCCGCGATCGACCTCGCCGAGAAGCTCGGTGCGCCCGTCGAATGGTTCGCGCTGTCGTCCGGTGCGACGATCTCCATGGCGTCGGGCACCGAGAACATGGACTGGGTGTCGCGGGCGCTGCGTCGCATCATCACGTTCACGCAGGACGGCGGCGAGATCAACGTGATCGTCACCGGCATCAACGTCGGTGCCCAGCCGTACTGGAACGCCGAGGCGACGATGCTCATGCACACCAAGGGCATCCTGGTCATGACCCCGGACAGCGCGATGGTGCTCACCGGCAAGCAGTCGCTGGACTACTCCGGCGGTGTGTCGGCGGAGGACAACTTCGGTATCGGCGGGTACGACCGCGTCATGGGCCCCAACGGCCAGGCACAGTACTGGGCACCGAACCTCACGACGGCCGTCGAGGTGCTCTTCGGTCACTACGCCCACGCGTACGTCGCGCCGGGTGAACGGTTCCCCCGTCAGGCCCCGACCACCGACCCCGTCGATCGTGACGTGCAGGTGTATCCGCACGTGCATCCGTCGAGCGACTTCACGACGGTCGGCGACATCTTCTCGTCCGAGACCAACCCGGACCGCAAGAAGCCGTTCGACATCCGCACCGTGATGCGCGCCGTCGTCGACCAGGACCACGGCGTGCTCGAGCGGTGGGCCGACATGGCGGAGGCCGACACCTCCGTCGTCTTCGACGCACACCTCGGTGGGCATGCCGCCACCGTGATCGGCATCGAGTCGCGGGCCATCCCCCGCAAGGGCTGGTTCCCGACGGACGGCCCCGACCAGTGGACGTCGGGCACACTGTTCCCGAAGTCGTCGAAGAAGACGGCCCGCGCCATCAATGCGGCGAGCGGAAACCGCCCGCTCGTGGTCCTCGCGAACCTGTCGGGCTTCGACGGCTCCCCCGAGTCGCTGCGCAACATGCAGCTCGAATACGGGGCCGAGATCGGCCGCGCCATCGTCAATTTCGACGGTCCCATCGTGTTCGTGGTGGTCTCCCGCTACCACGGCGGTGCGTTCGTGGTGTTCTCCGGAGCGCTGAACGAGAACATGGAGGTACTCGCCGTCGAGGGGTCGTTCGCCTCGGTGCTCGGTGGCGCTCCCGCCGCAGCCGTGGTGTTCACCCGCGACGTGAACAAGCGCACCGCAGGTGATTCGCGCATCGTCGAACTCGAAGCCCAGATCGCCGCCGCGGACGACGGCGAGAAGGCCCGTCTCGGAGTGGAACTCGCCGCGATGCGCACAGCGGTACGGTCGGAGAAGCTCGGCGAGGTCGCCGCCGAGTTCGAAGCCATCCACAACATCCAGCGCGCCCAGGAGGTCGGTTCGGTGCACCGGATCGTCCCGGCCGCCGAACTGCGTCCGCAGATCATCGCAGCGCTCGAGCGGGGTATCGCCAAGACCCTCGCCTGACCGCCCGTACACCCGAGCCCCGCATCTCCCCGAGGTGCGGGGCTCGGGTGCGTCCGTAGGCGTATGCGTCCGCCTGCCGTGTGCGTGGCACGGGTCAGTCGAGAGTGCGGATCCAGGTGATCAAGGCGTTCGCGACCTCGTGGGGCACCTCGGGTATCAGGGCATGACCGCTACCGGGGATCAGCACCGTCGTCACCAACTCCGCGCCGAATTCGTCGACGAGCTCGGTGCGGCTCTCCGGGGGCCGGAAGACGTCGTCGGCCGCCTGCAGGTCGAGCAGCGGTGCATGCGCGACCGGCCACCACGATTCCTTGTCGGTGGCCGCCATCGCGGCCCGCTGCAGTTCGATCGCGTCCGGCCACCAGCCGTCGAGCCACACCGACGGATCGTGTCCGTCGGCGAAGAACACGGCGGCGAGGTGCTCCAGTCGCTCACCGTCGGGCAGGGACGTGTCGGAGCACTTCGCGACCCGTTCGGTGAGCGACGCGGGGAACCGGCGGGCACCGGCGGCGAGCACCGCCACACCGCGCACCGACTCGGGGTGGTCGGCGTCGAGAACGCGAGCGACGTAGTGCCCGAACGCATGTCCGGCGAGCACTGCGGGAGCCGCGTCGAAGTGGGTGAGGACGTCGGCGACGTCGGTTGCGAGGTCGTGCAGGTCTGCGCCGGCCGTATGCCCGCGACTCCGCCCGACACCGCGCAGCTGGGGGCGCAGAGCCCGGTATCCGGCGGCGGCGAGGTCGTGCGCGACGGGGTCGAACTCGTACGAATCACGGCCCAACGACGGCAGCAGCACGACGACGGGACCGTCGCCGTCGATCTGCACTTCGAGCTCTGCCGTCCGCGTGGCCACCATCTGCGTCTGCGTCACGTCTCGCATCCTGTCGGGTGCACGTCACACACGCCGAACATCGACGGAAACGTCGCTACGCACAACTTCTGTGCGCAACATCACACCCGCCCGGAGAGGGACCTTCGTCGGTGCGGAGCAAGCCCAACGGCGGTCGCTCGCGGAGGTCGGCGTGGCACGGAGTGCGCCCGATTGATGCATCGAATGCCACTAATCCCGGCGGATCGTCCGGAGTTCCAAACATACTGTCGGCCAATAGTTTATCCATGGAACAACCGCACCAACAAGATCGATCGGGCGCGCGCACGCAACATACTGACCGCACAGTAATACTCTGGGCCACCACGACTTCCGGCCGATTCACGCAAAACACCCACGGATACCCGAGCGAACAGACGGCATGTCCGTACCCATCGGTAACCAACATCAACATCTCTGAATACTTTATCCCCCAACGCATTACCCGTGCTTCATGCGTGCGTCACCGCTCCGCTACCCCGGTACAGAGCACATGACAACGACGGCCCGGTGCTGCATCATGGTTGGCGCAGGGAATTGCCGGAGCAGCGCAGCACGGCAACACATCAAGCGGGGGAACAGTTCTCGCACTCGCACATCACCGGGATCGAGCACGCGCAGGGCGTGTTCGATACGTCGTGACGATCGCCAGCCAGAGGAGACCACAATGACCAGCACCGTCGAGCCCACCACCCAGTTGACCCAGGGCAGCAAGCTGCGCGGCCGCGTCGCCTTCGTGACCGGCGGAACCCGGGGTATCGGCAGCGCCATCAGCCGCAGCCTCGCCGGCCAGGGCGCCACCGTCGCAGCGGGATACGGGCGCAACACCGCCCAGGCCGACCAGTTCCTCGCCGAACTGAAGGCCACCGGCCAGGACGGCGCGCGCTACTCGGTGCACAAGGGCGATGTCGCCGATGCCGACGACTGCCGACGCACCATCGACGAGGTCATCGCCGAGCACGGCCGCATCGACATCCTCGTCAACAACGCCGGTATCACCATCGACCGCACGGTGCTGAAGATGGAGGACTCCGACTGGGACACCGTGCTGAACGTCAACCTCTCCGGTGCGTTCTACCTCGCGCAGGCCGCCCTGCGACACATGCTCGAGCGCGGCACGGGTCGCATCGTCAACGTGTCGTCGGTCATCGGCGAGACCGGCAACATCGGTCAGGCCAACTACGCGGCCTCCAAGGCCGGACTGTTCGGTCTGACCAAGACCCTGGCCAAGGAAGCCGCCTTCCACCTGGGCAAGTCGGGAAAGCTCGCCGGCAACGACATCGGCGTCACCGTCAACACCATCACCCCCGGCTTCGTCGCGACCGAGATGGTCGAGACCATTCCCGAGCGTGTGCTCAGCCGCATCACCGACTCGATCCCCGTCAAGCGTCTCGCAGATCCGCAGGAGATCGCCCGCGTCGTCCACTTCCTCGCCGCGGATGCGTCGGGTTACATCACCGGTCAGGTGTGGGGCGTCAACGGCGGACTCGACATGTGATCGCCTACACACAGACTCACCCGAACGAACGGTCCCACGCCTCATGCAGCCTTTCGAACTCAACCGGCACGGACGGATCGTGTTCCCGTCCAATTTCTTTCCCGAACTCGACTTCTCGACCATCACCAGCGTCGACCACCTCGACGCGGTGATCCGGCGGGACTTCGACACCAAGGCTCCGACGGTGTCGGAGATCCTCTCCCGGCACGCCCAGGGCGTCTACCGCTCCAAGTTCGAGTTGATGCGCGACGTCGCCCTGAACATCTTCTGGGCAAACCGATTCGCGCTCACGATGTTCGAGAAGCGCGCAACCCGCTGGGCGGATGTCCCGCGCGGTCGCGACGATCTGTTCATGCCGATCGTCACCCCGTGGCCGGAGTCGACCCAGCGGATGGCGGAGGTCGAATCCGCGTACCGGGGACTCCCTGCCGCGTGGGACGACAACGCCGAGGATGCCATCTTCTCACGCCTGTTCGATGTCTTCGCCGCACGCAAGCACATCGCGGGCGACCTTCCGACCGTCAAACCCACTGTCGGACAGCTTCTCTCCGATACCGAGAACGTGACGATCCGGCTCGGCGCCTACGATCCGAACTTCCCGCTGTTCGGCTACGACGAGATCCTCGACTACGACGCGGATGTCGCCGAACTCGAGGCTCTCGGCCGGTGGTCGATGGTGCTGCACAACCAGCAACCGTGGGATCGCAAGCAGATCGAGCTCGTCTCGGTCGACGAGCTGCGTGACGACGACTACGTGGTGGTGTTCCATCCCCGCGACCGCGAGGTCCAGCGATTCATCACCCGCGCGATGTCCGGTCGCGCAGGCACGGCCGTCGGGTTCACCTCACCCGAGCCCGTCGAACCGGCGGCACCCTACCCCGCCGTCGACGTGCGCAGCGAGTTCGCGGTCCGACCCCGCATCGACGCGATCGCCGTCGCGCACGGCGACCAGGTGTGCACCAACGAGGACCTGATCCGCAACTCCGCGTACAACTGGTCGCCGATGACGGCCGACGAGATCGTCGCGAAGACCGGAATCGAACAGCGCCGCTACACCTCCGGCACGTTCGAGGATCTGGCGCTGTCTGCGGCACGGCAGGCGGTCGAACACGCGAACGTCGGCCCCGAGAACATCGGCGCCGTGATCGTGTGCACGTGCACGAGCGGGAGGCTCATCCCGTCACTCGCCACGTGGATCTCCGGTGAGCTGGGAATCGCGCAGAGTCACGCGTCGTTCGACCTGATCGCCGCGTGCGCCGGCATGCCGTACGGTCTCGCCGAGGCCACACGGATCCTGCAGCAGGTCCGTCGCCCGGTGTTGGTGGTGTGCGTCGAGAAGTTCTCCGACAAGATCGGCAGCGTCCGGCCGTCGCGGATGATCTTCGGCGACGGCGCCGCCGCCATCGTCGTGTCGCCGGCCACCGAAGGCGCCGAGCCCGACATCGAGTACTTCAACAGCTACGCGAGCGGACCGACCAGCCAGGTCAACTCGATCATCTGGCCGAACCCGGACTTCGACAATGCGATCACCGTGTACGGACCGGAGGTGAAGTCGCTCGCGGGGCGGTACCTGCAGCAGATGCTCGACGAGATCGCGGCCCTGCCCGCGCCCGCGGGCACCGAGGGTTCGCTGCTCGAGAGCATCGATCTGATCGTGCCGCATCAGGCGAACAAGACGATGATCATCGAGCTCGCGGCAGCGGCCGGCCTGAGCGCCGACCGGTTGTACTTCAACATCGAGACCGTCGGGAACGCATCGTCGGCGAGTATCCCGCTGGCCATTCACGACGCGGTCCGCGACGGTGTGATCGACCGGCCCGTCCGTATCTTCGCGCCCGGTTTCGGGGCGGGTGCGGTCGCCGGATACACGGTGATGCGGGTAGATCCATCGGTCGTCGTACCGTTCCGTCACGCGGACGAGCACGCAGAGATCGATCCGGCGCACGGAACGCCGTCACCCGACGACGTCGAGCTCGCGTTCCACTGACCCCACCCTGCCCGTCGGCCCGTCCGTAACGTTTGTTGCGGACGGGCCGACACGTGGTCGAGTGCGGCGCCCCCACGGCACCGCCCCTCCCGAAAGGCACAACTACATGAAGATCCGTCGCTTCACCGCGGCCGCCGTCGGCTGCCTCGCGCTGACCGTCGTCGCGCCTGCGAGCGCCACTGCGTTCCCGCTGGTGAACCTGCTTCCGACGGGCATCGCCGATCTGATCGGCTCGGGCTCGGCGAATCCGTTCGCTCCCCCGCCACCGGCGCCCGCACCCGCACCCGCGCCGCCCGTTGCTCCGGCACCGCCCGTCGCCCCTGCGCCCGCACCGCAGCAGTCCACACCGGCACCCGCACCGCAGCGGTCTGCCCCGAGCGGGGGCTACAAGAACTGCACCGAGGCGTGGAACGCCGGTGTCGCTCCGCTGTACCGCGACGAACCCGGTTACGCTCCGCGTCTCGACCGCGACGACGACGGCAAGGCCTGCGAGATCGACCCCCGCTGATCCACCCGTGGGGCCCGGGTCATCCCGATCGGGTGTGCACACACCGATGGTCACGTTCCTCGGAGCCATCGGAAGCGGCACTCCCGATCGGGATTTCCCTGCTCGATGCAGTCGGTGGGGTCTCGACCGAGCCGTGCGGCCGCAGATCGACACGCCGCGCTTCGCACTCGCTGCACCGAACGTAGAGCACCCACCCCGCCGAGGTGGAGTGCCGCGATTCCACCGTCCAACCGTGTTCGTGGGCAGGGGGAAGCACAGGGTCGGGCTCGCCGTGACTCGTCCGCGTGGTCATGTGCACCACCATGATGTAATGCCCTTATGCATCTCAACCCTTACGGCGAGTACGCGGTGCTGCTGGCGGCATCACTGGCCAACGCCTGGCCCGCCACGCGCGGCGACATCGTCGCGCGCACCCGAGATGTCGGGATGACGATGGAGTTCGCCGAAGCGCCCGACGATCACCTCCGCACGCGCGAGGTCGTCGACGACTGGCTGACGGTCGTGGACGCGGCAGACCCGAACGAACGCGCGCGTCTGCTCAACGCCCAGATGGCCACGGCCACCGCGTATCCCCGGTTGACCGACCACGACGACGAGGGCTGGCACCTCCACTACCGCGCCGAGGAGACATCACTGCCGGACGTGCTCCGTTCCGTCATCAGTGTGGGTACCGCGCTGCACCTGACCACCCGCGGTATGCACCGCCTCGGACGCTGCGCCGCGGGACGCACCCCCGGGGATCCGTGCACGGCCGTGGTCGTCGACGTCACACGAAACGGACGTCAGCGCTACTGCTCCGTGCGCTGCGCGAATCGCGCGGCCGTCCGCCGACACCGGGCCGCGGGCCGATGACCCCGCGTCGTCGACGGAAGGCGGCACCGACGATCTCGTCGACCGAGATGAGAGCTCTCTCATCTCGGTCTCATCGGTACATCACACGACTCGACGACCCTCGAGGGCGTGAAGATCGTCTGGACAGTGCTCGGAGCAGCCGTGGCCGCAGCAGCGGTGATCGTGTGGTTCGCCGTGCGTCCGGCCGAACCCGGCGAACCGATGCCCCACGCGCCGATCGTCGCCCCCGCCGTGACGACTTCCCCCGATGCGGACGTCCGGCGGCAGGCACCGACGTCCGACCCCGGCGGAATCGTCCCACCTCCCCCCGCCTACGACGATCGGGACGACGATGATGACGGGGACGACGATGATCCGGATGGCGACGACGAGGACGACGATCGAGGCGATGACGATGACGATGATGATCCGGACGAGCGCTGACCCCGGCCGGTGATGTCGACGATCCCGCGTCGATGGCCCCGACTCCGCAGCGCCCGGGCCCGGATCGCGGGGTGGGTGCTGCTCCTCGTGTTGTCCGCGCTCGCCGTCATCAGCCTGCTCACCTGGTTCCTGACCATCAGATCCGTCGATCAGCGGATGCGCGATTCGCTGCGCACGGAGATCGCCGAGTTCACCACACTCACCGAATCCGGCGTCGACCCCGCCACCGGTGCACCGTTCGCGACCGTCGACGACGTCCTCCGCGTGGTGATCACCTACAACCTGGCGCGACCCAACGAGAAGTTCCTCGGATACGTCGACGGGCAGTTCCGGTTCCAGAGCCGCGAGCAGGCACCGATCCGCCTCGCCGACGACACGGGCTTCACCGATCTCGTCGCCTCGAGCACCCACCCCGTGGAGGGCTCGTACGAGAGCGGTGCCGGCGAGGTCCTGTACCTCGCGGTACCCGTGTCCCTCGACAACGATCCCGCCCACGGGGTGGTCGTCGCCGCGTACTTCGCCGACCAGGAACGCGAGAGCGCGAACGACACCGGGCGGATCATGGCGGTGGGAGGTGCCGTCACCGCCATCGCCGCGGCCGCGGGATCGTGGGTGCTCGCGGGCCGGATCCTCGCCCCCGTCCGCAACATCACCACCACCGCCCACTCGATCACCGAAACCGACCTCTCGGGTCGGATACCACCGTCGTCGCCGGATCCGGGGGACGAATTCGGTGTCCTCACCGCAACTCTCAACGATATGCTCGACCGTGTCGAATCCGCGGTGTCGGGCCGACGTCGGTTTCTGGACGATGCCGGACACGAGCTTCGCACACCCATCACGATCGTCCGCGGGCACCTCGACGTCATGACCGCGACGGATCCGCAGGACGTGCGGCAGACGGTCGCACTCGTCGACGACGAACTCGAACGCATGAACCGCATCGTCTCCGATCTGCTGTTGCTCGCCCGAGCCGAACAACCGGAGTTCATCCGGCGCACCGTCGTCGACGTCGCGGCACTCACCGACGAGATCTTCGGGAAGGCGAGCCGACTCGCCGACCGAAACTGGGTGCTCGAGGCGTCGTCGCCCGCACACGCGCCCCTGGACGCCCAGCGCATCACCCAGGCGGTCCTCGCTCTCGCCGACAACGCCGTCCACCACACCGATGCCGGCGACCGGATCGGCATCGGGAGTCAGCTCGCCGACGGGCGGATCCGGATCTGGGTGAGCGACACCGGATCAGGTATCGACGAGGACGAGCAGAAGATCATCTTCGACCGCTTCTCGCGTGGTCGTTCGGCGACGACCCGCACCGACGGTGCCGGACTGGGACTGTCGATCGTTCGAGCCATCGCCCAGGCACACGGCGGTGCCGTGTCCGTCGGTAGCGTGCCCGGCCGCGGCTCCACCTTCACCGTCACCGTTCCCGTCGATCCTCCGAGCGGAAGCGAGTCCCGATGAGTCGAATCCTGATCGCCGAGGACGAACCCCGGATCTCGTCGTTCATCGAGAAGGGCCTCCGTGCCAACGGATTCAGCACGGAGATCGTCGAGGACGGCGTGACGGCCTACGGCCGGGCACGCAGCGGCGACCACGACCTCATGGTGCTCGACATCGGGCTTCCGCAGATGGACGGATTCGCCGTACTCACACTGCTGCGCCGCGACGGATCGTCACTGCCCGTGATCGTCCTGACCGCACGCGACAGCGTGCACGACGTGGTCGCCGGCCTCGAAGGTGGAGCCGACGACTACATGCCGAAACCGTTCAAGTTCGAGGAACTCGTCGCTCGGATCCGTCTGCGGCTCGGAGGTGGGCGACCATCGGCGGTCACCACCCTCGACAACGGGGATCTGACCCTCGATCTGCGGACCCGACAGGCGCGGACGGGTAGCACGGTCGTCGATCTGTCCGCCCGCGAGTTCGCCCTGGCGGAAGCGTTCATGAGGCATCCGGGGCAAGTACTCAGCCGCGAGCAACTGTTGTCGAACGTATGGGGTTTCGACTACGACCCGGGTTCGAACGTCGTGGACGTCTACGTCCGCTATCTCCGCGCGAAGATCGGTGCCGACCGCATCGAGACGGTGCGCGGGATGGGGTATCGACTCGTCGATCGTGCGTGATCGTACCGACGACTCCCACCCCGCGGATCGACGCGGGATCCGCGGCGGCGGAAGGTGCCGGACGGGCGGGGTTCGATATCCCCTCAGTCGTCCCAGAAGTCGTCGTCCCAGAAGTCGTCGTCCCGATCGTCATCGTCGTCGTGGAGATCGTCGCACCGATCGTCCCAGTCGTCGTAGAACTCCTCGACGTGGTCCGGGTACCGGTCGTCCCAGTCGTCGTACCATCCGTCGCACGTGCTGACGTCGATGACCGGGAACTCCCCACCGGGCTGCGACACCGGCGACGGGGCCCGCTGCACGGAAATCGGTGCCGGAGCGTTCGACTCACGCCGTTCGTCCGGATCGTCGGCGGATGCGACGCCCACCGCACCCACCGTGACCGCTGCTGCCAGAGCACCGACTGCCAACCACTTCCTACCGAACTCCATCTCGTTCCTCCTGTGGGACGGTGCGCCCTGTTGCGCACGACCCAATCTGGTGGACCGAGGTGAGAGACCGGGGAGACCCGTATGAGGATGCTCTCATCTTCGGCGGGTCCGAGCGTTCGTGCGGCCCCGGACACGCGTGGTCGATGCCCTCGACGTCAGATGAGGTTCTTGTCGGCCTTGATGCGGCGACGCAGGTCCGCGAGCACCGCGTGGCTCCCGCCGTGCCGGATGAAACGCGGAATGAACCGGTTGACGAACGAGACGAACACGAACAGGTGCTCGAAACGCCGGCGGTCGTCGTCGCTCCAGGCCAGCCCGAGCTTCTCGCGCATCAACGGGGGCAGGGTTCCGATGGTGAGGAATTCGAGGAGATTCCGGAACATCACCCGCAGCGGCCAGTTGATCATCTTCAGGCCGACGAGGTCGAGCAGGTACTGCCGGGTGGTCTCGTCGTAGGTGACGCGTTCGCACGCGAGGTTCCAGTAGCGGTCGAAGTCGGCGCGGGTCGCCGGCCACATGTCGTCGGTGACCTGCAGCGTCGTCGCCAGCGGTGACGCGGTCGAGTAGAAGTCCTCGAGTTGGGCGTCGTCGAGGCGGCCGTGCAGCAGCTGGTAGGTGTCCTCGAACCCGATGTACAGGCAGGCCGCCACCCACATCTGGAGCTCGCGGTTGAACGCGTTGTACTTGACGGGGCTGGTCTCGTCCGAGCGCACCTGGCGGTGCGCGACGTTGACGGCGTCCCGGAAGGCATCACGTTCCTCCTGTGTTCCGAGGATCGCCACGGCCAGGTACTGGGTGGTGGTGCGGGCCCGTTTCCACGGGTGGTGGACGAGGGACCCCGACTTCACCTTCGATTCCATGACACCGTAGGCCACCTCGGGCCAGCCGAAATGCATCACGACGTTGGCCGCGGCCCCGGCGAACGACCAGAAGTCGATCGCGTCGGGCAATGCATGTTTCCTGCTGCTCCACCGGTTGGGTCCGCTGGTGATCTCGATCCGGGTCTGCGCGGACGTCAGGACCGGTTCGACGGAAGCGTCCGCGAGGTAGCGGGCGGGCATGGTGAACTCCTTCGACGAGGGATGACAACGGTGCGGTACACGGCAGCCGTCAGCGGGCGCCGTCGTTGACCCCCTCCCACAGCATCCGCCAGAACGCCTGCAACTCGGCGCCACTCGGAACGAGGATCGGATCGGCGACAACGGGCGGACCGACCACGGTGCCCGGGGTGGTCGAGCCGGCCAGACCCAGATCGTCCGGACGCGGCGCGTTCATCGCGCCTCGCTGCGCGAGATCCCGCCCCGGGGGACAGTAGTTCGCCGTACTCGGTGTCACGGGCGAGGTGTCGCCGACGGCACGGCGCGGTGTGTCGTAGAAGCACACCGGCCCCTGCGTTGCGATCAGTGCGAAATCGGCGCGGTCGCCGTGCACGATGGATTCGAGTGCGGCGAGCCCCCGAGGGATGGCGACGAGCCCCGCCGCCAGTGCCGACGAGCGATCGGAGATGATCGGGGCGACGCTGTCGAGATTCGCGACGATCGCCCCGAACGACTCCTCGTTCTCGGCGAGCACACCGTCGGCGCGGCGCATCGCATCGGGCGTCGTCGCGAGCATCGACGAGATGCGGTCCTCGTTGGCGTGCAGGCTTTCTGCGAGCCGGCGGGCCGATGCCATGCCGTCGACGAACTGTGTCGAGTTCGCAGCCATCGTGCCGGTGAGATCGATACTGCGGGTGAGCAGATCGGCGATGCCCCCGACGTCGGCCTCCAGACCGGCGGAAATGCGGTCGACGTCGCCGATCAGACGCGCGAGGTCCGGACCGAGCCCTTCGAATGCCGAACCGAGTTCCGCCCCGACCGTCGCGATGGTGCCCGGCTCGACGCTACCGAGGAGCTCGGCGGTCTGCGCGAGTGTCTCGCCGATCTGGACGGGTTGTTCGTCGGCGGGCATGTCGATGGTGTCGCCGTCGGTGAGGTACGGCCCACCGTCGGTGCGCGGGAAGATGTCGACGTTGAGCATGCCCGCGAGGGTGCCCTGGGTGATCTTCGCGTACGAGTCGGCGGGAACCTCCGAGTCCGCGTCGAGATCGAGTTCGATGCGCGCTCCACCGTCGAGCGGCGCGATCCGCACGGACGCCACCGTACCGATCGGGACGCCGCGGTACGTCACGACCGTTCCCTCCCCGACGCCGAGTGCGTCGTCGACCAGCGCCGTCACCCGCATCCGTTCGCCGAGACTCGAGCCGACGATGTAGTAGATGCCGTAGGGCACCACGATCAGTGCCGTCGCCGCGAACAGCAACAGTTGGACGAGCACGATCCGCCTCATCGGATGCCTCCCCCGAGCAGGTTCTCCAGCGACGTCGTCGACGCGGGTTCGGTGGGTTCACCGAGGAAATAGCCGCCGGCGAAGACCGAGTCGAGGCTCTCGGGGATCTCGAGCGCCCCGTCGAAGACGAGGTAGTCGCCGCGGACGGCGCGGCCGAAGTTGTCCATGAAGCTGTTCATGTTCGCGAGCGTCGTTCCCATGCGGTCGTTGAAGGAGGCGAGGGTCGCGGCCACCGTCTCGGCGTCGGTGAGCATCCCCGCGATGCCGCCCGGTGTCGCGGCCGTGTAGGCCTGCACGGTGCTCGCCAGCCTCGTCGTCGAGTCCAGCAGCGCCACGATGCTGTCGCGTTGGGACACCAGGACGTCGACGGCGGCGGCGGTGCTGTCGAGATATCGACTCATGACCTCCTCTTCGTCTGCCATGCGACGGGTGACGTCCGCGGCGAGAACCATCGCGCGGTCGAACTCCGTCTGCTGGTCGATGGCCTGGGTCATCAATGCGGTCGCCGAGTCGGCGAGGGCCTGCACCTCGTCGGATCGCCCGCCGAACGCGGTGTTGAGTTCGTCGACCACCGTGGAGAGTTGATCGAGCCCGCTGCCGCTGACGACGGTACCGAGGGTCGCGAGCATGGTCTCCACCCGCGGGCCCAGTTCGGTGTCGGCGACGGCGACGACATCGCCGTCCGACAGCGACACCGACGCGGGGTCGTCGGGCAGGACGAGCCTCAGGTAGGGGCTGCCCAGCGCGGACGGGATCTCGACGGACACACGGATATTGCGTGGAACGCCGACGTCCGCGCCGAGGGAGACACGCACGTTCGCACCGGTCGTCGCGACGTCCATCGCGGCGACCCGGCCGACGACCTGCTGCCCGTAGCGCACGTCGGCGCCGAGCACGATGCCGTCCGCCGCCGGTAGCTGGACGATGACGTCGACGGTGTCGCCGCCGGCGGAGCGTCCGACGGGAAGATCCTGGATTCCGTATCCGCATCCGGCCGCGGAGAGGAGTCCGGTGGCCGCGACGGTGAGAACCGTGCCGCGCAGTCTGGTGGTCATGGGTTTCCTCCGGTCACGGCGGTGACGATGCCGAGCGGGTCGGATGCGCTGATGGGGAACGAGATCGGGTTGGTCAGGCCCGCTCCGGTGCACAGCGGGATCGGATGCTGCTCGCAGAGCGGCACCGCCACCGCGAACTGGGTCAGCGCCGTCGACACGTTGAGCCGGATGCGGCTGCGCCCGTCGGGGCCGACGGTGGCCTCGAGGTTCTGCATCATCAGCGGCACCAGGTCCATGAACTCGGCCAGCCCGCTGCGGTTCTGCGCGAGAACATCGCCGACCTCCTGAAGGTTGCGGGTGATGCCGCCGAAGCTCTCCCGGTGCTCGGTGACGAAGCTGTCGAGTTGAGCGAAGACCACCTCGAGGTCCGCGAGCGGCCCGGTGAGGTCCAGGTCGGTCTCGTCCGCGACCGTCGACAGTGCGCTCAGATCGTTCACCAGCCCGTCGAGGCTCACCTGGCGCGCGTCCATCGCGGCGACGAGCGCATCGAGGTTCTGCACGAGTGCCGTGAAGTCCTCCGTCGTGCCCCCGACGATGGCGGTCGCGGAACCGAGGTCGCGGATCGCGGCGTTGAACACCTCACCTCGACCGGCCCACGCGTCGGCTCCGGTGGCGAGGATCTCGCCGATGTCTCCCCCGTCGGGTCCCATCGCCTCGACGAGTGTGGAGAGGCTGCCGAGCATACCGTCGATGTCGATGGGCGCGTGCGTCCGTTCGAGGGGGATCACGGTGCCGTCGGTCATCGTCGGACCAAAGGTGTGGGCGGGGCCGAGTTCGATGAAACGTTCGCTGATGATGGCCGGGCTCATGATGTACGCGGAGGCGTCGGCCGGCACCCGCACCGAGTCGGGGAACGACATGTCCACCCGCACGGACGTGCCCTGCGGGCGGATGTCGGTGACGGTGCCGACGGCGACACCGAGAACGGACACGGTGCTACCGGTGTAGATGCCGTTGACGTACTCGAAGTCGGCGCTGATCGTGGTGGTCCGGTCGGTGCGTCCGAAGACGTACCAGACGGGCAGCACGATCAGGAGGACCACGACGACCGCGGCCGCGACGATCCGGCGGCGCCGCGAGGGCGCGGCGGGGACGGAGTTCATCGACATTCCTGCATCACCCCCAGTGCGCAGAGCAGATTGTCGGGCAGCACCGCGGACGGTGACGTGACGTCGGCCCAGGTTCCGTTGCCGGTGGCGTTCGTGACCGTCCGCAACGCGGCCGGGAGCCGCTCCATCAGCAGTCCTATGTCGTCGACGTTGCGCTGCAGGGTGTCGGTCACCGCCGTGAGGTTCACGACGAGTCGGTCGGCGGTCTCGCGGTCCTCGGTGAACGTCGTCGCGAGGGTGCCGATCACGACGCGCAGATTGTCGGCGAGCCCGGTGAGGGCCTCTTCGCGGACGGAGAGGGTCGCCGCGATCGTGCGGGCGTCCACGGCGGTCTCGACGATCGTGTCCTGTTGTTCCGCCATCATTTCCGACAGGGATCGCGACACGGTCAGGAGCCGGTCGAACTGTTCGCCGTGTCGCCCGAACGCGGTCGACGCGGCACTGATGCCGGCCAGGGCCCGCCCGAGATCCGCGCCGTCGGCGGGCATCACCTGAGACAGGGTCGTCATCATCTCTTTCACGGCGTCGATATCGAGTTCCTCTGCGACACGGTTCGTTCCGGCGCCCAGTTCGTCGAGAGAGTACGGGACGGTGGTGCGGTCGAGCGGGATGATGCGGGAGCCGTCGTCGAGCCCGCCGGGGCGAAGTTCGAGATAGCGTTTGCCCAGGACGGTTTCGAGCCGGACCGATGCGGTGGAGGTGTTGCCGACGGTGCGGGTGTCGTCGACGCGGAACTCGACGTCGACATGATCGCCGGCGAGGACGATGTCCTCGACACGTCCCGATGGAACACCGTTGACGTACACCGGGTCTCCGACGGCGAGGCCCGCAGCGTGGGCCAGCTGCGCGGTGTGGGGTTCGGTGCGGACCTGGTACCACAGGCGGGGCAGCCCGATCGCGGTGAGGAGCCCGACCACCAGCACGGCGATGCCGATGGAGCCGAGGACGAGGGGCATGTGCGCGTCGTCGCGTCGGCGCCGGCCACCACCGAACAGGAATTCGATTGCACCGACGACGATGTCGATCAGCTTGACCAGGAACATCATCGTTGTGTGTGCTCCTCGGGATGGGTCGTGGCGGGTCCGTCTGCCGGTGCGCCGACGAGGTCGATAATTCGGGTGAGAAGGATCATGCGCACACCGGCGAGTGGGTCGGTCCGAAGATGTTCACTTCCGCGTCGCCCGCCTTCAGCGTGAAGTTGCACAGGTACAGACTCACGAATCCGCCGTACTGCCCCGTGCGGTTGATCCGGTCGGCGAACTCGGGGAGCCGGGCCACGAGTCCGTCGAATTCGGCGGTGTCGGCATTCCAGCTTCCGGTGACGGAACGGAGGTTCTCGAGAGTGCGGGTGAACGCGCCGTCGGACGTGTCCATCGCGTCGGCGAGTTCGGCGACGGTGCTGCTGCCGCTGTCCAGGAAGGCTGCGAGGCGACTGCCGTCCCCGACGACGGTGTCGCCGAGGACCGACAATCCGTCGACGAGGGCGCCGAGTCGGTCGTGGCGGCCGTCGATCGTGCCGAGCAGCCTGTTCATGTTGGTGACGACCTCACCGAGGATCCCTTCCCGATCGCCGAGCTGCGTGGAGAGCACGGCGACCCGGTCGAGGAAGCGGGCCACGGCGTCGCCGCGGCCGTTGAAGGTGTCGACGATGTTGCGGGCGAGCACGTCGACCTCGTCCGGTGGCAGCGATTCGAACAGGGGACGGAACCCGTTCATCAGTGCGGTCAGGTCGACGGGGGGTGTGGTCTGCGCGACGGGCACGGTGCCGCCGGGGTCGAGGATCTGCGGTCCTCCGGGCGCGTCGACGTACGGCTCGGGCAGGGTGAGCGCGACGTAGCGGGCACCGAGCATGTCGCCGTAGCGCACGGCGGCCTCCACATCGGTGGTGAGCACCCGGTCGCGTTCGATCTCGACGGTGACGCGGGCGAGAGTGGTTCCGCCTTCGGCGTCGACGACCTCGACGGAGTCGACGCGGCCGACCCGGACTCCGGACAGTGTGACGGGGTTGCCGGCGTTCAATCCCTCGACGTCGGTGAACTCGAGGACGTAGTCGTCGGTACTGCCGCGCACGGGCACGGCGAGGGTGTTGTGGACGAGGACTCCGCACACCGCGCCCACCACGCAGTAACCGGCGAGTGCAGCGGATTGGGATCGCTTCAGCTTCACGGGATTCGCACCTCGCTTCCACGGACGAGCGGCCCGAGCACGATGCTCACCGCGGCGCCGAGTGCGGACTCGGCGTCCGTGGGTGGACCGGCCCCGTCCTCGATGCCCGCTGCGGTGGGCTCCGGGGTGTCTGCGCCGGTGATCTCCTGCTGCAGCAGCGCCAGCGGTACGGTCTCGGCCGCGCCACCGATCACCGTGGGAACAGGTTGCGCGTAGGTGCCGTTGCCGGAGCTGTTGCAGAACGCACCGGTGAGGGTGCCGTAGCTCGGGCAGTCCGCGGAGGTGTACGGCAGCGGGTCGGCGAACGACGGCACCGCGGTGATGTCGAACCGTCCCGACGAGAACACCCGGGTGCCGGCGGCACCGAAGCTGCCGGCGTTGGCGAGGGTGTCGTACAGCCCGGACGGGTTGGCGGCGGTGGTCGCGAGAATCGTTCCGAGCGAGTCGATCACCGTGATCGTCGCATCGTGTCGCGGCCCGGTGAATCCGTCGACGGATGCGGCGAGCAGCCCCGCCGCCCCGAAGGCGTCGGCGAGCCGGTCGCGGTTGCGGACGATCGCCGCGGAAACCTCCGCGGCGGACGCGACCGTCCCGACGATGTCGGGGGTCGCCGTCGACAATGATTCCAGTACGTCCGCGAACTGCGCTGTGCTGCCGATGAACTCACTCACGACCGGGGCGAGTCTGTCGTCGATCACGGACAGTCGGTCGATGGTGCGTCCGATGGTCTCGCCGTTTCCGTCCAGCGCGCTCCCGAGGGCGCTGAGCGCCACGGTGAGCTGCTCCGGTCTCATCTCGCCGAGCACGTCGGCCATGCGGGTGAACAGGTCGTACATGGCGACGGCCTCGGGGCCGGTGTCGGCGACGACGGTGTCGACCTCGCGCAGCGACCGTCCGGAGGCCGGTCGGGATGTTCCCGCGGCGGAGCCGGGTACGTCGACCAGTTCGACGTAGACGTCACCAAAGAAGGTGCGGGGCACGACTCGGGCCCGGACGGAGGCCGGTACGTGGGGTGCGGCAGCGGTGTCGATCGCCAGGCGGACCGACGATTCGACGGCTCCGGCGTCGATCGATGCGATCTGCCCGATGTCGACCCCGTGGTAGCGCACGGGCGCGCCCGCGCCGACGAGTCCCACCTCTGCGGGAAGGTCGACGAACACGTCGTCGGTGCTGTCGAACGTCCCGGCGCCGCGCAGCACCATGCCGACGGCGACGGTCAGCGCCAGGGCGAGACTCAGGGCGCCGCGGACGGCGTACGCCCGTTTCCGACGTGCGCTGGGCCGGTCCACGGTCACACCCCCATTCCGGGTACTTCGGGGACGAGGCCCCAGAGCGCGAAGGTGAGCAGCACGTCGAGGACACCGATGGACAGGATCGCGGTGCGCAGGGCACGTCCGGCGGCGGCGCCGACCCCGGCGGGCCCACCGGACGCGTAGTACCCGTAGGCGCAGTGGACGAGGCTGACGACCATCGCGAACACCAGCGCCTTGATCCCGGAGTACAGGAGGTCCTGCGGGGTGAGGACGAGGTGGAAGAAGTAGTCGTAGGCACCGGCGGACGCACCGTTGAACACCACCACGACCAGGCGTGTCGACAGGTAGCTCGCGAGCAGCCCGATCATGTAGATCGGGATGACGCACACCATCGCGGCGACGGTGCGGGTCGCGGCCAGGAACGGGATCGAGCGGATGCCCATGGAGTCGAGGGCGTCGACCTCGTCGGAGATGCGCATGGCGCCGATCTGGGCGGTGAAGCCGACACCGACCTTCGCGGACAACGCGATGGCGACGACGACCGGTGCGAGCTCGCGGGTGTTGGCGACGGCCGAGAGCATCCCGGAGACGGTCGTCATGCCGACCAGTTCGAGGCCGCGCTGGGTTTCGACACCGAGCATCATCGCCGCGGCCAGCGACATGGCGAACACGATGCCGATGGTGCCGCCGCCGGAGAGCAACGACTGCGTCCCGAAGCTGACCTCGCTGATCTGCGCGACGACATGTTTGCGGAACCTGCTCAGAGCGTAGGGGATCGACGCGACGGTGCGGACGTAGAAGGTCACGTGCATGCCGAGCGTGGCGAGGTTGTCGCCGATGCGACGCACCGATCGGCCGGCGTGCGCCAGGACCGGCCGGTCCAACACCGTCATCGGAACTCCCCCACCGCCGGGACGATCACCGTGTACAGCGCGGACAACGCGGTGTTGACGATGAAGACGAGTGCGAATGCGATGACCACCGCCTCGTTGACGGCGTCGGCGACACCGCGCGGGCCGCCCTTGGTGTGGAGCCCTTTGAAGGTCGCGACCAACGCCGAGAGTATCCCGAAGACAGCGGATTTCACGAGTGCCATCACGAAGTCCGCGGGACGGCCGTACTCGGCGAAGGTCGCCATGAACGTGCCCGCGGGCAGGTGCTGCACGTAGATGTGGTAGAGCCAGCAGGCGGTGATGCCGCCGGCGGTGACCATCGCGCACAGCGCCGCCGACACGATGATCGCGCCGACGAGGCGCGGCGCGACGAGGCGTTCGAGGACGTCGAGGCCCATGACCTCCATCGCGTCGATCTCCTCGCGGATCTTGCGGGAACCGAGGTCGGTGCAGATCGCGGAACCGGCCACGCCGGCGAGCATGAGCGCGCACACGAGAGCGGAGGCCTGGCCGACGATGATGAACGCCACGACCGCGCCGGAGTAGCCTCCCGCCCCGATCCGTCCGGCGAGTTCACCGACGGACACCGCGATGAAGACGCCCACGGGAATCATCAGCAGCAACGCCGGTCCGGTACACACCCGACCGATGAACAGGGTCTGGGTGACGGTCTCGTGGAGGGACAGTCGGCGGCGCAGCACGGCGGCGACGGTCGCCACCAGCGCCTGGACGGCGAAGCCGATGAGGTAGCCGCCTTCGGTCGCGACGTCGCGAACCGGCCCGCGCGACGCGGGCAGCTCGTAGGTCATCCACCGAATCCCTTCATGTTTCGAACCCCCCGTCGGACATGTCTCGCACGGTGCATCAACGCCCCTCCCCCTGGTGGGTGTCGGTCGAGCCGGAGTCGATCGCGTTTCGGTAGCAGCCTTCGATCTGGGGTGAAGTGTGACACAGAACGCACTCCACAACAAGACTGTAAGTGAATGAATATTCGCACATGATGCGATCAAAATTTGCGCAGATAGCTCCAGGTCAATGCCTTGCTCCCATCAATGAGAGCGAACGTCGTATCCGAGCATGTCGCAAACCCGGTGATCGGCTCGCGCACAGTGGACACCCGCTCGGTGAGCGAGGATGCGGGGATGGGTGACGGAGCACGGATCAGCGCCGCGGTGGTCGGCGGCGGCATCATCGGACTCGCGACGGCGCGTCGGCTCGCAACGCTGGACGTCGACGTCACCGTCTACGAGAAGGAATCCGCTCTCGCCGCGCATCAGACCGGGCACAACAGCGGTGTGGTGCACGCCGGCCTGTACTACACGCCGGGCAGCCTGAAGGCGCAACTGTGCCGACGCGGCATGGAGATGTTGCGCGAGTTCACCGACGAACGCGGCATCCCGTACGACGAATGCGGCAAACTCGTCGTCGCCCTGGACCGATCGGAACTCGGCCGGCTCGACGCGATCGAGGCGCGCGCCCGCGCGAACGGGGTCCCCGGCATCCGCCGGATCGACGCCGCCGGGATCGCCGCGATCGAACCGCACGCGCGCGGGGTCGCCGCGCTGCATTCGCCGCGCACGGCGATCACCGACTACGTCGCGATCGCCCGCGCGTTCGCCGACGACGTCGTCGGCGCGGGCGGAACCGTGCGTACCGGTACGACGGTGACCGGCCTGTCGACGGTCGGTGACCGTGTGGTCGTCGACACCGACGACGACACGGTCGCGCACGACCTCGTCGTCACGTGCGCGGGGCTGCACTCCGACCGGCTGGCCCGTGCCGCCGGCGACCCCGTCGCCCCTCGGATCGTGCCGTTTCTCGGCGACTACCGCCTGCTGCGCCCTCCGGCCGCCGACCGGGTGCGGGGACTGATCTATCCGGTGCCCGACCCCCGGTATCCCTTCCTGGGTGTGCACCTGACCAGACGCATCGACGGGGAGGTGATGGTCGGCCCGAACGCGTTCCTGGCGGCGGGACGCGAGGCGTACGACGGACTCGGCGTGTCGTGGCGGGATCTGCGCGACGCCGTGCTGTGGCCGGGTTTCGCGCGATTCGCGGTGCACAACACGACCGCCGCGTGGCGTGAACTCCGCACCGCCACGAGCAGCCGCCGGTTCGTCGCCGACGCCGCCCGGTACGTGCCGGGCCTGACCGTCGACGACGTGCGGCCCGGTCCCCGCGGTATCCGGGCACAGGCGATGAACGTCGACGGCAGCCTCGAGGACGACTTCGTCATCACCGGGCACGGTCGCGTCGTGCACCTGCGCAATGCGCCGTCACCGGGAGCGACGTCGTCGATGGCGATCGCGGAGTACGTCGTCGACGCGGCGCTCGAGCGTCTGCGCTGAACACGTGTGGCGGCCGGCCGGAACGGGCATCCTGGGTCAGGGCATCGACAACCGGAACGAGGGAGCGCACGCATGGCACGCATCGCATTGTTCGGTGGACACGGCAAGGTGGCACGGCTCCTCGAGCCGCTGCTCGTCGCGGACGGCAACGAGGTCACCGCGTTCATCCGCAACTCCGATCAGGCCGCGGACGTCTCCGCCGCCGGTGCCACCCCGGTCGTCGCCGATCTCGAGCGTCTCGACGTGCCCGGTATCGCGGATCTGCTGCGCGGACACGATGCGGTCGTGTGGTCGGCGGGTGCGGGCGGTGGCGACCCGGCCCGCACCTACGCGGTGGACCGCGACGCCGCGATCAGGTCGATGACCGCGGCGCAGCAGGCGGGCGCCCTGCGATACGTGATGGTGTCGTACTTCGGTGCGGGCCCCGATCACGGTGTGCCCGAAGGCGACAGCTTCTTTCCGTATGCCGAGGCGAAGGCCGCGGCCGACGAGCATCTGCGCGGCACCGACCTCGAGTGGACGATTCTCGGACCGGGCACCCTGACGCTGGATCCGCCGACGGGACAGATCGAGATCGGCGACCGCAGCCCCGGACTCACGGCGACGGTGCCGCGCGCGGACGTCGCCGCGGTGCTCGCGGCAGTGCTCACGCGTCCCCGTACCGCGGGCCGCACCATCGAGTTCACCACCGGCGACACCCCGATCACCGAGGCGCTCGACGCGCTCCCGTGAGTGTTCCGGAGGTCGGTGTCCGCGCGGCGATCATGCCGGTACCGCAAACCACCCGTGCGTACTTCTGGTAGTGGGAGCTACCAGAAGGATCGGAAGAGCGTCGTG
>NZ_JAIYEP010000042.1 GCF_020515525.1 Rhodococcus yananensis
GTCGACCTCACCGGCGTGGCGGGCGATATAGTCGGCGACCTCGGCCTGCAGTGCGGCGGCGAGCATCTGCCGGGCGCCGTCGCGGACGATCTCGTCGAGTAGCGACCCACCCGCACCCGCGGTGGCGCCGCTGCCGGCCTCGTTGGAGTCGTCGTTGTTGTCCAGTACCGTGAGCACGGGCGTGCCTTCCCGCCAGCGTTGGCGCGCTAGTCTTGATCAGAATCCTGTGACTTCGTAGATCATCATCCGGGAAGGCGCGCCCTCCCGGGATCCACAGGTTCTGATCATTGCTCGGTGACCAACCGTTGTGGGGTCACCAGGTCGAGAAACTGGGTATTGGTGTCGCGTTTCCGTTTCGGAAGATTAGCCACGGGCGTCTTCACCAAGCTCTGTGCACGGTGTTGATGCCGGGAGTGCAGAACCGCGCGAGAGAGGTGGCACACGAGATGGCAGGCGAGAACGGTACGGTTCAACTCGGTGACACGGTGGAAGCGCTTGCGGTGGCTTGATCACAAGAGTGCAGCACCTGCGGAGAACACCCGCCTCGGTGCTTGGTCGCGATCTGACCATCCAGTAGCGTCCGCGTGTCTTGAGGTTGTGCTGAAGGTCGAGGGGCGCCCCCGGGGGGCAAGAATGGAGAGGGTTGACGTGAGTCGGAGATCGGTCCGCAGGGCCACATCGATAGCAATCGCAGGAGCGATGGCCATCGCGCTGGCGGGGACAGTTGGAAGCGGCGCGGCGATCGCCGAAGAGAACACATCGACGGATCCGATCGTGGTGTCGCAGTCTCTGTTGGCTGACCCGGTGGCACCGAACGGATCGAAGATCGTCTCGCAAGAGATCGACGGCCAGAAGCTGACGCTGAAGGTGTACTCGGCTGCGATGGACAAGGACATCACCGTCTACGTCCAACGACCCAACGATGCGTCCGAGCCGCGGCCCGTGCTGTATCTGATCAACGGCGCCGGCGGCGGCGTGGACAGGGCCACGTGGTGGGCGAACACTAATGTCGGCGACTTCCTGGCCACCCAGGATGTGAACGTGGTGATGCCGGTCGGTGGCCCGTTCGCTTACTACACCGACTGGAAGAACGACGATCCGGCGCTGGGTCGCAACAAGTGGCAGACGTTCTTCCTCGAGGAGCTTCCGCCGCTGGTGGATGCCGCCTTGGGAACGAATGGTGTGCAGGCGATCGCCGCGAACTCCATGACTGCCACCGCCGTTTTGCAGTATGCGATTGCCAAGCCCGGGTTCTACTCCGCGGTGGCCGGCTACAGCGGCTGTGCGCAGACCTCGGATCCGATCGGCAAAGAGTTCATGAAGCTCGTCGTCGAAACCTACGGTGGCGGCGACATCCGCAACATGTACGGCGAGGATGACGATCCGCTGTGGCGGGAGAACGACCCGGTCATCAACGCCGAAGGTCTGCGTGGAACCCCGCTGTTCATCTCCGACGCCACTGGCCTTCCTGGTCGGCACGAGGTGCTCGGCAGCGAGTTCACGATCGGCGAGCCCGACGCCACCACGGGGGAACAGGCGCTGGCGTTGGCCAATCAGGTCGTCGTGGGTGGCGTGATCGAAGGGGCGGTGCATTGGTGCACCACCAATCTGCAGAAGCGCCTGAACGAGCTGGATATCCCGGCCACGTTCGACCTGCAACCTGGCGGTACCCACTCGTGGGGTTACTGGCAGGACGCCTTCTACCGGTCGTGGCCGATGCTCTCTGAAGAGCTCGGGCTCACCGAGAAGTAACACGTCGACGCGTCAGTCGTAGCCGGGGCGCCCAGCAGTCGAAGATCTTGTTTTCTGGAGATCTTCACTGCCGGGCGCCCTTGCCTATGTCCAGTCGGCTACGCGACCATGCTCGCCGCGGGTTCGGCCCACGACGCGACCTTGTCGTTGTGACCTCGGTGTGGCAGTCGCCGCGACACCAGCACCAGTTGTCGTGCCAACACCGCCGTGGCGACTACGTAGTACGGCCATGCCACCCACATCCCACCGTCGGTGCCGTTCCATCCGAGATAGGTGAATCCCATCGGGATGAACGCAGCCGGCACGTACAACAGCGAACGCACCGCGCCAGCTGCCCAGGCAGAGCGCACCAGCGAGATCGTGATCAACGCGGCAATGATGCCGAGCGCGAGTTGCATCGGCCGCCTCCTTTCCGTTCCCGGACAGTGTGACGACAGCGGTTCGGTCGCGCGGCAGTTAGAACTCCGGAGCGTTCTCGTTGAGGTAGGTATTGATGGCTCTTCGCAGTTAGCAGTGGCATTGGCGCCGGCTGGATGCGACCCGACGTGATCGTCGAGTGCAGGCCCACCGTACCCGGCGGCGTTGGTTCTCCGGGGTACGGAACCCGAACGCGATACGGCCGACGTGCTTGACGATCCGGTTGTAGCCTTCACTGCGCGCATTCGACAGGCCGGTGGGGATCGCCAGGATCATCGGTTCCTGCCACGCCGAGACGGTCGTCGCCAGCTTGCCGATCTCCGGGACACGGCATGCCGCGCAGAACGTGTAGAACCGATACAGTCTGTCCCGGATCTCATGGCGAAGGCCACCACGATCGGTGCAGCGCAACACATCGCGCAGCAGTTCCTTCGCTATCCATGCCGCAGCGATGTCCCCGTGCGGGTCGGCGGCGGTCAGCTTCTCGAACAGGGCCGATCGTTTGTTCGGAGGAATTGTCAATACCTGTGGATCTCGGTTTGTCAGGCGACCTCGGACACCGGAGTATCCGGTGACGGATCCGGGGTGATGTCGACCGGCCGCTCGAGGAGCTTGCCCTTGTGGAACAGCACGCCCGCCCGCACCAGTGCGACCAGCTGCGGGGCGTTGACGGCCCGCCACCGCGACTGCGCCGCCTCGATCAGCTTGTAGGCCATCGCCATGCCTGCTGCTCGTGCGCCCGGTCCCTTCGTCACTCTGGTCCGAAGCCACACCGTCGCGAAGGTCGATTCGATGGGATTCGTCGTGCGTAGATGCACCCAATGCTCGGCGGGATACCGGAAGTATTCGAGCAGCACCTCGGCGTCGTCGACGATCTTTTTGACCGCCTTCGGATACTTCGCGCCGTAGTCCCGTTCGAACGCCGCGATCGCCAACTGCGCCCTGTCGATGTCCTCGGCCCCGATGATCTCCTTCATCGCCGCCAACGCACCCGGATGCGCCGACTTCGGGAGTGCAGCAAGAACGTTGAATTGTTTGTGGAACCAGCAGCACTGTTCCCGCGTCTCGGGGAACACCTCCCGCAACGCCCTCCAGAACCCCAGCGCCCCGTCCCCGACTGCGAGCACCGGTGCCCGCACGCCGCGCCGGCGGCAGTCCCGCAGCAGGTCCGCCCAGGATTCGGTGGACTCGCGGTAGCCGTCGGTGAGCGCGACGAGTTCCTTACGTCCGTCGGCGCGGACCCCGAGCATGACCAGCAGGCAGAGTTTCTCCTGCTCGAGCCTCACCTTCAGTGGATTCCGACGACCCACAGGTACACGTAGTCGACCTGCGAGAGATCCCGCTGGGCGAAGGCTTTCGCCTCGTCCTGCCACTGCGCGGTCAGCCGGGTGATCGAGGAGGCTGAAAGACCCGCTCCGGAGCCGAGGAACTGCTCGAGTGCGGGTCCGAAGTCGCTGGTCGACAGGCCGTGCAGGTACAGCAGCGGCAGCACCTCGGACACCGGGGTGGACTTGCGGGCCCAGGCCGGCAGGATCGACGAGGCGAACTTCTTGCGTGTGCCGGTGTCGGGGTCGATGCGCTTGTCGTTCACGCGTGGGGCTTTCACTGTCACTGTTCCGGCGGCGGTCATCACGTCGCGTTCAACGTGGTAGCCGTTGCGCACGACCAACCGGTGGCCGTTGTCGTCGACCTCACCGGCGTGGCGGGCGATATAGTCGGCGACCTCGGCCTGCAGTGCGGCGGCGAGCATCTGCCGGGCGCCGTCACGGACGATCTCGTCGAGCAGCGACCGACCCGTGGCGGCACCGCCACCGGCCTCGTTCGGGTCCTGGTCTTCGTGTACTACCGTGAGCATGGGCGTGCCTTCCCGCCAGCGTTGGCGCGCTGGTCTTGATCAGAATCCTGTGACTTCGTAGATCATCATCCGGGAAGGCGCGCCCTCCCGGGATCCACAGGTTCTGATCATTGCTCCGACGGGCTCGGTCGAGTGGGAAACCACCTGGCCACCCTCGACGCTGCCATCGAGGGTCTACTCACCGAGCCGCTGACGAGCCTGTCCGAATCCAATGTTGTCGAAGCGCTGCAACGGATCGAAGTATCCCTACGGAAGGCCGCCGTCGTCGGGCACCGGCTTGTCGTCGAATCCGTCGAACGGTCGATCCCCGCACACCTCGCCTGCCGCTCCATCAACGACTTCCTCGTCTCCACTCTCCGCATCTCGGGAGCCGATGCCGCGAAACGCGTGAAGGGCGCCACCAAGACCGGCACCTGGCACACCCTCTGCGGCGAGCCGATGGACGCTACACTCCCCGCCACCGCGTCGGCCGGCCGCGAAGGTGCCATCGGCCCCGACCACGTTGCCGCAATCGCCAGAACCATGCGGCAGCTCCCGAGCGGCACCACCCCGGACGAAATCGACGCCGCAGAGCAGATCCTCGCCGACGCCGCCCGCTCCACCACCCCTGAAGACGTCACCAAGATCGGCATCCACCTGCTCGCTCACCTCAACCCCGACGGCAACGCCCCCGACGAGCGCGAACGGAAGCGGCGCCGTGGCCTGCGGCTCGGCAAGCAGGGCACCGACCTGATGACCCCGATCTCCGGACTGCTGGATCCGGAGACGCGGGCATTCCTCGAACCGGTGCTCGCCAAGCTCGCCCGCCCCGGCATGAACAACCCCGACGACCCCGAATCACCCACCGGGGATGTCGATTCCCCGAATCTGGACCGTACGGCGATGGCAAAGGCCGCTGCCCGCGACACCCGCACAGCGGTACAGCGCAACCACGACGCACTGAAGGCCGGGCTGCGGCAGATGCTGTCGTCCGGCGTGCTGGGCAGTCATCGCGGCCTACCGGTGACGGCGATCATGACAATGTCGGTACACCAACTCGAGAAGGCGTCCGGCGTGGCGACTACCGCCACCGGCGGCATCGTTCCCATCAGGGATGCACTGCGCATGGCGCAGAACGCCCACCCGGTGCTCGCCATTTTCGACCACAACGGCCGCCCCCTTCACCTCGGTCGCGCCCGACGCCTCGCCTCGGCGGATCAGCGACTCGCCCTCATCGCAGCGTCTCGCGGGTGCACGCGTCCCGGTTGTGATGCTCCTGCGTCCCTCACAGCCGTGCACCACGTGAACGAGTGGCAGCACGGCGGCGCCACCGACATCACCAACGAGGATCTCGCCTGCGACAGCTGCCATGCCCTCGTTCACGACGGTCCCGGCGGCTGGAAAACCCGCGTCGCACCGCCCGATGCTGCGCATCCGGGCCGCGTCGAATGGATCGCGCCACCTCACATCGACCCCGACCGGCGACCCCGAGTCAACCGCCGGCACCACCTGGATCATTTCGTCGCCGGCGCCCTCACCCGGCACCGTTACCGTCGGGAACGGCCGAGCCGGAGAGATACATCCCGCGACGCCCGGAGCGATGACAACGCCCCGCCACATCCTTGATACCGAGACACGTCTCTCGGAAACAGTCGATCAGGTCGAGGACGTCGCGTGCGACGTACCCTGTGGTGCCGCGTTCGACGCTCTTGCGGGACAGGACTCCGGCGTCCGCGAGTTCCTCGAGCGCGGCTCGCGCTGCGGGGAACGACACCCCGAGGATCCGTTGCACAGTGCGCGCGGTCATGATCGGCGCCTCAGCGAGCACCGGAAGGATGCGTGCTGTCGCGGACCCTGCGCGGGGCTCCCCTCGAAGGCCTTGCGCCTCGCGGTGGCCGGCAAGGCGGCCAACCCACTCGAGCGCCAGCTCGTCGATGTCCCGTGCCAAACGTTGCGCGTGCTCCGATGCGATGACAGCGGACTCGATAAACGTCGAGAGCCAATCGTTCACACCAGCGACGGCGTCGGGATCGACCGGGTTGCCCACATACCGGTAGGCGCTCAACCCGTCGACGTAGCGGTCGCTGAGAGTCGCCAGCACGAGACTGATCGGGAGCACCGCCTCCGGGGCCAGACCGCGCCGGGCAAGAACGGTGTGGATCAACGCGCGCCCGACCCTACCGTTGCCATCGGTGAACGGATGGATCGTTTCGAACTGGGCGTGCACGATCCCGGCTTGAATCAGCGGTCCGTGCAGGGATCCGTTGAGATAGTCGACGAGGTCGGTCATCAACGGTCCGACATCCTCGGGCGAGGGCGGGACGAAATCCGCTTCGAGCGGATGCCGATTCGAGCCTCCGATCCAGTTCTGAACCTGCCGGAGGCCGTGATGCCGTTCGTCGGGCAGTAGCGCTGCGTGCAGCATGACCACGTCATCCACGGTGACGGCGTCGGTGTCGACCAGACTGCTCGACGCACGCCGGAGGACCGAGATGTTGTTGGCCACCAGGCGCGCCTGGTCGCTGAACCCGCGGATGTCCTCATCCTGCGCCAATTCGGCCAGGGCGACCTGCTGAGGTGAGGGGGCGATCCCCTCGATCATCGAGCTGGCGATCGCCTCCGACCGCAGCAGAAATCGAGCGATCGACTGCAGTCCGCCCGAACCAGGACCTGTTCCGAGTCTCCGGATGTCGCGCTCTGCGGACGCGGCACGCGCAGCAAGGTCGGGAGGCATGATCAGTGGTCGGTCCGTCACCAGGTCGGGAAGGTAACGGTCGTAATGACCGCCACGACGATCGCGCGCAACCAGACCGGAACCGGGATCCGGCTTCCAATACGCGCGATACAGCTCGGCCACTGTGCGAATCCCTTCATTCTGCCCGATACAATCAAAGCTTAGTATCTCAACCTTTAATGCGCGACGATCGTATTGAAGATTGGCGGCATTCGGCCCCGGCGTTCGTGTCAGACCCGGCCAGTAGTGTTCGTCGGCTCCGGACAACTCGGATGCCTGTGCCAAGATCGAGCACAGAACGACACGTCACTGCGCGGGCGCGCACACGAGCGAAGAGAGGACCACGGTCCATGGTGGGGAACTTCGACTTCCTACAGGCCGAATGGCCGCAGCTGCATGCCGAGGCCAAGAAGGCCGAGCGCGACGCACTCTTCGACCCGCGAACCACCTGCTTCTACGCCCGTCGCGTCGTCGAGCACACCGTCAAATGGATTTACCGCACCCAGAACCTGCCGGAACCGTACAAGTCCGATCTTGCGGCCCGGCTGCATGACGGCAAGTTCGTCGCCGTCGTCGGGCACTCCCTCGTCGCGAAAATGGATCTCATCCGCCGGCTCGGCAACACCGCCGTCCACGAGACCAGGCCCGTCCCGAAGGACGCAGGCACGAAGGCGCTCGCGGAACTGTTCCACATCCTGTCCTGGCTGGCCCGCAACTATGCGACGCAGCCGTCGAGCAAGCCGTCGCCGCAGCAGCAGTTCGACCCGGCGCGGCTGCCCAAGCCGGGCGGCGGGGCAGTCGTCGCGAAGACCGTCGCGCAGCTCGGCAAACTCGAAGCCGAGTTGGCCACCAAAGACGCGAAGCTCGAGAAGTCCGAGGCCGAGAAGCAAGACCTGATCGCGCAGGTCCAGGCCCGCGACGAGGCTGCCGAGACGGCAGACCTGGAGAAGGCGAGCCTCGAGCAGCTCATCGCGGAGCTGCGCGCCCAGATCGAGGCGGCCCACCAGGCCAGTGCCGTCGCCCCCGACACCCATGACTACGACGAAGCGCAGACCCGCCGCGACCTCGTCGACCTGATGCTCCGCGAATCCGGGTGGCTGCTCGACCAGCCGCGAGACCGCGAGTACCCGGTCACCGGAATGCCCGACAGCAAGAGCGGATTCGCCGACTACGTGCTGTGGAGCGCCGACGGGCGCCCGCTTGCCGTGGTGGAGGCGAAACGGACGTCCGTGGATCCGTTCGCCGGGAAGCAGCAGGCGAAGCTGTACGCCGACTGCCTCGAACAGATGACGGGGCACCGCCCGGTCATCTATTACACCAACGGTTTCGAGCACCATTTCTGGGACGACCTGCGCTATCCGGTGCGGCAGGTCGCCGGTTTCCACACCCGCGACGAACTCGAACTTCTCGTCGCGCGCCGAGCCTCGATCCGGCCACTCGCCGACATCCCCGTACCGCAGGAAATCGCCGGCCGGCCGTACCAGGAGAAGGCCATCCGCGCCGTCTCCGAACGGTTCGAGCACGAGAACCAGCGGGCCGCATTGCTGGTCATGGCCACGGGTTCCGGAAAGACCCGTACCGTCGTCGCTCTTGCCGACATGCTGATGCGCGCCAACTGGGTCAAGCGGGTGCTGTTCCTCGCCGACCGCAAGGCCCTCGTCAAGCAGGCCGTCGCCGCGTTCAAGACGCATCTACCCGATTCGTCGCCGGTGAACCTGCTCACCGACAAGAACACCGAGGGCCGCGTCTACGTCTCCACCTATCCCACGATGATGGGACTCATCGACGAAACTGATAGTGGTGCAAAACGATTCGGTCCTGGATACTTCGACCTCATCGTCATCGACGAGGCGCATCGTTCGGTGTACCAGAAGTACCGGCACATCTTCGGCTATTTCGACTCGCTGCTCCTCGGACTCACCGCCACCCCCAAGGACGAGGTGGACTACAACACCTACCAGCTGTTCCAGCTCGAAACCGGTGTCCCCACCGACAACTACTCGCTCGATCGGGCCATCAAAGACAAGTTTCTCGTACCGCCGCGCGCGGTGACGGTGCCACTGACGTTCCCGCTGCACGGCATCCGCTACGCCGACCTCAGCGACGAAGAGAAGAAGCGGTACGAGGGCATCGACTGGGGCGACGACGTCCCCGACGACGAGATCCCCGACGTCGTCCAGGCCGAGGCCGTCAACAAGTGGCTGTTCAACATCGACACCGTCGACAAGGTCCTCGAAACGCTCATGACGCACGGGCATCGCGTCGCTGGTGGCGACAGGCTCGGCAAGACCATCGTATTCGCGAAGAACGAGCGGCACGCCCAGTTCATCGCGGATCGGTTCGACGCCAACTACCCCGAGTTCAAGGGCTCGTTCGCGCGCGTCATCACCCACTCGGTGACGTACGGTCAAGACCTCATCGACAAGTTCTCACAACCCGACCAGGAACCGCACATCGCGATCTCCGTCGACATGCTCGACACCGGCATCGACGTCCCCGAAGTCGTGAACCTGGTGTTCTTCAAACCCGTGCGGTCGAAGTCGAAGTTCTGGCAGATGGTCGGCCGTGGCACCCGTCTGCGACCAGACTTGTACGGCCCCGGCCAGGACAAGACCGACTTCTTCATCTTCGACGTGTGCGGGAACTTCGACTACTTCGATCAGCACCCGGACGCCTCCGAGGGTGCACTCTCGCCGTCCCTGTCGCAGCGGCTGTTCACCGTACGCACCGAACTCGTGGCGGCACTGGACCGTTCCGGCGCGGTGACGGAACTGCGCAAGGCGACCGCGGACACACTGCACACCCAGGTTGCCGGTATGCGGCTCGACAACTTCATCGTCCGCACTCGCCGTCGTGAGGTCGAGAAATACGCCGACCGCGCTGCCTGGGACTCGCTGACAGAGCAGCAGGCCGCCGAGATCGTCGAGAGTCTCGCCGGGCTGCCGACCACCGTGCGCGACAGCGACGAGATGGCCAAGCGGTTCGATCTCGTAGTCCTGCGTGGTCAGCTCGCTGTCATCATCGACGACGGCACCCTTCCGAAACACGAGGGCACCATCCGCGGTGTCGCCGACGGACTGCTCGAGGAAGGGCTGACGATCCCGAAGGTCAAAGCCAAGGAAGAATTGCTCCGCGAGGTCGCGAGCGACGAATGGTGGCAGGACGTCACCCCGGAAATGCTCGAACACGCTCGGCGGGAACTGCGATCGGTCGTCGGGCTGCTGGAGAAGAAGAAGCGGGCCATCGTCTACACCGACTTCACTGATACCCGCGGCGAGGTCGTCGAAAGGAACATGCCGGAGATGTCGTCCGGTACCGATGTCGAGCGCTACACCGCGAAAGTGCGCGACTATCTGCGTCGCCAGCCCCACAACCTGGCCCTGCAGAAGCTGCGCTCCGGCAAATCGCTGACCCCGGCCGACTTGGAATCCCTCGAAGAGCTGCTGGCACGCAGCGGCGCCGGCGACTCCGAGGACATGGAACGGGCCATCGCAAACGCACAGGGGCTCGGGCGATTCATCCGCTCCCTGGTCGGCCTCGACCAGCAGGCCGTGCAGGAAGCCTTCGCGGAGTTCCTCGGTGAGCGAACCGCCTCGTCGAGCCAGATCGACTTCGTCAACCTCGTGATCAGTCACCTCACCCGGCACGGAGAAATGGATCCGAAGCTGCTGTTCGAAGCGCCGTTCACCGATACCGCGCCGCAGGGGCCAACTCAATTGTTCGCACCCGAGCAGACAAGACGGCTCGTCGGTGTCATCCGGTCGATCAGTGACTCCGCAGGAGCAGCCACCGCCTGACCAGGAGGATCTCTTGAGCACCACGACGACACCGAGTCCGCGCCGCTCGCGTCTGCGATGGCTGATACCAGCCGTTCTGCTGCTGGTGTGGCTCGGGATCGCGGGCGGCGGCGGACCCTTCGCCGGCAAACTCAGCGAAGTCGCCTCGACCGACGCAAGTTCCTTCCTGCCCACCTCGGCGGAATCGACCCGCGCCGACGAGATCTACGCCGAGTTCCGCGACAGCGACGCGATTCCGGCGATTGTCGTCGCCGAGCGCGACGGCGGGATCACCCAGGACGACATCGCCTTCCTCGCCACGGAATCGGCGGGACCGCCGCCCATCCCCTCCGAGGACGGGCAGGCAGTGCAGATGATCGTCCCGATCGACAGCAACGTCGAGGTCAAGGACGCTGTCGAAGAGCTGCGTACCGCACTCGAAGGCGCACCGGAAGGCCTGACCGTCCACGTGACCGGACCCGCGGGTCAGGCGGCGGATCTCTCGGCTGCGTTCGCCGGGATCGACGGACTGCTGCTGCTCGTCGCGGGCGGTGTGGTGCTGCTCATCTTGATCGTCGTCTACCGCAGTCCACTGCTGCCGTTCGTCGTCATCATCTCGGCCGTATTCGCACTCGCGCTCGCCAGCGCGCTCGTCTACCTGCTCGCCGACGCAGGCACGATCGCGCTCAACGGGCAGAGCCAGGGCATCATGTTCATCCTGGTATTCGGTGCAGCCACCGACTATGCGTTGCTGCTCGTCGCCCGCTTCAGAGAAGAATTGCGCATCCAGGAAGACAAGTACGCTGCCATGCGCACAGCGTGGCGCGCCTCGCTCGAACCCATCGCAGCATCGGCGGGCACCGTCATCCTCGGTGTGCTCTGCTTGCTGCTGTCCGATCTGAACTCCAACCGCGGTCTCGGACCGGTCGCCGCGATCGGTATTGCCGCGTCGTTCGTCGCCTCCATGACATTCCTGCCCGCCGCCCTCGTCCTACTCGGACGAGTCGCCTTCTGGCCCACCCGGCCGCAGTACGAACCAGGCTTCGACAGCGACAACCTGGAACAGGCGCACCGCTTCTGGAACCGAATCGCCCAGTGGGTGGGATCGAAACCGCGACCGATCTGGATCGTGTGCAGCCTCGTTCTCGTCGCGTTCGCTCTGCTGCTGCCGCAGTTCAAGGCAAGCGGTGTCGCCTCGTCCGACCTGTTCCTCCTGCAGACCGATTCGAAGTCCGGACAGCAGATACTCGGTGAGCACTTCGACGCAGGCAGCGGCTCCCCCACCGTGATCATCGCGAACGAATCGTCGCTCGACGCCGTCACCGACGCCGCCCGCATCGAGGGCGTCACCACCGTCGAACCGGTCACCGGACCCGACGGCAGCGTCACAGTCGTCGACGGACAGGTCGCGCTCCAGGCCACCCTCTCCGATCCGGCCGACTCGCTCGACGCCGAACAGACCGTCGAACGCCTCCGTGACGCCGTGCACGCAGTGCCCGGATCCGATGCGCTGGTCGGTGGACCCACCGCGGTCGATCTCGATACCAAGGACACCGCCACCCGCGACCGCACGCTGATCATTCCGGTGGTCGCGCTCGTGGTGCTGCTGGTGCTCATCGTGCTCCTGCGGGCGATCGTCGCACCGATCCTGCTGATGCTCACCGTCATCGTGTCCTTTGCGGCCACGCTCGGTGTGTCGTCGCTCCTGTTCAACCATGTATTCGGCTTCCCGGGCGCCGACCCCGTGGTGCCGCTGTTCGCGTTCGTGTTCCTGGTTGCGCTCGGCGTCGACTACAACATCTTCCTGATGACGCGGGTGCGGGAGGAGGCCGCGAGGGTCGGAACCCGGGAGGGCACGCTGCGGGCGCTGACCGTGACCGGCGGTGTCATCACGTCGGCGGGTGTCGTACTGGCGGCGACGTTCTCCGCGCTCGCGGTGATTCCCCTGCTGTTCCTCGCACAGATCGCGTTCATCGTCGCGTTCGGGGTGCTGCTCGACGCCCTGATCGTGCGCACGCTGATCGTGCCGGCACTGACCATCGACCTCGGCCGGAGGATCTGGTGGCCGAGCGCACTGTCGCGGAGCGAACCGCAGCGCGACGAGCAGGCGACGACCCCGGCGGGGTGAACCCCGACGACACGCCCACGACGGGCGAATACGGAGTTTCGGGCGGCGACGCGGGTGCCGCGCCGCTACCGTCGTGAGCATGTCTGCCGATCTCACCGAGCGGCCGGAGGCCCCGACCCGGGTGGGAACGTCCCGGCCGGCCGCGCTCGCCCACCGCCTGTCCGGACGTCTCGGTGCGGTTCCGCACATCGTGGGTGTCGCGCTGGCCGTGTATGCGGGGATCATGGCGTTGTGGTCGCTCTCGCCGACCCTCCGGTACTGGATCCACGCGCCCCGCGCGTACGTCGACGAATACTATTTCGACGCGCCCGACACCAGCCTGTCGTTCGCGCTCGTCCTGGCGGTGCTGGCCGCGGCGGTCGCCGGTCGCAAACGGATCGCGTGGTGGATCCTCACGATCTACCTCGGTGGGTTCGCGATCACGAATCTGGTGTCCGCCATCGCCTACCGCGATGCCGGACATCTCCTCGCGTTCGTCGTGCACGCGGTGGTCGTCGCGATCCTGCTGCTCGCGTATCCCGAGTTCTACACCCGGGTCCGGCGCGGCGCGGTCTGGAAAGCACTGGGGGTCCTGATCGTCGGGCTCGCGGTGGGCACGCTCCTCGGGTGGGGGCTGGTCGAGTTGTTCCCCGGCACCCTGCCCGGCGCCGACCGGTTCTGGTGGGCGTTCAACCGCGTCACCGCGTTGACGTTCGTCGACAACGACCAGTTCGGGGGGCGCCCGCACGGCCTGGTCAACACACTCCTCGGATTCTTCGGGGCACTGGCCCTTCTCGCCGCCCTGATCGTGTTGTTCCGGTCGCAGCGCGCGACCAACGCGCTCACCAGCAGCGACGAATCCGCGCTCCGCGGGTTGTTGGTGCAGCACGGCGACGATTCGCTCGGCTACTTCGCGACCCGCCGCGACAAGGCGGTCGAGTTCGCGCCCAGCGGGAAGGCCGCGGTGACGTATCGCGTCGAGGTGGGTGTGTGTCTGGCGTCGGGTGATCCGATCGGTGATCCGGAGGCGTGGCCGCACGCAATCGACGAATGGCTCGATCTGGCGCGTGCCTACGGATGGACACCCGCGGTGATGGGTGCGAGCGAAGCCGGGGCGACCGCGTTCCGCCGCGCGGGACTGACCGTTCTGCAGCTCGGCGACGAGGCGGTGCTCCACACCCGCGACTTCACGTTGTCCGGCCGCGACATGCGGCCGGTTCGGCAGGCCGTCAGCCGGGCACGCAAACATCATGTGATGGTGCGGATCCGGCGGCACCGTGATCTCGGCGCCGCCGAGATGGCCAACGTCATCCGGCTCGCGGACCTGTGGCGCGACACCGAGGACGAACGCGGATTCTCGATGGCACTCGGTCGGCTCGGCGACCCGCTCGACGGGGATTGCCTGCTCGTCGAGGCACTCGACGGCGACGACCCCGTCGCGATGCTGTCGCTGGTGCCGTGGGGCACCGACGGTGTGTCCCTGGATCTGATGCGCCGTAACCCGCAGGCCCCCAACGGCGTTGTCGAACTGATGGTCACCGAGCTGGCGACGCACGCCGACGCGTTCGGAATCGAGCGGATCTCGTTGAACTTCGCGGTGTTCCGCTCCGCGTTCGAGGAGGGCGCACGTATCGGTGCCGGCCCGATCATGCGGATGTGGCGGTCGATCCTGTTGTTCTTCTCGCGCTGGTGGCAGCTCGAGGCCCTCTACCGGTCCAACGTGAAGTATCACCCCGAGTGGGTTCCCCGGTACCTGTGTTTCCGCGACCACCGGGAGATCCCCCGCATCGGGATCGCCTCGGCGATCGCGGAAGGGTTCCTCACCGTCCCCACCTTCGGCCGACGGAACGCTCTCGCACACACCGGAATACACCCGAATGTCCCGGTTCCGCTCGCGGAGTCCGGTGTCCTGCACGACGACGGCAGCGCACCCGACGACGCGTCCTCCGGAACCACCGTCGCCGCACACGATCCCCGGCCCGAGCAGCAGCGGGTGCGCATGGAGACCCTCACCCGGATCGTCGCGCAGGGCGTCGATCCGTATCCGGTGGCGATCCCACCGACGCACGGCAACGCCGAGGCGCGAGCCGCACGGTCGGGGACCGCGGTGACCGTCGCGGGCCGCATCATGTTCATCCGGGATTTCGGTGGTGTCCTGTTCGCGGTGATCCGCGACCGGACCGGCGACCTGCAGATCCTCGTCGACCGCGAGCGCGTCGCGGGTCAGCGATTCCTGTTCGACCTCGGTGACCTCGTGGAGGTGTCCGGGGAGATGGGGCGCAGTCGCAGCGGTGAGATCTCCGTGCTCGCCGACTCGTGGCGGATCGACGGCAAGTGCCTGCACCCCCTGCCGGACAAGTGGCGGGGGCTCGTCGACCCGGAAGCGAAGGTGCGTCTGCGCTACGTCGATCTCGCGACCGATCGTGCTGCGCGCCGTCTGCTGGCCGCGCGCAGCGCGGTGGTGCGTTCGCTGCGCGACGAGTTGCAGTCCCGGGATTTCCTCGAGGTGGAGACACCGATCCTGCAGGCCGTGCACGGCGGCGCGAACGCGGCACCGTTCCTCACCCACATCAACGCCTACGACAGCGACCTGTACCTCCGGATCGCTCCGGAGCTGTATCTCAAGCGGCTGTGCGTGGCCGGCATGGAGAAGGTGTTCGAGATCGGGCGGGTGTTCCGCAACGAAGGTGCAGATTTCAAGCACAACCCGGAGTTCACGATTCTGGAGGCGTACGAGGCGCACAGCGACTACGAGAAGATGATGGTGCTGGCGCGGACACTGATCCAGCGGGCGGCGGTCGCGGCGCACGGTCGCGAGATCGTCGTGCGCCCCGGGCCGGACGGCACCCCCGTGGAGATCGACATCTCCGGTGACTGGCCGGTCCGCACCTTCCACGACGCCCTCTCGGACGGTCTCGGCGTACCCGTCGACGCGCAGACGCCCGTCGAGGTGCTCCAACGGTTGTGTGACGACCGGGGCATCGCGTACGACCCGGGCTGGGATGCCGGTACGACGGCACAGGAACTGTACGAACACCTCGTCGAATCACCCACCGAGTTCCCCACCTTCTACACCGATTTCCCGACGTCGGTGTCGCCGCTGACGAGGCCGCATCCACGCAAGCCGGGTGTCGCCGCGAAATGGGATCTGGTGGCGTGGGGCGTCGAACTCGGCACCGCGTACAGCGAACTGACGGACCCCGTCGACCAGCGGACGCGACTGACCGAACAATCGCTGCTCGCGGCCGGTGGCGACGAGGAGGCCATGGAACTCGACGAGGACTTCCTCACCGCCCTCGAATACGGGATGCCGCCGACCGGTGGGTTCGGCATGGGGGTCGACCGGATCGTCATGCTGATCCTCGGGGGCAGTATCCGCGAATCCCTCGCCTTCCCCTTCGTGAAACCGCTCCGCACTGGTATGTGACACACATCGGTGTCGGCCGCGACCGTGCTCGACGACACAAATGGAAGCGCCGGTATACAAGATCGGGTCGGCCGGGTAGAACGGTGCGCTGGCGTGCAGTCACGCAGACCGGTCTCGTCGGGATTCTCTCGCGGAAGGAACGACTCGGAGGATGGACAAACGCGGTATTCGTATGCTCCGGCCCCGCAACTGGCGGCTGGCGTACAAGCTCGGTGTGGTTCTGGCCGTGCCCCTGCTCGCCGCGACCGTCCTGGGAGGCTTCCGGGTGTCCTCCCAGCTCGACGACGCCCGCCGGGCCGCTGCCCTCGCCGAACAGACCGCGGTGGCCCCCGCGATGCTGGACTTCTCACGAGCCGTGGTCACGGTGGCGACGACGGCGTCGCTCGGGTTGCCTCCCCAATTCCAGTCGTCCGAAGACATCGAACGGTCGAAGGACTTCGCCGAACGTCTCGCCGCGCGGAGCGATCTCGACCCGCAGATCGCGCAGGACATCGATTCCGTTCTGGCCGACGGTGAAGCGCTCTACCTCGCCGCGGTCGACTCGCAGATCACCCCGGACGAGCTGCGCCGCAGCACCACCGACTTCCTGGCACGCTGCCGGAACATCATCCGCGTCGTGTTCGATCTCCTCGAGGACAACGAAGCGCTGGTCGACGCCACCAACCTCCTCACGGTGTGGGACGCCCAGGTCAACCTGCTCGCCCAGATGGAATCGTTCCGGTTCCTCGGCACCAACCCGGAAGCCGCCCAGGTGGTGGCCCAGAACGCGATGAACGACGAGGAGGCCACGCTCGGCCTGCTCCGCGGATCCCGCCTCGACACCGGGCAGATCGACGCGATGCTCACCGACATCGCGAGCCGGAGGGAGCTCGTCCGCACCCTCGAACCGACCCCCGAATTCGGTGAGCAACTGGGCTTCGCGATGATCTCCGCCTCCCAGCCGTACAGCGACGCCATCGAGAGCGCCACCCGGAAGATCACCGTGACGATGGACCGGCTCGCCTCCGACGCGCGCAGCGCCGCGATCCGCGACGCGATCCTCGTCGGCGCGATCCTCACCTTCGCTCTCGTCCTCGCGCTGCTCGTCGCACGTTCCCTGTCGCGACCGCTGCAGCGTCTGAGGGAGGGCACCCTCGGCGCCGCCCACACCGATCTGCCCGCGGCGATCTCCGCGGTGAAGGACGGCGCCGACATCGACAGCGTGCGACTCCCGACGATCGACGTCCACACCGACGAGGAGATCGGTCAGCTCTCCCGCGCCGTCGACTCGATGAACAACGAGGCGCTGCGACTCGCCGGTGAGCAGGCCCGCCTCCGCAAACAGGTCTCCGTGATGCTCGAAACCCTGGCGCGCCGCAACAAGAGCCTCGTGGAACAGCAGCTGTCCCTGATCGATTCACTCGAATACCAGGAGAAGGACCCGGTCCGGCTGCAGAGCATGTTCGCGCTCGACCACCTGGCGGCCCGCATGCGCCGCACCGGCGAATCCCTGCTGGTACTCGCCGGAACCAGACCTCGCACCCGCACGGCACCGACCCTCATCTCCGATGTGCTGCGGGGCGCGGTATCGCAGGTGGAGAACTATCAGCGCGTCCGGATCGGTACGACCCCGCACGGGTACTTCACGGGCGTCGCAGTCAACGACGTCGCACACATGATCGCCGAACTCCTCGACAACGCGCTGCGGGCCTCACCACCGAACAGTTCGGTGTCGTTCGTGCTCTCCCCCGCCGTCGACGGCGGCCTGCTGCTCGACATCGCCGACAGCGGCATCGGTATTCCCGCCGACACGCTCGAGGAGATCAACACCCGCCTCGCGCAGGGCGACGACGCCGACGTCGACGCGCCCCGTCAGATGGGCCTGTTCGTGGTGGGCCGGCTCGCCGCCCGCAACGGCATCAACGTGCGACTCCGACCCACGTTCGACTCCGAGACCAACGCGGGTGTCACCGCATCCATCTATTTCCCGGCGTCGATGCTGCTGGACGTGGACACCCGGGCACCCGCACCGATGCGTGAGCGGCCTCGCCGCCTGACGCTGCCCCGCTCCGAGAGCGACACCGAATACACATCCGTGCCCGCGGACCGGGCCGCGCACCACCACCGGGCACCGACGGAGCCCCCGCATCCGCGGACCGACAGGACGAATCCGCCGGATTGATCACGTCCCGGGGACCGGTGTCGTTTCACGTGAAACGACGCCGGTCCCCGCGTCCGTCGCGTCCCCGCGCCGTGGCAGGGTGTGCCCCGTGCAACTGTTGTTGATCCGACATGCCCAACCCGCCCTCACCGTCGTCGACGCGGGCCCGGCCGATCCGCCGCTCACCGACGTCGGCCGTGCCCAGGCCGACCGGCTACCCGACGCACTCACGCCGTACCGGATCACCCGCATGTTCTCCAGCCCGCAACGCCGGGCGCTCGAGACCGCACGGCCCCTCGCCACCCGACGCGACCTGCCGGTCGACCGGCTCGACGACCTCGCCGAGTACGACCACGGGCTGGGTCACTACATCCCGATCGACCAGGCCCGCGATCTCGCGCCCGCGGCATTTGCGCGTATCCGCGCAGGTCACCTTCCCGACTTCGTGGATGCGGACGAATTCCGCACCCGGGTGCTCGGCGCCGTCGACGCGATCGTCGACGCATCCGGGCACGACGAGACGGTCGCGGTGGTCGCGCACGGCGGCGTGATCAACGTGCTGCTGCAGGACCTCCTCGATCTCGACCGGCCCCTGACCTTCCCCGTCGACTACGCATCGGTGACGCGGATCCTGGTGTCACGGAACGGAGAGCGGCGCGTCGCCTCCGTCAACGAGACCGGACACGTGCGCGACACGCTGCGGGTGTGACGAGACGGGCGGGCCGTCCGATCACCTGCGCCGAGCACAGACCGCTGGCTACTCTGGAACCGTTCCCGTTCCGCGACCGAGGAGTCCTGCATGCGCACGTCCGCCCGACTGTCCGCCCTCCTCGCCCTCGTCGGCGCCGTCGTCCTCGGCGCACCGGCCGTGGCATCCGCCGACGTATGGCCCAGCGAGACCGACAATCCGTTCGTGGAAAAGGATCCCCCGTTCCTGACCCCGAACGACGGCGAGTTCTGGAACCCGCTGGTCGCCAAGGATCGACTCACGTCACCGTTCGGGACCTCGCACCGCATCGAGTGCACCTCGTTCCACGGTGTGCTGGGCGAATGCTGGCAGGCCGACGACACCGGAGCAGCCGTCAAGCTCGTCCATCTGCCGTTCAACTTCCCGGCCGTGACGGGATCGGCGCTACCCGGTGGGGGTCCGTCGCACTACGTCTACCCGGGGTTCATTCCCGGGATCGGGTGACCTGTCTGCTCGATCACGGCACTGCCGACCCGCCGATTCCGGCCTGGTCACGCCGCCCCTGGGATCGGTTCGAGTACGCCATGTGAAGCCGGATTCGTTGCGCCGTCGACAGCGTCTCGCCCGCAGGCCCGTCCAGGACTTCGGCGACTCCGGCATGGCCTTCAACCGCACCCGCGCCGCTGCCACGCTCACCGGTGACCCGAAACTGGTCAAGGCGACCACCGGCACTGTCCGGCGGAAGCTATCGGCTGTGCGAGCCGACGTGCTCGTCGACGTCCTCGGCCGCCTGGCCGCCGATGTCGAGGCCGTCGGCGAAGGCCCGGTACCGGTCGAGCGTGCAGCGTTCGATGACATGGCGGAGCGGGCCCGTTGGCACCGTGAGCGGGTCGCGTACGACGACTGACGCGGGCCACGGCGGACTTCTCTAGTCGGCGGCATCCTCGCAGACTCCACACGCGACTGTCGCTCAGCGGAATCGCCGCCGGCGTCGCGAACCTGACCATCCCCGGTGTCACTGTGCTGGTGGTAGCCCGGTCCGCATCCGGTCCGAAGGTCCCCAACCGGTGGGCGAATGCTTTGGGCGCCCAGCGACGAGAGCTCGCCCTCGTGCCTTCCGCATGATCGAATCGGCTTGGTGTGCGGTGTCTGTTCCAGCGAAAGGCCGGTGCGCGGGACTTTCGAGCCATTCGTTCGGGTCGAAAGATCAACTGTGGCATCCGCGCGGGTCGCGCTTGCGTAGTCCCGGCCGAGCACTATAGTTGCGGCCGGAGAAACCGTTCGGTTGGTTCCTCCTCTTCGACGTCGGGGGGTCCGTCACCACAGCATCTGTTCCCGCGTGCCTGTACAAGTACACGCCGCGGGCCAGTCGGTGCTGGGTTCTCCACGCACGTGTGACACAACGTAGACGGGGGATTTGTGTATCCACGAGAAGTACTGTTCGGGCGCATGCTGGGATTGGTCACAGAGGAACAGTTGCGTCAACTGGGCGAGGCCACGATTGCGATCCCTGGTTGCGGCGGAACCGGTTACACGTACGCAGAGTGCCTTGCGCGGATGGGAATCGGGAACTTCCGTCTCTCGGATACGGACCGGTTCGGGCCCGAGAACATGAACCGCCAGTTCGGCGCAACGGTGGACACTGTCGGGCGTCTCAAGTCCGACGTGCTCGAAGAGCGCTTGCGGTCGATCAATCCGGAGATCACAGTCACGCGGTTCTCGGACATCGACGAAGACAATGTGTCCGACTTCGTCGTCGGCGCTTCGGCGCTGTGCGACACCATCGACTTCTTCGCCATGAACGAACGCCGGATGCTGCACCGTCAGGCGCGCGCTCACAAGGTTCCCACCGTGTTGTGCTGCCCGGTCGCGTACGGCGTGACAGGGCACTACTTCAACTACCATGAGAACGATCGAATCGACTTCGATGTCCTTTTCCACCAGTCTGATTCGAACGACGAGCAGCAGAACCTCGAGAACTTCGGAAATGCTCTGGCTCCGAACGCGCTGCACAGCGCCTACGTCGACGATCCCAACCTCGACTTCGAGAACCACAAGGTTGCCTCGCTGAGCGCTTCATGTCTTATGGCAACCTCGTGGGGGGCGATGCAAGCCGTTTGTGCAATCCTCGGACAGCCGTCGGCTTTCCGGCCCGTTCCCGAGATGTACGAGTTCGATCTTCGTGCTATGCAATTCGTTTCCAGATCCATGTCCACCGCTGTTCTCGACTGATCTATCGCGACCCTCGGAGACCTCATGGCATCCCTCAGTTCAGGCCTGCTCGAACAGTCGGTCGATACCGACGAACTGTCCGAACTACTCGACCGCGCATACGAATACGAGGACTGCACCGCCCTGCTTCAGGTCCAGCAGCGCCTCGCGGAGATTCACGCGCGTTCGTTCGAGATTCCCGCCTCCCTACCACGGACCGACTTCAACGCGTTGCGTGCCGATCTGCACTGTGCGTTGCAGATCGAAGAACGCATGCTCTCCTACGAGGATCGATTCATCGACCTCGGCGCCTGCCCGTCCACGACCGGGGGCGGGCTCGAATTCGTGCGCAGCCTGAAATCGGTCGTGCGGGAGCATCCGGCGAACCGGCACCCGTTCTACATCGACTTCTTGCCCGACAGCGCCGACATCGCCTACTACCTCGCGCAGGAGTCGGCACTGGATCCCGGTTCGACGACTTCATCGCCCTGATGCAGATCGGGATGGCTGTACGGCCGAAACTCGAACTCGCCGGCAACTACTGGGACGAGATGGGGAACGGCACCGAGCCCCGCGTGCACACCGTGATGTTCCAGAATGCCCTCGACGAGGTCGGTGCTACCGACGACTTCATCCGCGAGAATCTCAGTGTCGACGCCATGGTGTGCGGGAACCTCTCGGCCATGCTGGCGTTGCGTAAGCCCTTGATCTTCCGCGCCGTAGGCAGCTTCGCTGTAACCGAGTTCCTGTTTCCGCGCCGGTGCGCGCAGCTGCTCGAGGCGTGGCGGCGTAACGCGCTGTCCGTCGAGGGCATCGAGTATCACCGCGAGCACATCGGCATCGATGCGCGTCACGCGTCGGGGTTCTTCAAGAACGTCATCATTCCCCTGGTCGAGGAGCGCCCCGAGGTCGCACCCGAGATTTCCTGGGGCGCCCTGGCCCGTCTCAACTCCTCGCAGCGCTATCTCGAATCCACCCTGCAGACCCTGACCTACGGGAGTGCCCGTTGAACACCGATCTCGCCCAGCGCGGCTATGCCCTCGTGGACGGATTGTTCGCCACGGAGGAGCAACTGGCCTCCTACGAGAACTGTCCGCACGATCCGTTCATGGGCAACGGCACCCGGTACAAGCGATTCTCCCAGTTCAAACTCGACCATGACAGCGACTGTTGGGGCATCGAGCTGCTGCCAGCACGTGCCTACACTGCGCCGAAGGAGTTCAACCCGGTTGGTGGCGGATTCAAGCGCCCCTACGAACCGCTCGAGGCGGACTTCAGTGGGATCATCACCAAACTGGCGGACCAGCTCGGCCTCGACCGCACGACAGCCTGGCAGATCACCGTGCACCAGAACCGCAGCATCGCCGAACCCCGGCGCCACGGCCAGCTGACCCCGGAAGGGCGGCACAAGGACGGTCACGAGTTCGTCACCATCAGCGCGTTAGCCCGTTCCAACGTCACTGGCGGACGCACCCGGGTGTGGGGCGGTGAGGAGGCCGAACAGCCGCTGTGGGAACACACGATGGTCCCCGGTCAGACATTGCTGCTCGACGATCTGACCGTCCTGCACGATGTGACCGATATCGAAGCGGCCACCGACGTCCGCGGCACCCGAGACATCCTTATCGTTGCCTATTCACGTTGGGACGAAAGGTGGTACGGCGACGAGCACGACGCGGCCGTGCTCGAACCGCGCACCGTCCCGGGCCAGATGTGATCGGCTGGAGAGGACACCACCTATGAGTATTTCCTTGTTCCTCGACGGAGCAGCCGGCACCACGGGCCTTCTGATCGAAGACCTGCTGCGACGCAGCCACCCCGAGTTCGAGATCCTGCAATTGTCCGACGACGAGCGGAAGGATCCCGCCGCCAAGCGTGCCCTGCTCGCCGAGGCCGAGTGCGCGGTGCTGTGTCTGCCGGACGCGGCGGCTGTAGAGTCCGCCGCTCTGGCAGATGAACTGGGCGTGCGAGTGCTCGATGCCAGCAGCGCGCATCGGGTGTCGGACGGCTGGGCGTACGGGCTGCCCGAACTGGATCAGGGCGCCCAGCGGCATCGGATCAGCGGTGCGTGGCGGGTGGCGAACCCGGGTTGCTACGCCACCGGTGCGCTCCTGTTGCTCAACCCGCTCTCGCGTGCGGGTCTCCTCCGTCCCGACGCGCACATTCCCATCTTCGGGATCTCGGGCTACAGCGGAGGCGGTCGAGCGATGCTGCAGCGCTTCGATCGCGACGGCGCGACATTGCGCACCGGCAGCTACGCCCACGACCACGAGCACAAGCACGTGCGCGAGATCGTGATGCACAGCCCAATCGAACGCAAGCCGCAGTTCGTTCCGTCCGTCGGCGCTTTCGAGCGCGGGATGTCGGTGACAATCGCGCTCGGTCGCGAAGCCCTGACCGGCGAGATCGATGCGGCCACCATCCTCGAGCACTACGAACAGTCCTATTCGGTCGAGCAATTCGTGCAGGTGTGCACCGCGCAGCCGGACGACCCGAACGGTCTGCTCATGGTCGATGACGTCGTGGGCACCAACGTCGCTGCCGTGCACTGCTTCGACGACGGCGCCGACCTGACCTTGGTGTGTCATCTGGACAACTTGGGCAAGGGCGCGTCGCTGGCCGCGATTCAGAACCTGAACATCATGTTCGGCTACCCGGAGGGGCTCGGTATCGGTGACCAACACTGAGCTTCTGCCGTTCGCAAAGTACACCGCGCTGGGTAACGACTACCTCGTCGTCGACGAGGAGCACTTCGGCACGACGCCGAACCCGCAGCGCATTGTCGAGTTGTGCGAGCGCCGATTCGGTGTCGGTGCCGACGGCATACTCGTCAGCCAACCCTCCGTGGCGGGTGGACCGTTCCGGATCCGGATCTTCAACTCCGACGGCAGCGAATGTGAGCGCAGCGGCAACGGATTGCGCATCTTTGCTCGATGGTTGCTCGATACCGGTGCAGTCGATCGTGATTACTTCGAGGTCTACTGCCTCGCCGGGATATCGCCGGTCGAGGTCAACGAGGACGGCATGCCCACCGTTGCAATTGTACAACTGTTCTCGGGTTGGTTGCGGCAGCGATGCCGGGTGCATTTCATGCGGAACATCCGGGCGGCGGTCGGGGCGAAGGAACACGCTGCCGAACCTGTGTTGTCGTTGACCGGATCGGATGGAACAGCACAGTATTCGGCATGACTCGTTGATCACTGCGCGTCCTGCGGGCCGATCCGAAGTCCACCACTCCACGGGGCACTATCGTGCTTCCGCAAGCGACACGTTCGAGGATGCTTCAGGATGTCGATGGACATCGTCCTCGGACGGCGCAGTCGACGGTGCCGACACACGCGTGGAAGGATGGGTCGCGGATCCCGATCCTTCGCGACACCGAAGAGATCGTCGGCCCGCGGCCCGTCCACAGATCGAACACCGACGAGCGCATCGTCGCCGTGTCGTGTTGGATGAGTTCATGCCGTCACGGTTCTCCCAGCTCCGCCGGTGGCGTTCCGGCGCCTCGACACACACGCGGCTGCGTGACCTGACGGGCACGCTCGTCGTCGTCACCGGCGGCGCCGGCGGGATCGGACGCGCCGTGGCCCGCGCGTTCGCCGCCGAAGGCGCCATCGTCGTCGTCGCGGATGTCGACATCGACGGTGCCCGGGAAACCGTCGACCTCATCGACACGCCACCGCCGTCCGCGGGCGGATCCACCGCGGTGTTCGGCGGCGGCGCTCACGCATACGAACTGGACGTCTCCGACGAAGCGCAGGTCCGCCGGTTCGCCGAGACCGTCCGCGCACGGCACGGTGTCGCGGACGTGATCGTCAACAATGCCGGTATCGGCGTGATCGGCCCGTTCCTGGAGACCCCGTCCACGGCATTCGAGAACGTCGTGGACGTCAACTTCTGGGGTGTGGTCCACGGCTGCCGCGTGTTCGCCGAACAGATGGTCGAACGCGGCACGGGCGGTCACGTGGTGAACGTGTCGTCTGCGGCGGTCCTCGCACCGCAACGGAACATCGCCGCGTACTCGACGACGAAGGCGGCCGTACTGATGCTGTCGGAGTGCCTGCGCGCCGAATGGGTCGAACACGGTATCGGTGTGACGGCCGTGTGCCCGGATCTCGTGGACACCGGGTTGATCCGCAACGCCGAATACGTCGCCCACGATCCGGAACGGGGCATCGCGCGGCGAGCCCGCGCACTGTCGGTGTACGAGCAGTTGCACGTTCCACCCGAACGCGTCGCCGACGCCGTCGTCGCGGCGGTCCGCCACAACCGCCCGGTGGTCACCGTGTCGCCACGGGCGAGGACCAGCGCATGGATCGCCCGGCTCACCCCTCAGGTGATGCGAGCCGGAACGAGATTCGACATCGACTGACCACCGCCGCGCCGATCACACCTTCGATGCGATCCAGTCGTGCAGCCACCTGGTGGCCGTGGTCCCGTTCCCATCGACCACATAGTTCGAGTAGTCCTGGTGGATCTGCGAACCGTAGAACCTCCGGATGTCACCCTCACGGTCGGCGTTGGCCTCCGGGGATATCTGCGACTGCAGCGTCGGGATTCCACCGGCGCGTACGATGTCGTCGTACAGCACCATCGCCTCGTCCCGGTAGTTCTCGAGGTCCTCGGGTGAGCTTCCGGCGGAAATCGCAAGGAACCCGGCCAGTCTCGTCACGAAATCGTCGCGAGGCGTGGAGCAGTACAGGTCGCCGACGGCGCAGAGAGTGCGCACCGCGGGCGTGACGAGACCGAACCCGCCGAGTCGCGGACCGCCCGCACCGTTACCCACGACGGGCGGTCCCACGAACGGATCGGTTTCGGAGCGACGGGGATCGGACAGCAGGCCGACGGCTACGAGTCGGTTCGGTGCGATCACACCGAACCCGGTGCCGATCTCGGCGGCGAGATCGCCCGCGGCGTCGGCACCCTGACTGTAGCCGACGAGGGCGAAATCCGTTCCCGGACAGTGCACCGCGGTCGCCACGATGAGGTTGCGGGCGTTGTCGACGGCGCGGGTCCGCGACAGTGCGTACACCTCGCCCTCCCACGGGAAGGCGGTGGCCGGGTACTCCACGTAGTCGACGCGGGCTCCCGCCGGCAGCCCGGAGGTGACCTCGCCGAGCATCCCGTTGCCCCGCGCGGGATCCGAGGTGTTCGACGTCTCCCACGTGCCCGGAACGGCGATGACCTGGAGGGACGGACAACCCGGATTCGCATGTGCGACATCCGCCGTCACCAGGGTGGTCGTCGCCACCGCCACGGCGCCGACCACCGCCGTCAGAATCCGCGCGGCGACCGTCGCCGGCCACGTCTTCGCCATCCCCATCCTCGCCCCCGGGTCTCGGTCACGTGTTGTGGATCGTCTCGTCCGTATCGCAACGAGAATGCACTCGCATGATTACACAATCGTTGACTTCACGTGACCTCTACGTGGCTGTGTGCGGTCAGTCGCGCACGACCACGACCGAACCCGCACCGATGTTGGTGACGAAGACGTTGCCGGTGCCGTGGTCGAATCGCGTGACGGGATCGGGCTCCTCCACCGTCCGCGACACCGGTCCACCGCGGTCGACGACGGTGACCGCGGGACCGAACAGGTTGGTGACGTACACGTTTCCGGTGATCGGATCGTGCACCACCACCTCGGGCGGCAACGGAACCTCTTCGGGCAGTGGCTCGGTCACGTGCGCGCGGTCGACGACGGTGACCGCCCCGGTTCCGATGTTGGTGACGAAGACACCGTCGTGGCCGGCGTCGAGTTCCAGTCGCGGCATCTCCCCGGCCGGTTCCGCGACCTCGACCGGGGCGGGCCGCACCCCGTCGCGACGCACCGTGACCGCGCCGGTTCCGATGTTGGTCACCGCGACGTTGCCGACCCCGCCGTCGACCCTCATCTCGAGTGGGGTGTCCGCCACCCGGGTGCCACCGGCCACGCGACCGTCGGGATGGCTGACGTGCACCGGTCCGGAACCGACGTTGGTGATGCACGAGTTTCCGATGCCACCGTCGAGACCGAGGAGCCGGAGTCCGTCGACGACCGGCACGGGAGGTGCGGCCGCCGAGCCGTCGATCGTGACGAGTCCCGGTGCGGTGCGCACACAGTCGTCGACGGCAACCGGTGGAGCGTCAGGAGACGGCGGGGCGGAGAGTGCCGGCAGTTCGGGAAGGGACGGCAGGTCGGGAAGGGACGGCAGGTCGGGAAGGGACGGGAGCACAGGATCGGCCGCCGCGGCGGGAGCGCTCAGCAACGCCAATACGGTCGCGCCGGCACCCGCAGCGGCGAGTACGCACGCCCGTTTCGTGCAGTTCCTCGTACCGGTCATGCGCCGACCCTATATCGACAGACTTCATCACGACACTGCAAACGGCCCGAAACTCGATATCACGAGACCATCACGAGGCGGGGCGGCCGGGGTCCGGGGACGCCGAAACCCGTCGGCCCCCGGTGCTCGGGCACCGGGAGCCGACGGGTCTGTCGGAACGGGACGCCGGGACACGCCGACCGGCGCCCGGGTCTACCGCTGGGGAGCGGAGGTCGGGACGATCGGGGCGGGCAACGCGGTGTTCTCCTCGAGGAAGCGATCCACCGCGGCCGCGCACGACCGACCCTCGGCGATGGCCCACACGATCAGCGACTGACCGCGGCCCATGTCACCGGCGACGAACACGCCGTCGACGTTGGTGGCCCAGTCCGAGCCGCGGGCGACGTTGCCACGCTGGTCGAAGTCGACACCGAGGTCGGTGAGCAGTCCGGGCTTCTCGGCACCGGTGAAGCCCATCGCGAGCAGCACGAGGTCGGCTTCGAGCTCGAAATCGCTGTCCTCGACCTTCTCGAACCTGCCGTTCACCATCTGCACTTCGTGTGCCTTCAGCGCGGTGACTTTGCCGTCCACACCCACGAACTGCTCGGTGTTGACCGAGAAGACCCGCTCGCCGCCCTCTTCGTGCGCAGACGACACCCGGAACATCAGCGGGTAGGTCGGCCACGGGGTGGACTCCGCCCGCTCCTCCGGGGGACGCGGCATGATCTCGAACTGGTGCACGCTGACCGCGCCCTGACGGTGCGAGGTGCCCAGGCAGTCGGCACCGGTGTCGCCACCGCCGATGATGACGACCTTCTTGCCCTCGGCCGTGAGGGTGGGGGCCGGCAGATCACCGAGCTGCACGCGGTTCGCGATCGGCAGGAATTCCATGGCCTGGTGGATACCGTCGAGTTCGCGGCCGGGGATCGGCAGGTCACGGGCCACGGTGGCACCACCGGCGAGGACAACCGCGTCGAACTGCTCGCGCAGTTCGTCGGCGGTGATGTCGACACCCACCTCGACACCGGTCCGGAAGATGGTGCCCTCGGCCTCCATCTGTGCGAGACGCCGGTCGATGAACCGCTTCTCCATCTTGAACTCGGGGATGCCGTAGCGCAGCAGACCACCGACACGGTCGGCGCGCTCGAACACCGTCACCGTGTGTCCGGCACGGGTGAGCTGCTGTGCCGCAGCGAGACCCGCGGGTCCGGAGCCGACGATCGCAACCTTGTGGCCCGTGAGCTTCGACGGGGCGACCGGCTTGACCCAGCCCTCGTCGAACGCCTTCTCGACCAGCTCGACCTCGACCTGCTTGATGGTCACCGGGTCCTGGTTGATTCCGAGCACGCACGATGCCTCGCACGGCGCGGGACACAGCCGGCCGGTGAACTCCGGGAAGTTGTTGGTCGCGTGGAGCCGCTCGATGCCGTCCTCCCACTTGCCCTTGTAGGCGAGATCGTTCCACTCGGGAATTAGATTCCCGAGGGGACAACCGTTGTGGCAGAAGGGAATACCGCAGTCCATGCAGCGACTCGCCTGCGTCTGGAGGGTCTCGAGCGGGAACGGCTCGTAGACCTCCTTCCAGTCGAGCAGCCGCAGGGGGACGGGACGCCGGACCGGCGTCTCACGCGAACCGTGCTTGAGGAAGCCGCTTGGATCACCCACGAGCCGCCTCCATGATCGCCTCGTCAACGTTCGCACCACGAATGGTGGCGTCCTTGATTGCCATGAGTACCTTCTTGTAATCGCGAGGCATGACCTTCGCGAAGTGGCTGACCTGCTGCGACCAGTCGGCCAGGATGCGGGCTGCGACCTCGGAGCCCGTCTCGTCACGATGCCGTTCGATGGCGCCCTTGAGCCACGCGAAGTCCTCGCCCTCGAGGTCTTCGAGATCGACCAGCTCGGGGTTCAGGTTCGCCTCGAAGTTGCGGTCCGGGTTGTACACGAAGGCGACACCGCCGGACATGCCCGCACCGAAGTTACGGCCGGTCGGACCGAGCACCACGACCTTACCGCCGGTCATGTACTCGCAGCCGTGGTCGCCGACACCTTCGACGACGGCCGTGGCACCCGAGTTGCGGACCGCGAAACGTTCGCCGACGACACCGCGCACCAGTGCCTCGCCGCCGGTCGCACCGAACAACATGACGTTGCCGGCGACGATGTTGTCCTCCGCGACGAAGCCGGGAGCGGCATGCAGCGGGGGACGCACCACGATGCGTCCACCGGACAGACCCTTGCCGACGAAGTCGTTCGCGTCACCGAGCAGGCGCAGGGTGATGCCCTTGGGCACGAACGCACCGAAGCTGTTTCCGGCGGAACCGGTCAGCGTGATGTCGATCGTATCGTCCGGCAGCCCCTCCCCGCCGTACCGCTGGGTGAGCTCGTGGCCGAGCATCGTGCCGACGGTGCGGTTGACGTTCGTGACCGTGGTCTCGATCGCCACGGCCGTGCCCGACTCGAGAGCCGGCTGCGCCTTCGCGATCAGCTCGTTGTCGAGGGCCTTGTCCAGGGCGTGGTACTGCTCCTTGGTGCAGTACATGTCCTGCTCGGTGAAGATCGGTGAGGTCACCTTCTCCAACAGCGGCGACAGGTCCAGCTTCGACGCGCGGTAGTGGTCGACGGCCTTCCTCGTGTCGAGGCACTCGACCTGGCCGACGGCCTCGGCGAGCGTGCGGAAACCGAGTTCGGCAAGGTACTCGCGGACCTCCTCCGCGATGTACAGCATGAAGTTCTCCACGAACTCCGGCTTGCCGGTGAACCGCTCACGCAACACCGGGTTCTGCGTCGCCACACCCACCGGGCAGGTGTCGAGATGGCACACGCGCATCATGATGCAGCCGGACACGACGAGCGGGGCCGTCGCGAAACCGAACTCCTCACCGCCGAGCAGCGCGGCGACCATGACGTCACGACCGGTCTTCATCTGACCGTCGACCTGCACGACGATTCGGTCGCGCAGACCGTTGAGCATCAACGTCTGCTGGGTCTCGGCGAGACCGATCTCCCACGGTGCACCGGCGTGCTTGAGCGAGGTGAGCGGGGACGCACCCGTGCCGCCGTCGTGACCGGAGATGAGCACGACATCGGCGTGCGCCTTCGACACACCGGCCGCGACGGTGCCCACACCGAGTTCGGAAACGAGCTTGACGTGGATACGTGCCTGCGGGTTCGCGTTCTTCAGGTCGTGGATCAGCTGCGCGAGATCCTCGATCGAGTAGATGTCGTGGTGCGGCGGCGGCGAGATCAGACCCACTCCCGGCGTCGATCCACGCACCTCGGCGACCCACGGGTACACCTTGTGCGGCGGAAGCTGCCCGCCCTCACCGGGCTTGGCGCCCTGCGCCATCTTGATCTGGATGTCGGTGCAGTTGCTCAGGTAGTGCGAGGTGACACCGAACCGGCCCGACGCGACCTGTTTGATCGCCGACCGGCGCCAGTCACCGTTCTCGTCCGGAGTGAACCGACGCGGATCCTCTCCGCCCTCACCGGAGTTCGAGCGGCCGCCGAGGCGGTTCATCGCGATCGCGAGGGTTTCGTGCGCCTCCGCGGAGATCGAGCCGTAGCTCATCGCACCCGTCGAGAAACGCTTGACGATCTCGCTGGCGGGCTCGACCTCGTCGAGCGGAACCGGCGGGCGCAGGCCCTGCTTGAACTCGAACAGACCGCGCAGCGACGCGAGCTGCTCGGACTGGTCGTCGACGTAGGAGGTGTACTCCTTGAAGACCTTGTACTGGCCCGTGCGGGTGGCGTGCTGCAGCTTGAATACCGTGTCCGGATTGAACAGGTGGTACTCGCCCTCGCGGCGCCACTGGTATTCGCCGCCGACCTCGAGCTCACGGTGCGCGTGCTCCGACGGACGATCGAGGAACGCCGCGGCGTGCCGCGTCGCGACGTCCTGCGCGATCTCGTCGAGACCGACCCCGCCGAGCTGCGACTGCAGGCCCGTGAAGTACTCGTCGACGAGCTCCTGCGACAGGCCGACCACCTGGAACAGCTGTGCACCGGTGTACGACGCGAGAGTGGAGATGCCCATCTTCGACATCACCTTCAGCACACCCTTCGAGGCGGCCTTGATGTAGTTGGCGATGGCCTTCTGCAGCGTCATGCCCTCGGGCAGGTCGCCGTTCTGCAGCAGCTCGTCGATCGACTCGAACGCCATGTACGGGTTGACGACGGCCGCACCGAAACCACACAGTGCGGCGATGTGGTGGACCTCGCGGGCGTCACCGGCCTCCACGAGCAGACCGACCTTCGTGCGGGTCTTCTCCCGCACCAGGTGGTGGTGCACCGCGGACGTGAGCAGCAGCGAAGGAATCGGGGCGAGCTTCTCGTTGGACTCACGATCCGACAGGACGATCAGGCGCGCGCCCTTCTCGATGGCATGCGACACCTGCTCGCGGATGCTCTCCAGCGCGGTGCGCAGCCCCTGACCGCCCTCGGCGACCGGGTACAGGCCACGCACGATGACGCTGTTGAAGCCGGGGTACTGCTTGTCGTCGTTGACGTGGATGAGCTTCTGCAGGTCGTCGTTGTCGATGACGGGCGCGGACAGCAGGATCTGGCGGCACGATTCGGCCGTCGGCTGCAGCAGATCACCCTCGGGACCGAGCATGCCGCCCATGCTGGTGACGATCTCCTCGCGGATCGCGTCCAACGGCGGGTTCGTGACCTGCGCGAACAGCTGCGAGAAGAAGTCGAACAGCATCCGGGGACGCGACGACAGCACCGCGATGGGGGTGTCGGTGCCCATGGAGCCGAGGGCTTCGATGCCAGCGGCGGCCATCGGCTTGACGAGGAGGTTGACCTCTTCGTTCGTGTAGCCGAACACCTGCTGCCGCAGCACGACCCGCTCGTGCGACATGTACGTGTACTTCGACGGCGGCAGATCCTCGAGTCGGGCGACGCCCCGTTCGATCCACTCCTGGTAGGGGTGCTCGGCAGCGAGCTCCGCCTTGATCTCCTCGTCCTCGACGATGCGCCCCTTGGCGGTGTCCACGAGGAACATGCGGCCCGGCTGCAGGCGACGCTTGCTGATGATCTTCTCGGCGGGAATGTCGAGGACACCCACCTCGGACGCCATCACGACGAGTCCGTCGTCGGTCACCCACGCGCGGGACGGGCGCAGGCCGTTGCGGTCGAGGACCGCACCGATGACGGTGCCGTCGGTGAAGCACACCGACGCCGGACCGTCCCACGGCTCCATGAGCGCCGAGTGGTACTCGTAGAACGCGCGACGCGCCGGATCCATCGACCGGTGCCGTTCCCACGCCTCCGGGATCATCATGAGTACGGCGTGCGGCAGGCTGCGGCCACCGAGGTGCAGCAGCTCGAGCACCTCGTCGAAGCGCGCGGTGTCGGACGCTCCCTCGGTGCAGACCGGGAAGATCTTGTCGAGCTTGTCGCGGCCACCGAACACATCGGACTCGATGAGTGCCTCGCGGGCTCGCATCCAGTTGCTGTTGCCGACGACGGTGTTGATCTCGCCGTTGTGCGCGACGCGGCGGAACGGGTGCGCGAGCGGCCACGACGGGAACGTGTTGGTGGAGAAACGCGAGTGCACGAGACCGAGCGCCGACTCGACGCGCTCGTCCTGCAGGTCGACGTAGAAGCCCTTGAGCTGCGGGGTGGTGAGCATGCCCTTGTAGACGAACGTCGACGCCGACAGGCTCGGGAAGTACACGGTCTCGCTGCCCGGTCCGTCATCGCCGGCGCCCTTGTTGCCGAGCTCGTGCTCGGTGCGCTTACGCACCACGTAGGCGCGGCGTTCGAGGTCCATCCCGGTGAGCGCACGTGCACCCGACGCGACGAAGATCTGACGGAAGGTCGGCATGGCGCCCTGCGCCATCGAACCGAGATCCGACGCGTCGACGGGAACCTCGCGCCAGCCGAGGACTTCGAGGCCCTCTTCCTCCACGATCTTGTTCACGGCGGCAGCGGCTTCGTCCGCGGCCTGCTCACCCTGCGGCAGGAATGCGATGCCCGTGGCGTACGCACCCTCGGCGGGCAGATCGAAGTCGACGACCGCGCGGAAGTACGCGTCGGGAACCTGGATCAGGATGCCGGCGCCGTCGCCGGTGTTCTGTTCGGCACCCGCGGCACCGCGGTGTTCGAGGTTGACCAGCGCGGTGATCGCCTTCTCGACGATGTCCCGGCTGCGCCGTCCGTGCATGTCGACGACGAACGCAACACCACAGGAATCGTGTTCGTTCGCCGGGTGGTAGAGCCCTCGAGGCCCGGGAAGATGAGACATACCTAGCCTTCGTTGCATGTGGTGGCAACCGACGACCAGCAACACTGATGGCCATCTACTGCTGTAGATGCGTATCGACCCGGGTGCGTCGATACCTTCGACATCGCCAGTATCCGCCCATCCGCGACGGTGCGGGTGCCATTTTCTGCAGCTCGGGCTCGAACCTGACGATCGGTGGGACGTCGTGGGCCCACCGCCTCGAAACGCACGATATGTCAGGCCACCGGGGGTGATGCAAGCAAGGCTGCCCTATTTAAATGCCCTGAAGTGCGGAAATTCGGACGTAACACCCACGTTTCATCGGCGTCACGCAAGCGGTTGCGGTGCGGTGATTCCCGCCAGCACACGACGGATTCCCGCGCGCAGGTCCGGATCGTCGCCGGCGGTGAGCGCGTGCAGGATCACACCGTCCAGATAGTCGACGAGGACGCGGGCGCCGCGGGCCGGGTCGTCGACACCGAGCGCGCCCAGCATCTGTTCACCCCGGGCACGCAACTCACGTCGACGCACCTCGACGGCGCCGCGCAGCTCCGCGGTGGCCATCGCCTCGACGAACATCGCGTACCGGGCGCGGGTCCGCACGACATCCGGCCCTGTCGCGATGGTCACGTACCGGCACAGCAGATCCTCGAGTTCGCCCCGACTCGCCGGTGCGGACCCGTCGGCGAGCGTTGCCGCGTCGCCGCGGTCGCGTTCGAGGAGGCGGTCGAGCACACCCACGACGAGGGCCTGTCGCGTGCGGAAGTAGTTGGACGTCGACCCGGCCGGGACGCCGGCCAGCGCGTCGACGCGGCGGTGGGTCAGAGCACGCAGTCCGTCGGTGCCCACGAGGTCGATCGCGGCGTCGAGGACGAGGGTGCGCTTGTCGGTCACGCGACGATCGTAACCACGACACTACTTCCGTAGTTTTTTTCACTACATCAGTAGTACGTTGCGTTCATGGCGATGAACGAGAAGCGGGCGGCGATCCTCGGCGGCGGGATCGGAGGACTGACCGCGGCGACCACACTGATCCGCCGCGGCTGGGCCGTCGAAGTGTACGAGCGTGCACCGTCGCTCCCCCGTACCGGCACCGCACTGGGCATGTGGCCCGCGGCTCTGAACACGCTCGCGGAATGCGGGCTCGACCGAGCCGTCCGTGAACGCGGAGCGCTGCAGGATTCGGGCACACTGATGAGTTGGGACGGCAGGATCCTCGGCCGCATCACGGATCTCCGCCGACCCGCCGTCCTGCTGTCGCGGCCGGTGCTGCTCGAACTGCTCGCAGGCGACCTACCCGATGGCACCGTCCGCTTCGGCACACCGGCACCTGCCGTATCCGAACTCGACCACGACGTCGTGATCGCCGCCGACGGGATCGGCTCCGCCGCCCGCGACACCCTGTTCGGCCCGCGGTACCGCCCGGTCCACACCGGATACGCCGCGTGGCGCGGATCGGTCCCCGGCGCCACCTCGTCGATGAGCGAGACGTGGGGACCCGGTGCACTGTTCGGGATCACCCCACGGGACGGCGATCTCACGAACTGGTTCGCTGCGGTGAGAGCCCCGGAGCATTCTCCGGGCGATGTCGACGTCCTGCGCGACCGTTTCGGTCACTGGCATCCGGCGGTCCGCGACATCCTCGACCGCCTCGACCCCGCCGACATGCTGTACCACGACCTGTACGAATCGCCGCCGCTGCCGTCGTACGTCCGCGACAACACAGCCCTCATCGGCGACGCCGCCCACGCCATGGCCCCCAACCTCGGGCGCGGCGCGTGCGAAGCGATGGTCGACGCCGCCGTTCTCGCCGCACTGTTGTCGGAGCATCCGGTGTCGGACGCGCTCCGCCGCTACGACCGTGTGCGACGCCGGCACACCCGACGGCTGGTGCGGGCCTCCCGCCTCGTTGCCGGGGTCGCGACATCGACGAGGTTCGAGTCGCTGCGCAACACCCTCCTCGGTGCCGCGTTCCGGCTCGCGTAGATCGTCCGGAAAGCTCTTCGGATCCGATGGAACCGATCAGCCCGCTGCTGCGTCCAAGCCTGTAGAGACCCCACAGCGAAACGGAGCACCACGATGGAAGTCGACCTCGAAGCGTTGCAAACGATGGCGATCGCCCTCGACAACGAGGGGCGGACGATCGCCGGACTGAAGACCGCCGAGGCGTTCGACACCGCGGAGGAGGCGATGTCGGGGTCGCAGGTCGGGGCTGCGCTCGCACGAGCAGGGCGACCCCTCGACACCTCGTATCGCGCGATGTCGAACTGCCTGTACCGGATGGCCGAGGCCATGGCCCACAGCGTCGTCAGCTACGAGGAAGCACTCGAGTTGTTCGTCGCCCAGGTCGAGGCCGTCGGCTCCGACTTCGAGAACGAGGTCCGGTGATGCTGACACCCGCGCAGATCTGCCGACTCGACCCGGCAGCACTGACCGCTACCGCCGATGCCGTCGAACAGGCGAACGGCACGTTCACCGAGGCCACCGACCAAGTGGACCGTCACGTGACCGCAGGCCTCGCGGCGTGGCACAGCGACGCCGCAGAGGCCGCACAGGTACGCGCATGGCGCAACCGCGTGGTGTATCAGGACGTCGGCGGGACGGTCCGAAACCAAGTGGATGCGTTACGTGACGCGGCGCGCGACATGGGTGAGATGCGCGACGCGATCAGCTCCGTCGTGAAGAGCGCCATCGGTGCGGGCTTCACGGTCCGAGACAACGGCAGCGTGGTGGCGCCGAGTCCACAGACGGGGTCTGCGGAGAGCGATCTGATTCTCCAAGCGGGTCTCGACGACCCCGCCGCGACACTCCAGGCACAACTCGAACCCATGGTCGTCGCATTCGACGAACTCGATCGCGCCGCAGCCGAGACCATCAACGAGATCACCAACCGGTTGGCGACGTTCGGCGGCGAATTCCGCACCCAGGGCGAGTGGAATGCCAAGAGCATCGACGGCGCTGCCGACGCTGCTCTCATCCTGTCGGGCGAAGCGCGGATCGGCGATCTGCGAAGGATCGGGCAACAGCTCTCTTCGAAGTCCGGTGTGTCCCTCGAGTACCTGGACGACCTCTTCCACGGTCTCGGACAGGAGAGCCTGTTCGATCTGTTCGAGACGTACAAGCGGTGGGAACTCCGCGGCGACCCTGATGCCGCGCGGTGGGCGGACGGCCTCGGCAACGGTCTGTTGACGTTGTCGAATCCGGCGTACGGCGGTTCGTGGGAGATGGTGCCACAGGATATTCGCGACACCCTTGCCGACGGCCACAGCCTGGACACGCTGGACGAGGACACCGTCCCGACGTTCCAGCGACTCGACTCGTTGGCCGCGATAATCGGTGAAGCGAATCCGCAGTACCTGCCGGGGCCGGAGTTGGGTGTCGAACTGACGCTTACCGCAGCCGACATATCCGAGCGGAAGGTCTCCACCCTCGAAGATGAACACGCGTGGCTCAATTTCCTCGACGAGTCCACCGCACAGACGTTCATCGACATCGGACTCCGCAACGACGAGGCGGCGTACTGGATTCTCACCGAGACCGGCGCGGATGGCTCCCCCGCCGACTTCCGACGCGACGAAGTGCTCATCCCGTTGATGAGGCGGGACTGGAGCGACGACGGCGCCGCACTCGCCCGCATGACCGACTGGATCGGCGCCGACGCCATTCCGGAGGACCCCGGCGATCCTGCGGAGGTCACGCGGGCCGAACGTGCCGGACAGGCCGCGTTCGGGCTGGCGCACACACTGTCGACAACGAGCTCGGACTGGAATTCGACGAACAACTTCCAGGAATTGATGCAGATCGACAACGGTGGCTGGCGCGAACCGAAACACTCGATCGGCGAGACCAATCCCTTGGCGGTCCAATCCTTCGCCGAGGCACTGGCTCCGTACGCGTCCGAGATGGTCAATGCAACCGACGAGGCCACCGCCACCTACAACTTCGACGAGATAGGCCCGGTCGCTGCCAGTCGGGTGTTCACGGTCCTCAACACCGATCCGTCCGCCGCCGCCTACTTCAACGGATCCGCGTTGGCACAAGCCGATGAACTCGACCGGCAGTACACCCTACGGGCACTCCAGGGCCCCGTAGTTGTTGACTAGCGGTGCCATGACCTGGGGTTTCGGTGTGTTCGGGGGCGGGTTGAGCGGGCATGGGGACAGGGATTGATCATGGGTGTGTCTTACGCATCCAGAT
>NZ_JAIYEP010000043.1 GCF_020515525.1 Rhodococcus yananensis
CCCGGGCCACGCCGCGCCCACCCGACGCCCCGCCTTCCGCACCGCGTCGGCTCTCGAAGTCCCCATTCTCGGGCACACCCGCACAGATCCCCCCTCGCTCCAGGTTCCCCCGAAAGGCCTGACCATGGATTCTGTTGTACCGGGCGGCAACGCCGCCCCCACCACCGACGACCCGACCCCCGACGCGGGCGGCGGCTGGACACCGCGCCTCGTCGTCTCGTTCGCGTCGATGGCATTTCTCCTGCATGGGCCTGATCGCCGTTCCCGCACCGTTCCTCACCGGGTGGCTGCTCGACAACTTCGGGTTCCGCAGCATCTTCTGGTTCTTCGTCGTCGTGCTGACACTGCTGGTCGCCGTGATCCGCTTCACCACCTCCGAGTCGCCGGTGCGGCTGCGTTCACGCATCGACCTGATCGGCGCACTGCTGCTGAGCCTCGGCCTCGGCGGCCTGCTCGTCGGCATCAGCTTCGGCCCCATGTGGGGGTGGACGGCACCCGCCACCCTCGGCTACCTGCTCGGCGGAATCGCGTTCCTCGTCGCGTGGTACGCGTCGGCACTGAAGATCCGTGAGCCGCTCATCGACCCGGTCATCCTCGAGATGCGGCCGGTCGCGATGACGTCGATCAGCTCGGGCATGTGCTACGGAGCCCTCGCAGCGTTCTCCATCCTGCTGCCCACGATGACGATGACCCCGTCCGAGCTCGGGCTCGGCTACGGGTTCGGGGTCAGCGCCACCGGCTACGCCCTGTTCCAGACCCCGCAGGGGATCGCCACCCTCCTCGGCGGTGTCGTCGTCGGTGCGCTCGCCACCCGGATGAGCCCGAAGAAGCTGATGGTCGCCGGGATGTCCCTGATGACGATCGCGCTGCTGATGTTCGCCGTGACGCACGACTCGAAGATCCTCGTCGTCCTGCTCGCCGTCCTGGTCGGTATCGGTGGCGGTATGGGATACGCGGCAACTCCCAATCTGCTCATCGCCTCCGTGCGGCCCGAGTTGCAGGCGACGACGGGCGCGATCGCGTCGACGGCCGGCAACGTGGTACCCGCCATCGTCCCGATCGTGGTGTTCGCCGCCCTGAACTCGCACGTCGCGATGTCTGTGGACGGCGCCATGCTGTACTCGTCGACGGGAATCGCGCTCGGCTTCGCGATCACCGCGGTCGTCGCCGTGATCGGTGTGATCGCAGCGCTGGCGATCCCGAACACGATCCGCCAGCAGGGACTTCCGACGCACGAGGACGACTCCGTCGCCGAGGACGCCGTCCGTGTGACTGCGCACTGACCTCCCGTCGCGGAAACCACAATCCGCGACCGGGCCCGGTCGCCGCCGCATCCGTTGCGGCGGCAACCGGGCACGTCGTCAGCAGCGGGCGAGCACCGACGCCATCGCGTCGCGCTCGTCCGGGGTGATCCACAGTTCGTAGATCGTCTTGATCTCGATCTGACGCATCACGTACTGGCAGTGGAAGCCGGAGTTCGGCGGGAGCCACTCCGCAGCGTCGCTGTCGCCCTTCGACATGTTGGTCGGGCCGTCGACGGCGAGCAGGTTGCGCGGATCGTTCGCGAGATTGCGGCGCTGCTGGTCGTCGAGGTCCTGCGCCCCCGTCCGCCATGCCCCGGACAGCGACACGATGTGGTCGATCTGCACCTTCGAGGACGTGTCGGCACCGCGCCGGAAGAAGATCTCGCTACCCGTGTACGGGTCGCGGAGGGTTCCGGTGCGGACGGTGCAGTCCTTGGTCGCGGGTTCGAGCGAGATGTCGACGAGATCGCGTTTGAGGATGTCGTTGCGGGTGTCGCAGCCGTTGCGGCCGAGCGCGACGGTGACGTTGTCGGTCCACGACGGGCCGAACAGGTCACGGTCGTAACCGGCCTGCGCGGCTGCCGGTCGGACGGGCAACGCCTCGAGCGCCCGGAACGCATCCGACGACGACACTCCGCCGCCGGGCGCCGTGGCCGCACCCGACTCGTCGGAGTCGTCCGGTTCGAGGAGGACGACCACCACCGACACCACGACGAACGCGGCGACCCACAGCCACTTCGGAATCGGTGACTTCTTCTGTGCGGCACTCACGGCTACTGCGCGAGCGGCGGCATCTTCACGACCTGACCGGCATACGAGAGGCCGGCACCGAACGCGAGCAGCAACGCGGTGGCACCCGGCTCGACCTGGCCGGTGCGCAGCATCTTCTCCATGGCCAGCGGAATGGACGCGGCCGACGTGTTGCCGGTCTCGATGATGTCGTCGGCGACGGCGACGGTGTCGGGCAGTTCGAGTTGCTTGACGATGACGTCGTTGATGCGCAGGTTGGCCTGGTGGGGCACGAACGCGTCGAGGTCGGCGAGTTCGACACCGGCCTTCTCCGCGATCCGGCGCGCGTACTTGCTCATCTCGAACGCGGCCCAGCGGAACACCGCGGTGCCTTCCATGATGATCCAGGGGCGCTTCTGCTCGGGGTTCTGCGCGAAGTCGACCCAGTCGGGTTCCTGGCGGATGGTCTTGCCCTGGGAGCCGTCGGAACCCCAGACGGTGGGGCCGATGCCGACCTCGTCGGAGACACCGACGACGACGGCACCGGCGCCGTCACCGAAGATGAAACGCACCGTGCGGTCGGTGGGTTCGGTGGCGTCGCTCATCCGCTCGACTCCGACGACGAGGACGTGCTCGGCGGTGCCGGTGCGGACGAGGTCGGACGCGACACCGACGGAATAGCAGAAGCCGGCGCAACCCGCCTGGATGTCGAGGGCGGACGCGCCGCCGGTCCCGACGGCGTCGGCGACGAGCGCCGCGGAATGCGGGGTCTGCCAGCCGTAGGTGGAGGTCGCGACGATGACCGTGTCGATCTGGGCGGCGTTCACGCCGGCGGCGTCGAGTGCCTTCACAGCAGCGGAGGTGGCCATCTCGACGATGGACTCCTCGGGGTGCGCCTTCGCGAAGCGTCGTTCCTTGATCCCGGAGCGCGACTGGATCCACTCGTCACTCGAGTCGATCAGCCGACAGATCTCTTCGTTGGTCACCACGCGCTCGGGACGGTGCACACCGAGTCCGAGCAGCGCGCTGTTCCGCAACGTTACGGGAACGGCGATCTGGGCACCCATCAGGCGAACTCCTCTACCTCGTGCACCGTCGGTCGGCGCACTACATCTCGACACGGTATCGCGGGTCACGATCGTGCCCCACACCGCCCGACGATAACGTGTTCCACTGCGGGCACCGTGTTCGGCCGACCGTGCTGCACGACACCGCGCCGGCGTGTCGCGAGGACTACCGTGCGGCCATGGATGCTCACGAGTGGGACGAGAAGTACCGGTCGTCGGACCTGGTCTGGGGCGCACCACCGAATCCGGTGGTCGTGGAGTTCACGGCGGCACTGCCGCCGGGACGAGCACTGGACCTGGGCTGCGGCGAGGGTCGACACGCACTGTGGCTGGCGATCCGCGCGTGGGAGGTGGACGCCGTGGACTTCTCCGAGGTGGCACTGGACAAGGCGCGCCGGATCGCGGCGCAGGCACCGCGTGCGTCGCGCGATCGGGTGCACTACCGCTGTGCGGACGTGACGACGGTCTCGAGTGATCGCCACTATGATCTCGTGCTCTCCGCATTCCTGCACTTTCCTGCGCCACAGCGTCGAAAGCTGATCGACAATGCCGTCAATTCGCTGAAACCTGATGGAATCCTCATATTTCTGGGGCACGACAGCACGAATCCGGAACAGGGTGTGGGCGGGCCACAGGATCCCGAAATCCTCTACACTCCAATGGATGTCGTCGGCGAAATCGACGGACGCCTGGAAATCGTGACGGCGGAACGACGCCACCGGGAAACAGATTCCGGAACTGCCATCGACGCACTCGTGGTTGCCCGTAAAATCGGTCTTGGCAGTTAGTTGCCTTGCGAGTAACATAGAGATGTTACCGACGAGTAATAACTTGGGCGGTACTTGCAAGCGACTGGACCGCACCGCTACGGGAGACACGCACAGACATGGGCCATTACAAGAGCAACCTCCGCGACCTCGAGTTCAACCTCTTCGAGTTCCTGCAGATTCAGAAGGTCCTCGACGCCGGCAAGTTCGGCGACCTCGATGAAGAGACCGCGCGCGGCATCCTCGCCGAGGTCAAGGCCCTCGCCGAGGGTCCCGCTGCCGAAGCCTTCGCCGACACCGACCGCAACCCGCCGGTCTTCGACCCCGAGACCCACACGGTGTCGATCCCCGAGGGCTTCAAGAAGGCATTCCGCGCCTGGTGGGACGCCGGCTACTGGTCGATGGGCATCCCCGAGGACATCGGCGGCACCGACGCACCGCGCAGCCTCCTGTGGGCAGCCAACGAGATGATGCTCGGCGCCCAGCCCGCCGCCTTCATGTACGCCGCGGGCCCGGCCTTCGCGGGTGTGCTCTACGACAACGGCACCGACGAGCAGAAGAAGTGGGCCGCCACCTGCGTCGAGCGCGGCTGGGGTGCCACCATGGTCCTCACCGAGCCCGACGCCGGTTCCGACGTCGGCGCGGGCCGTACCAAGGCCGTGGCGCAGGACGACGGCAGCTGGCACATCGAGGGCGTCAAGCGGTTCATCACCTCCGCCGACTCCGACGACCTCTTCGAGAACATCTTCCACCTCGTCCTGGCACGCCCCGAGGGCGCCGGCCCGGGCACCAAGGGCCTGTCGCTGTTCTTCGTCCCCAAGTTCCACTTCGACTTCGAGAAGGACGAGCTCGGCGAGCGCAACGGCGTGTTCGTCACCAACGTCGAGCACAAGATGGGCCTGAAGGCATCCACGACCTGCGAACTCACGTTCGGTGGCCACGGTGTTCCCGCGAAGGGCTGGCTCGTCGGTGAGGTCCACAACGGCATCGCGCAGATGTTCGACGTCATCGAGCACGCCCGCATGATGGTCGGCACCAAGGCCATCGGCACGCTGTCCACCGGCTACCTCAACGCGCTCGAGTACGCCAAGGAGCGCATCCAGGGCGCGGACCTGACGCAGATGTCCGACAAGTCCGCACCGCGCGTGTCGATCATGCACCACCCCGACGTGCGCCGGTCGCTGGCGATGCAGAAGGCGTACTCCGAGGGCCTGCGCGCCGTGTACCTCTACACGGCCGCACACCAGGACGCGTCGGTCGCCGAGCAGGTGTCGGGTGCCGACGCAGGTCTCGCGCACCGCATCAACGACCTGCTGCTGCCCGTCGTCAAGGGCTGCGGCTCCGAGCGTGCCTACGAGTACCTGAAGGATTCGCTGCAGACCCTCGGCGGTTCCGGCTTCCTGCAGGACTACCCGATCGAGCAGTACATCCGCGACTCGAAGATCGACTCGCTGTACGAGGGCACCACCGCCATCCAGGCGCAGGACTTCTTCTTCCGCAAGATCGCCCGTGATCGCGGTGTCGCGCTCGCGCACGTCGCCGGTCGGATCAAGCAGTTCCTCGAGCGTGACGACGCCGACCAGCGCCTGAAGAAGGAGCGCGCGCTCCTGAACACCGCACTCGAGGACGCGCAGACCATGGTCGCGACGCTCACCCAGTTCCTGATGGGTGCGCAGGAGAACCCGACCGAGCTGTACAAGGTCGGCCTCGGCTCGGTCCGTTTCCTGGAGTCCTTCGGCGACCTGCTCATCGGCTGGCTGCTGCTCGAGCACGCCGAGATCGCGCTCGCCAAGCTCGACGCGGGCGCCGACGCCAAGGACAAGGCGTTCTACGAGGGCAAGGTGGCCGTCGCGTCGTTCTTCGCGAAGAACGTGCTGCCGGAGCTCACCGTCTCGCGGGGAATCATCGCCGGTGTCGACCTCGACATCATGGAGCTCGACGAAGCGGCGTTCTGATCCGCTGAACCTCGGGGTTCACAACCCTGATACGAGGCTCACAGCCCTGTCGGCCACCGGCAGCGCTGTGAGCCTCGTTCTTGTGCTGTGAACCCTTGTGCGGTGAACCTCTGGGGGGGGGCGCCGGTCACTCCGACTCGGCCGGGGTGGGGCTCGCCGGGGTCGACGGCTCGTCGGCGGCACCGCCGGATTCCGGCTGCTCCTCGGGCTGCTCCTCGGGCTGCTCCGCGGGCTGCTCCTCCGACTTCTCCTCGGGCTTCTGCCCGGGCTTCGGTTCCGGGCTCACACACTTGACGACGGGCACCGGGTCGTATCGCACGGTGCGGGTCTTCGCCGAAAGCTGCGCGCCTGTCTTCGCGTCCGTGATGATGCGGGTGTCGGACACGGTGAACCCTTGCGCACCGCTCGACGGGATGCACGAATCGCCGGCGGGAAGCGTGATCGTGTTCGGCGAGGTGTAGTTGGTGCGGTCACCGGTGATCGACTGGACGTCGACGGTCTTGGTCCCCCACAGCCGCACCGTGATGGCGGAGTCGGTGCCGATCGTCTCGATCAACACCCCCGTCTCGAACGGGTTGCGGAACTGCAGGTCGATCGCACCCTCGAACACCGTCGCCTCCCGGGCCGCCGGGTACCGGGAGATGTAGTAGCTGTGCTCCGTGTGGTCGACGTCCTCCATACCGGCGAAGTACGACGCGTTGTACAGCGTGGTCGCGAGCTGGCTGATGCCGCCGCCGACCGCCTTGCCGGGACGTCCCGCCTCGATGATCCCGGATTCCACGTAGCCCTGGGCGGAACCGCGCGGACCGGTGTAGCCGTTGAGGGAGAACGTCTCGCCGGGCTCGACCAGCGCACCGTTGATCTCGGACGCGGCGAGCCGGATGTTCACACCCGATGCGTATTCGAACCCACCGGTGGTGAACTCGCCGATCACCTCGCGCACCCCGAGCTTCTCGGCACCCTCGGTGGTCAGTTCGGGATCCGCCGTCTCGTATCGGGCGTCCACCGATCGGTCGTTCTCGGTCGCGAGCAGTCGAGGAAGATCGGCGAGGGTCTGCTCCCAGTCGACCACCTCACCCTTCGTTCCGGGCACCACGGTGGGAGCTCCACCCTGGATGACGATCCGCGCGTTCTCCGGCTCGACCTCGGTCTCGGCGAGTTGCGGGGCGAGCAGGCCGGTCGCCGCCTCCCTGTCGTACTGCGGTTCGAGACCGCCGGAGCCGTCGGGGACGAACGACAGGACGGCACCGATGTCCTCGGTACGCAATGTCGCGACGACGGCATCGTGCCCGTTCACGTGCAGATCCGCGGCGACCGCGGGCACCGCGATGTCGGCGAGCGCCCGGTCCAGGCCCTCACGGGTGACGGTGACCTCGACGCTCTCGACGGGCAACGAGACATCGCCGAACGCCCAGCGCTCGGCGAACACATCGGCCGCGACGGCGGTGTCGACGCTCTGCCCGGGTTGGGGAGTCACCGGAACGGGTGTGCCGTCCTCGAAGACGATGTTGCCCTCGCGCGGTTCGTGGGCTGCGCCTGCGGCGACCGATTCGATGCCCGCGACCAGCGCCGCGTCGTCACGGGTGGATACGACACCGATCTCGTCGGTCCCGAAGAACGATGCCAGGCGGGTGAACGGGTTGAGCGGTTGCGCGCCGATCCGGGCGAGGGTGCCGTTCCAGTCGATGCCGATGCCGACCTGTGACGGGACGAGTTCGCCGTCGGTGTCGCCCGCGGTGACCGCGACGGCGGTGTCGAGGCGGGGGTCGAGCTGCGCCTGCAGGGTACCGGCGACCTCGTCGAGGGGTTCCCCGCCGATGTCGATGCCCGCAACGGTCACGCCGCGCGGAACCTTCCCGGAGCTCACCGCGAGGTCGATGACGTACAGCGCGGCGAGGACCGTGAATACTCCGCCGACGATCAGCGCAAGTGTCCGTTTCGACGGGCCGGACCCGTCACCGGGAGGTCCGCCGGGCGCCGGTTCCGCGGGAACAGGCGGAACGGGCGGGGGTGGGCTCTGGGGCGGGATCGCGGAGGTCCGGTCCTGCGGATCGTCGGGGCGGCCGGCGCCGGTGTCCCCCACTGCCGCGGACGGGCCCGGTCGGCCACCGCCGGGTGCGTCGGGTGTGCCGGACAGCACCGGGATGACCGCGGTCGGGGCATCCGACAACGCGGCATCGTCACTCGGCCGGTCGACGGACGACGGTGCCTCGGACGACGGTGCGTCACCGGACGCTCGCACCACCGGCTGGGTCACGGCGGAGTCGGCTTCGTCGACGTCCGAGTCATCGGCCTCCGGACCTGCGGTGGCGCGGTCCACGGGGTCCGGTTCCGGGACGGACACCGGCGCTGCCACAGTGGGCGGCTCCTCGTCCGACCGCTCGGCCACGGAACGGGACGCGTCGGTGTGCGCTTCGTCGGTACGCGAATCGTCGGTGCGTGCTTCGTCGGGAACGGGATCCTGCGAATCGTCGGGACGTGATTCCTCCGGCTCGTCCGGGCGCAGCCCCGCATCGTCGACGTTCAGCGCCGAGAACTGTACCGTCGGCGCCGACGACGGGTCGTACTCCGGAACTTCCCGTTCCGGAACCGCTCGTTCCGGGGACGACTCGTCGCCGCGGACCGCTTCGTCCGCGTTCTCGGGGTCGTTCGTCCCGTTGTTGCCGCTCACCGGTGTCCCTTCAGGAAATGCGCGTACGCCGACGGACGCGCTACGGATGCCGGTTCCCCAGGGTAGTGCCGGTACGGGTGCACGCGCCTACCGGTGACCCGAGGGGCCGATCACACGCGGGAATCCCGGACGGAGAAGACCCCGCGCTGCTACCAGGTCGGGGGTCAGGCAGCAACGCGGGGTCGATAGGTCTATCGCCACCCCTTCCGGGGTGTTACGCCTCGGGCGAGATTTTTTCGGCGACTCCCGGATGGTGGGAATCAGGCTTCGAGGATGGCGGTGACGCCCTGGCCGCCGGCCGCGCAGATCGAGATCAGGCCGCGCACCGGCTTCCCGGTCTCCTGCTTCTTCTCGTGCAGCATCTTCGCGAGCGACGCCACGATCCTGCCGCCCGTCGCGGCGAACGGGTGACCGGCCGCGAGCGAGGATCCGTTCACGTTGAGCTTGCTGCGGTCGATGGACCCGAGCGGAGCGTCGAGCCCGAGCCGTCCCTTGCAGTACTCCTCCGATTCGAACGCCTGCAGCGTTGCCAGCACCACGGAGGCGAACGCCTCGTGGATCTCGTAGAAGTCGAAATCCTGCAGGGTCAGGCCGTTGCGCTTCAGCAGGCGCGGGATGGCGTAGGTGGGGGCCATGAGCAACCCGTCGCCGCCGTGCACGTAGTCGACGGCGGCGGTCTCCGAGTCGACCAGGTAGGCGAGCACCGGCAACTTGCGTTCGGCGGCCCACTCCTCCGTCGACAGCAGTGCCGCGGAGGCCCCGTCCGTCAGCGGGGTCGAGTTGCCGGCGGTCATGGTCGCGTCGCCGAGCTTCACACCGAACACCGGCTTCAGGGTGGAGAGCTTCTCGACGTTCGAGTCGGGGCGCAGGTTGTCGTCGCGGGTGAGTCCGAGGAACGGCGTGACCAGATCGTCGAAGAAACCGCGGTCGTAGGCCGCGGCCATGTTGCGGTGGCTCGCGACGGCCAGTTCGTCCTGGCCCTCGCGGGCGATCCCGAATTCCTTCGCGGTGATCGCGGCATGATCGCCCATCGACAGGCCGGTGCGCGGCTCACCGTTGCGGGGAATCTCGATACCCAGCATGGACGGGCGCACGTTGCCGAGCAGCTTGATGCGGTCACCGGTGCTCCTCGCGCGGTTGAGCGACAGCAGGAACTCGCGCAGTTCGTTGTTGACGCCGATGGGCGCGTCGGACGTGGTGTCGACGCCGCCGCCGATACCGGCCTCGATGCGTCCGGCGGCGATCGCATCGCCCACCGAGATGATCGACTGCAGGCCGGTACCGCACGCCTGCTGCAGGTCCCACGCGGGGGTGTACGGGCTCAGTGCGCTGCCGAGCACGCATTCGCGGATCAGGTTGAAGTCGCGGCTGTGTTTGAGGACGGCCCCGCCGACGACCGCTCCGAGCCGCTCCCCTTGCAGGTTGAAGCGACTGACGAGCCCGTCGAGGGTGGCGGTGAACATGTCCTGGTTGGAGGCGCGGGCGTACTTGCGATCCGACCGGGCGAACGGGATCCGGTTGCCCCCGAGAACGGCGACGCGACGCGGCTTCGTGGAGCGGGCTTTGGTGGTCACTGATATCTCCCGGATTCAGATGGATGCGAACTCTGGCTACTATTCTTACTCGCGGGTAAGTTAGTTGTCGACTACTCGCATCGACGACCGAATTCGAAGAAGGTGGAATCGTGGCCGACGCCAAGGGCGCTCCCAAGCTCTATGCCCAGCTCATCTCGTCCGCTCCCGGAGCATTCCTCGCCAAGCAGTTCGGCCTCCCTCAGCCGGAGAAGCTCCGTCGTTACCAGCCGGGCGAACCGGCGCTCCCCGGTCCCGTCCTCCTCGGCGGCAGCGGCCGCCTGGTCGAGCCGATCCGCGCGCTGCTGACCGACTACACGTTCGCCGACGGCGGCGACAGCCGCTTCGGCGCGCTCGTGTTCGACGCTACCGGCATCACCGACGCCGCGGGGCTCGAACAGCTCTTCACGTTCTTCCAGCCGGCGATCCGTTCGCTCGCGCCGTCGGGCCGGGTCGTCGTTCTCGGAACCACCCCCGAGGATGCCTCGTCGGTCGACGAGCGCATCGCGCAGCGCGCCCTCGAGGGATTCACCCGCAGCCTCGGCAAGGAACTGCGCCGCGGCGCCACGATCCAGCTGGTGTACGTGGCACCGACGGCGTCGACGGGCCTGTCGGGCGTCGAATCGACCCTGCGCTTCCTGCTGTCGGCCAAGTCCGCGTTCGTCGACGGTCAGGTCGTCCGCATCGGTGACGGTGACGCCACCGCACCCGATTCGTGGGACAAGCCGCTGGCCGGCAAGGTCGCCGTGGTCACCGGCGCCGCGCGCGGCATCGGCGCGACCATCGCGGAGGTCCTCGCACGCGACGGCGCGACGGTGGTCGCCGCCGACGTGCCCGCCGCCGGGGAATCGCTCTCGCAGACCGCCAACCGGGTCGGCGGAACGTCCTTCCCGCTCGACGTCACCGCCGCGGATGCCGGCGAGAAGCTGGCCGCGCACCTGCTCGAGCGTCACGGCGGCGCGGACATCATCGTCCACAACGCCGGCATCACCCGCGACAAGCTGCTCGCGAACATGGACGCCGCGAAGTGGAACGCCGTGATGGCGGTCAACCTCATCGCGCCGCAGAAGATCACCGAGGTGCTCGTCGAGAAGGGTGCACTGAAGGAGGGCGGCCGCGTCGTCGACGTGTCGTCGATCGCCGGTATCGCCGGCAACCGCGGCCAGACCAACTACGGTGCGTCGAAGGCCGGTGTCATCGGCCTGGTGCAGGGCACCGCACCGCTGCTCGCCGAGAAGGGCATCACCATCAACGCGGTCGCTCCCGGCTTCATCGAGACCGCGATGACGGCCGCGATCCCGCTCGCGACCCGTGAGGGTGGCCGTCTGATGAGTTCGCTGAGCCAGGGCGGCGAGACCGTCGACGTCGCCGAGACCGTCGCGTGGTTCGCGAATCCCGCATCGAGCGCCGTCACCGGGCAGGTCGTCCGCGTGTGCGGCCAGTCCATGCTGGGGGCCTGATGGCGGAGATCGAACTGTCCTCTCCCCCGTCGATCCTCGACGTCTACGGCCGCGCCGTCGTGTCGGCGTTGCCGGTCGTCGGGGCGTCCGGCGGCTCGCTGCCGGACGATGTGCTCACGCTGCGCGGATACCGGGTGGATGCCGACAACCTCGCCGAGTACACCAAGGTGTGCGGGCTGCGGTTCGGCGACACGCTGCCGCTCACGTACCCGTTCGTGCTCGCCTTCCCGATCGTCATGAAGTTGATGGTCTCGAAGGGGTTCCCGTTCGCCGCGATGGGTTCGGTACATGCCGAGAACACGATCGAACAGGTGCGGCCGATCTCGGTGACGGAGCCGCTGGATTTCCGGGTGCACGCCGAGAACATGCGCGAGCACCGCAAGGGCATCCTCGTCGACGTCGTCACCTCGGTGAACGTCGGCCGCGAGACCGTGTGGCGGCAGACGTCGACCTTCCTGAACCAGCAGCGCACCTCGCTGTCCGGACAGCCGAAGCCCGAACCCGAGCGGGCGGACGTCCCCCCGGTGCCCACGTCGACACTGCGGGTGGACCGCAAGACCATCGACCGGTACGCGGCCGTCTCGGGTGACCGCAACCCCATCCACGTCTCGACGCTCGGCGCCAGGGCGTTCGGCTTCCCGAAGACCATCGCGCACGGCATGTGGAGTGCCGCAGCCGCGTTGTCGGCGGTCGAGGGCAGGATCCCCGACGCGGTGACCTACTCGGTGCGGTTCGGGAAGCCGGTGCTGCTGCCGGCCACGGTGAACCTGTACGCCACACGCGAGGGCGACGGATGGGATCTCGCACTGCGCCACCCGAAGAAGCTGTATCCGCACCTGACCGCGACCCTGCGGTAGCGATCGGGGGTCGGACGGGTGTGTGCCGGGGCGCGATGGGGGCGTCCCGGCACACACCCGCCGGATCGGCCGATCAGTGCGGCTGGTCCGACCGCTTCTTTCCGGCGAGGCCGCGCCACGCGAGGTTCTCGAGCAGATCCGCGGCCCGTGTGACATCGATCTCGCCGCCCGCGACGCGGTCGGCGACGGCCTCACCCGCACCGACGAGCGCGACGGCCATGATCGCGTAATCCGCGCCCGGTTCCGGCTCCCGCGTGCTGGATTCGAGCAGTCCCGCGGTGAGTTCGATGAGCTGGTCGCGACTGTTGCGCACCTGCCCGGCGAAGACCTGCTGCCCCAGCGCCTGGCGGTACAGCACCATCCACGAGGCGCGGTGCTGGTCGACGAATCCGAGGAACGATTCGAGGGCGACGCGTAGCTGTTCGCGGGGTGCGAGCGTCGGGTCGCCGGCCGGGGTGAGTGCCTCGACGAAGCGCTGTCCTTCACGGGTGATGCAGGCGGCGAAGAGTTCGTCCTTGGACCCGTAGTACAGGTACAGCATCGGCTTCGAGATCGAGGCGCGAGCCGCGATGGCATCCATCGAAGTGTCGTGGAACCCGTTCTCGGAGAACACCTCCACTGCGGCATCGAGCATCTGCTGTTCGCGAACCGCACGCGGCAACCGCTTCGTTCCGCCTGCCATGTCTCCTCCAGGAACTACTACTCAGAACATCTCCTTACTCTACGGTAAGGAGATGGGTGGCCGGGCTCGAACACACGGTCAGCAGTTCAGCGCACCCTTGGCCCGCGCGACCGTGAGCACCGACTCGTCGACCTGCTGCTGCGGCAACTCTCCCGACGCGACGGCCGCCTCGAGATGGTCGAGCACCGCGGGCACCTCGGCGGTGGTCAGCCACAACGCCTGGTCGACCCCCGCGGCGAGCGCAGCCTGCACGGCCTCCTCGATGCCGTACTCGTCGGTGATCGCACGCATCCCCGACAGGTCGTCGGTGAAGATCACGCCGTCGAACGGCGGACCGCCGTAGCCGGTACCCGACCGCAGCAGGTCCACGGCCGCCGGGCTGACACTGGCCGGCACCCCGTCGGTCAGGCCCGGCACGTCCAGGTGACCGATCATCACCGCGACGTCCGGCGACACCAGTTCCCGGTACGGGACGAGGTCGACCTGCTGCAACTGCTCGAGCGGCGGCGACGTCACCGCACCGGTGTGCGAATCACCGGAGGCCGAACCGTGCCCCGGAAAGTGCTTGAGGACCGGGAGGATTCCCGCGTCCTGCAGTCCGCGTGCGTACGCACCGGCGTACTGCGCGACGACCTGCGGATCCGCCGAGTACGAGCGGTCGCCGATCACGTCGTCGTCGGGCCGGTCGGTGACGTCCACGTCCGGCGCGAAGTCGACGGTGATCCCGAGTTCGCGCAGCTCCTGCCCCCGCTCGAACGCCATCGCGTACGTCTCGTCGACCGTCATGGTCTGCGCGGTGACCCGCGCGGACGGGTCGGGTCCGAGCAGTTCACCGACCCGCGACACCCGGCCGCCCTCCTCGTCGATGGTCACCATCAGCGGGAGTTCGCTCTCCGCGGCGACCGCCGGGATCTGCCGCTGCGACAGCATCGCCGGGTCCGTCCAACTTCCGACGAAGATTCCGCCGATCCCCTCCGACCGCACCGCGGCCAGCGCGTCGTCCGCGCCGGTGACACCGACGTTCAGCAGCTGCGCCAGTTTCCGGCGCAGCGGCAGGGACGCGAGCAGTTCGTCGCCGCACACCGTCCCGGCGGCCTCCGACGACGTCGATGCGGGCACGGGCGGCGCGGGCGACGACTCCGCCGTCGTCGGTTCCTCGACGGACGACGTCGACGACGCCGCGTCGATCTCGGGAGTGCCGTCGGCGCCGCACGCCGTCACCGCCAGCGCCGCCGCGAGGACCACCGTGAGGGAATGTCGGATCCGCATGGATCCGACGGTAGCCGGTCGGACCCGTTCCCGACGATCCGCCCAGGCGGTATGGTGCACCCGAGCAGCGGCGAACGACGGCCCGGGTGACGCGCGGACGACGCCGTGACGGACAACGAGCCCAGGGGGTGCGCGGTGGGTGCAGATCTGATTCTCGTCGCCTACGACGGATCGGAGAATTCCAAGCGCGCCGTGCAGTACGCGGGCCGATTCCTCGAATCGTGCCGCGCCATCGTCGTCACGGCCTGGGAGCCGATGGTGCGGCAGGCCGCGCGCATGTCGGGGCTGTCGGGGGTCATGCAACCCGAATGGGTGCCCGACGAGGACAGCGAGGATGTGGCGCTGACCGACGCGCGGGCCGTCAACGCCGAGGGACTCGAACTCGCCACGCAACTCGGCCTGCACGCCGAAGGACGCACCATCGAGGTGGTCAACGCGGTGTGGGCGTCGATCGTGGAGGCCGCCGACGAACTCGACGTCGACATCATCGTCACCGGCACCCGCGGCACGACGGGCCTGCGGTCGCTGCTGCAGTCGTCCGTCGCCGACCACGTGCTGCGGCACAGTCACCGGCCCGTGCTGATCGTGCCGCCCGGGCGCTGACCGCCGCACGCGTGGCCCGCACCGGCGGCGCCGGCCCACCGAGTCCCGCCCGGCACCGCCCCCACCGGGATCGACGACTATCGTCGTCCCACCATGGACGGTTTCCTCCTTTCGCGTGCCGATCGCACGGTCCACGCCACCGGGACCCGGCGACTGCACACCGACCTGAAGTCGGCATCCGAATCGTTGCGGCGCGGGAAGGCCGAGTTGATCGCGGGAGCCCTGCCGTTCGCCCCCGACCGTCCCGTCGCACTCACCGAACCCGAGCACGTCACCATCACCGACGGCCCGTGGCAGCCACCGGACGATCTGCCCGAACCACCGCCCGTGCGCATCGCCGCGCAGACACCGCCGCCGCGGATCCATCTGGCGCGGATCCGGTCGATCCTCGACCGCATCGACCTCGGTGAGGTCGACAAGGTCGTCGCCGGACGCCGGGTCGCGCTGGCCGCCGACACCCCGATCGATCCGCTCGCGGTCGCGGCGCGCATGGTCGTCCGCCATCCGACGGCGTCGACGTACGCCGTCGATCTCAGCGCCGCCGGGGAGCACTACTGGGGACACACGCTCGTCGGTGCGTCACCCGAACTCCTGGTGCGGGTCCGGGACGGCTCCGTCACCTGCCGCCCCCTCGCCGGGACGGCACCGCGCTCGGCCGACCCGGATATCGACGACACCACCGGGCACGCACTGCTGTCGTCGGCGAAGAACCGCGCCGAGCATGCGTTCGTCACCGACCGGATCGCGCAGCGGTTGCGACCGTTGTGCAGCGACCTGCAGGTGCCGTCCGGCCCGGAACTGACATCCACACCCGACGTGTGGCACCTGGCGACCACGATCACCGGAACGTTGCTGGACCGGGCGACCGGCGCGCTGGCCGTCGCCGCGGCCCTGCACCCCACCCCGGCGGTCGCCGGGACCCCCACGGAGGCGGCGCTCGCCGCGATCCGCGGCATCGAGGGTGACCGTCGGTTCTTCGGCGGCGCCGTCGGCTGGTGCGACAGCAACGGCGACGGCGACTGGATCGTCGCGATCCGCGGCGCCGAGATCTCCTCCGACGGACTGCGCGCCCTCGCGTGGGCGGGCGGCGGCATCGTCGCAGGTTCCGACCCCGACGAGGAACTCGACGAGACCACCGCGAAACTGCGTACGCTGCTCGGTGCGCTGGGGCTCTGAGCAGCGGCCACGCGACCGGGACCCGCACCGCGCCGGCACTGTGACCGAGGTGATACCTTGGCGCGGACATGTACGACGTGAGTCGACCGAGATGGGGAGAGCGAAAATGGGGAAATTCCTGGGCCCGGGCCTGGTCAGCGTGGTTGCCGGCGCCGTCGTCGGTGCCGCCGCGGTGTTCGGGGTGACCGCAGCCGTGTCACAGACCTCCCGCCCCGAGATCGACCGCAGCGGCAACGCCGACTCCTCCCTCCTGAACCAGGTTGAATACGGCAGCCGCTGACGGCGCCGGTCACGCTTCGCATTCACGCACGTCCCGCGATGCGACGGAGCCCCCGTCCGCCGCGGTCCCGCCGTCCGTGGAACTCCCGTCCGCGGAGCCGTTGTCGCGGCGGTGGTTGTACGCCGCGACGGCGGTGGCGTTCGTGTTGTCGTTCGTTCAGGTCCCCGGCCTGGTCGTCGCCGACACGAAGTACGACCTGACGCAGAATCCGCTCGGTTTCCTCGCTCGCGCCGCCCACCAGTGGAGCAGCCTGGCGCCGCTCGGTCAGGTCCAGAACCAGGCCTACGGCTACTTCTTCCCGCACGGTGCGTTCTTCGCCGCGGGCCGACTCGCCCACATTCCCCCGTGGATCACGCAGCGCCTGTGGTGGGTGCTGCTGCTGGTCGCGGGGTTCTGGGGTCTGATCCGGCTGGCCGAGGCCCTGGGTGTCGGAAGCCGCTCGTCACGGGTGATCGCCGCGACCGTGTTCGTGCTGTCGCCGCGTGTACTGACCACCCTCGGCTCCATCTCGTCCGAGGCGCACCCGATGATGCTGGCGCCGTGGGTGCTGCTCCCGGTGGTGCGCTACCTCGGGGGCACACGATCGTTGTCGGCGCGGCGGATGGCCGCGCAATCGGCCGCGGCCGTCGCCCTCATGGGCGCGATCAACGCGGTCGCGACAGCGGCGGCGTGTCTGGTCGCGGGCCTGTGGTGGGCCGCGCACCGCCCCAACCGGCGCTGGTGGCGATTCACCGCGTGGTGGCTGCCGCTGTGCGTCGTCGCGGTGACCTGGTGGATGGTGCCGCTGCTGCTCCTCGGCAAGGTCAGTCCACCCTTCCTCGACTTCATCGAGTCCTCCGGTGTCACCACCGAATGGACGTCGCTGGCCGAGGTGCTGCGCGGCACCAGCAGCTGGACCCCGTTCGTGTCGCCGGAACGCATCGCCGGCGCCGTGCTCGTCACGCAACCCGCCGCCGTGCTCGTCACGGGTTTCCTCGCCGCGGCCGGACTGGCCGGCCTCGCGATGCGGTCGATGCCGGCGCGCGGACGGTGGCTGCTGATCCTGTGTGTCGGCGTCGCCGGTCTCGGCGCCGGATTCGTCGGAGAACTGAGTTCACCGTTCGCCGATGCCGTGCGCACCTTCCTCGATTCGACGGGTGCGCCGCTGCGCAACGTCCACAAACTCGAACCGCTCGTGCGGCTACCGCTGGTGCTCGGGTTGGCGCACCTGTTGCGGTGGGCACCCCTGCCCGGTTCGGTGTCGTGGCCGCGGGCCCGCACCGCGTTCGCGCATCCCGAACGCAACCCGGCGGTGCCCGTCGCCACCCTCGTGCTGGTCGCCGCCGCCCTCGCCACCTCCCTGGCGTGGACCGGCAAACTGGCGCCGCGCGGCGCCTACGACGAGGTGCCCGCGTACTGGCACGAGACCGCGGCGTGGCTCGACGAGCACACGTCCGACCGTGGCGAACGCGCCCTGATCCTGCCGGGCGCACCGTTCGGCAGCCAGATCTGGGGACTGACCCGCGACGAACCGATCCAGGCGCTCGCGACCACACCGTGGGTGTCGCGGGACGCGGTGCCGCTGGTGCCGCCGGGCGCGATCCGCGCACTCGACGCCGTGCAACGATCGGTCGCGGACGGGCGGCCGTCCCCCGGGCTCGCCGCGACACTGCGCGGCATGGGCATCGGCTACCTGGTGGTGCGCAACGACCTGGACCCCGAGACGTCCCCGTCCGCCCGTCCCGCGCTCGTGCACCGCGCGGTCGAGGGATCCCCGGGCATCGAGCGGGTCGCCGAGTTCGGGTCGACGATCGAGACGAATCCCGGCGAGGGCATCGTCGACGACACCGATCTGCGTCCCGGTTACCGTGCGGTGGAGATCTTCCGCGTCGCCGAACCCGCCGACGCCCCGACCGGCCCGTATCTCGTGGATGCGGGGTCGGTTCCGGTCGTGCAGGGTGGGCCCGAGGCGATGGCGAGCCTCGACGTCACCGATCCCGGGCGGGTCGGTCCGCGGCTGCTGGCCGCCGACGCGGCCCGCGCCGGGTTGCCCGTCGACACCGTCACGGTCACCGACACCCCCACCGACCGGGAAACCGACTACGGGCAGGTCGATCATCATTCGTCGACGATCCGCGCGGTCGACGACCCGCGCCGCACCCACAACCTCGTCCCCGACTATCCGGTGGCCGACACCGAACTCGTGCGTGCCGAATGGGAGGGCGCGGCCATCGGGGTGTCGAGTTCGGCATCCGACGCGACGCAGCTCGGCGGCACCGCCGTCGGTTCGGGTCCCGCCGCCGTCATCGACGGGGACCCCACCACCGGGTGGCACAGCAACGGACTCGAAGCGGCTGTCGGGCAGTGGCTGCAACTGGATCTGGACACCCCCATCGAGGCCGGTCTGCTGCACCTGACGACGAGCCCCGGCGCATTGGGGTCGCCGGTGAAGTGGCTCGAGGTGAGCACCGATCGGGGCAGCACCGCGGTGCGGGTGGAGGAAGCCGGCCGCGAGCAGACCGTCGCGTTGCCCCTGGGCACCACCACGTGGATCCGCATCACCGCCACCCACGTCGAGAACGGCACCCGCGGTAACCAGTTCGGGCTCACCGAGGTCGCGGTGGAGGATCACACCGACCGCGCGGATCCGCAGCCGATCGAGATCCGCCGACGCATCGTCGTCCCGGGACCCGACACCGGTGTCGCGGTGCGCGGCTGGGATCTGCGGCAGGAGTTCCCGGGTCGGGGAAGCTGCGTGGACACCGCCGACCGGGTGCGCTGCGCGCGGGGTCTGGCGACGGCACCGGAGGAACCGAACACGTTCACCCGCACCCTGACGGTGCCCACCGAATCGTGGGTGGAGCCGCACCTGTGGGTGCGGGCGCGGCCCGGGCCCGCCCTCGACGCGGTGGTGGAACAACCGGATCGGGTCCGGGCGACGGGCGCCGCCGACGTCGTCGACCTGCAGGGTTCGGCGTTCGCCCTGGTCGACGGTGATCCGCGCACGTCGTGGACGGCGGAGGAATCCGTCCTCGACAAGGGTGCGCCGCACCCCACGATCACCCTCGAACTACCCGAGCCCACGACGGTGACGGGCCTCGACGTCGCCGTCTCGCTCGGGGATCTGCCGGCGACCCCGACGGCGATCGCCGTGAACCTCGGCAACGGACCGCAGGTGCGCGAACTCGACGGCGACACCACGGTCGAGCTCACGCCGTACCTCACCGACACGGTGACGGTGAGCGTCGTCGGGTGGGACGACGTCCTCGACCGCACGGCACTGGGATTCACGAAGGAGTCGGCGCCCGGCCTCGCGGAGGTCATGGTGCTCGGTGCGGACGGACCGGTCGGTGCCCAGGACCGCGTGTACGACCGGACCGTGACCGTCGGCTGCGACGACGGACCGGTCGTGACGATCGACGGACACCGCTACCGCACGTCGGTGACCGCGACCGTGGAGGAACTCGCGATCGGCACCGAGGTACCGGCGACGCTGTGCGACACCACCACCGTGGGGATGCCCGCCGGCCGGGTGGACGTGGACGTCGAACCGGGCACCGCGTTCGTCGCGTCGAGCCTGCAACTTCCGGTCACCGGCACCGCGGCGCCGCGGCCCGCACCCGTCGAGCTCGAGCCGGGTGCGTGGACGGAGAACCACCGTGAACTCCGGGTTCCGGCCGGCGACACGGACCGGTTGATCGTGGTCCCCGAGAGCACCAACGTCGGGTGGGTGGCGCGCAGCGGTGACGGCACCGAGCTGACCCCGGTGGTCGTCGACGGCTGGCAGCAGGGCTGGATCGTCCCGGCCGGCGTGGACGGCACGGTCACTCTCACGTTCTCCACCGACCGGTGGTATCGCCTGGGGATCTTCGGGGGCCTGCTCCTGCTGATCCCGCTGTTCGTGATGGCCCTGTGGCCGCGCCGGCGACCGGTGCCCGATCCGGGGCCGGCCCCCCGGACGTGGCGGTCGGCGACCGTCGGGTTCGTCGGTGTCACGGCGGTGGCGACGGTGGTGGCGGGGGCGGTCGGGGCGGCCGTCGCGGTCGGCGGCGCTGCGCTCGTGGTGGCGGTGCGGGCACGGTGGGGCCGCGACACCGCGGCACGAGCGCTGGTCGTGACCTCGGGTGGCGCGACGATGCTCGCGATGGCGCTGTTGTCCACCGGACCGTGGCGGTCGGCCGACGGCTACGTCGGCTATTCGTTCCTGATCCAGTTCGCGGCGCTGGTCGGTGTCGTCGCGGCGGGCCTCGCCGCGGTCCCCCCGATCCGGCGTTCCTTCTCCCACCGGTGGAAGGCGCGACGCGCGGGTTCCTCGACGAGCGCGTAACCGGCCGACGAGACGGCGATGCTCACCACGACGGTGACGGCGAGAACGAACCAGAACCGGCCCGCGAACAGTGGGATCCCGAAGATGGGGAACACCGCGGACATCACCGCCAGATGCCACAGGAAGATGCCGTACGACCACCGTCCGACGGCCAGCGCCGCGGGACTCGCGAGTATCCGGTGCTCGGTGCGCGGGGCCAGCACCAGCGGTGCCAGCAGCGCGAAACTCATCACCGCCCCCGACACGATCTTCCCGTTGTATTCCCACGGCTCCAGGGTGGTGAGGGTCTCCGGCCCGGCCAGCGGGGTGGTGGCCACCGCGAACGAGACGACGGCGACGGCCGCCATCACGCGGCGCCGCGCGGCGAGCCGGTGCATCCACGTCGGCGGGTGCACGACGAGTTCGGCGAGGAGCATGCCCGCCCCGAACCACGGCAGGTAGCCGGGCAGCCAGTTGTCGTGGTTGATGTGGTCGGGGGTGGGCACCGGCAGCCACACCCACAGCAGCGACAGCGCGCACGCGGACAGCAGCAGCGGAATCCGGTATCGCGCCGCGTCACCGCGCAACCGGGAGACGGCCCACCCGAGCAGCGGCAGGATCAGATAGAACGCGACCTCCACCGACAGGCTCCACATCTGGGTGAGCCCTTCGGTGAGGGTGAGCGGCACGAACACCTGCACCAACAGCAGATTCGCCCACCACACGGTCGCGCTGCCGCCCGCGTCGGGCAGCAGCCACAACACCAGCACCACGACCACCCAGTACACCGGCAGGATGCGTGCCGCCCGCGACAGGAAGTACCGCACGGTCGACGGGACACGCACGAATCCGCGGGCGGCCGCGGCGTGCGGACGCCACAGCAGGAACCCCGACAGCGCGAAGAACAACGCGACCGCCAGGTCGAAGCGACCCCACACGCGCCCGATCACCGGATCGTCGACGGCACCCGTCTGGAAGGCGACGTGTGTGATCAGTACACCCAGAGCAGCAAAACCACGCATCCCCTCGAGTGCGGGGAGGAAGCCGGTGGCGCCGGGAGGGGCAGCGGTGGTATCTGTCATCGGCGACCAGTGTGCCCGGCATCGGTGCCGACCGGACGCGAGGGTCTGTGGGAGTCGGGCGCGCGGCGCCACACAGCGGGCTGTTAGTGTCTGGCTTCACGTGGTGTTCGCCGGGTCGGATACCAGGACGATCCGTGCAGCCCTGCTGCCGGTGGGGGTACTCGATGCAACCGTTGAGTGAGGAGATACAGCATGGCTGAGCGTTCTGGCTCGGGCCGGATAGTTGGGATGGTCCTGGCGGGCCTGGGGGCGTTCCTCCTGGTCGTCGCGATCATGATTCCGACGTACACCGTCGGCAAGTTGAAGACGACACCGCTCGATCTCGAGGTGACCACCGTTGCCGAGGGCACCGGCGACATCCTGAACTCGCGGGCGCTGCTCGCCGGAAACGCACAGGTCGACACCGATGTTCCGATCGTGGCGCAGCGTTTCGTGACGGTCGAGGAGCCGTCGGACGCCGACATCATGACGTTGCAGGCCGGTCTGTCGGTGCGTCGCCTCGACATGCAGGGCGACACCGGCCTGGTCTCCGCAACCGTCGATCGTCTGACCATCGACCGAGTCACCGCGATGCCCGTGTCGAAGGACGACTACCCGGATCGGGTCAGCACCATCCAGACCTCGCCCGACACGCCCGGCGACGAGATCGACAACCGTGAAGGCCTGCAGTACAAGTTCCCGTTCGACGTCGAGAAGAAGGCGTACCCCTACTTCGACAACAACGCCCGTGAGAACTACCCCATCGACTTCGTCGATGAGGAAGAGATCAACGGGATGACCGTCTACAAGTTCCGCCACGAGATCGGCCCCGTCGACCTGTCGAAGGCCGACCCGAACGCCCCGACGTACAAGCTGTCGCTGCCCGCGTCGACGTGGGGTGTCGGCGAGGGCGACGAGCCCGTCACCATGACCCGCTGGTACAACAACGTCCGCACCCTGTGGGTCGACCCGGTCACCGGTGTCGTCGTCAAGGGTGAGGAGCAGCAGAACCAGTACTACGCCCGCGAGGCCGACAACCCCGAGATCACGGTCCTGAACGTCGACCTCGTGTTCGACGAGGACACCATCGAGTTCCAGCTCGAGCAGGCCCGGAACGGACAGGATCAGCTGTCGACCTTCGGTCGTACCCTCCCGATCATCGCCGGCATCCTCGGTGTGATCCTGCTGATCGCCGGGTTCCTCCTCGGTTCGCGCAGCGGCGGCGGCGGTCGTCGTCCCGCCACCGGGGGCACTCCCACCCCGTCCGGCCCGGCTCCGGCCGCTGCCGGTGGCGCCGCCGGAGCGCACGCCGCCGGCACGCAGCGCGACTACACCGACGATCGCACCGAGGTGATCCCGCGCACCGATGCCGGTGACGGCGACCAGCAGCGCGACTGGACCACGGATCAGACGCAGGAGATCCCGCGGACCGACCTGCGCAAGCCCGACAACGGCCAGTAGGTCTCGGTAGCAACCCGCAGCGCCGCCCCCCACCCCGTCCGAGGACCCGACCGCCCCGCGGTCACCTCGGATCCGGGTGGGGGGCGGCGTTCTCGTCGGCACCCCCTGCACCCTCTGCACCGGTTCCCGGGTCTCCCGCACGTGCCGCGCGCAGCGCGAGCACCGCGGCGACCGCGGCGGTGCTCGCCGCCGTCGCGACCGCGACCGCGACGAACTGGTCCACGGTCGTCGCGTACGCCACCATCAGCGTCGCCTCCACGACGAGCCCCAGCCACGCGACGGCCGCGAGGCGGGTGCGGTTCCCGGCGATCGCCGACAGCAATGCCCCCTGCAGCACCGCCAGGCACGCGCCCTGCAACGCGAACAACCACAGCAGCGACTGCACGGGTCGGTATGCGTCGCCGAACAGCACGGGAACGAGCGGGGCACACACGGCGGCCGCAGCGACCAGCGCACCGCCGAGGGCCACGAGCACCGTCAGCGCCGACCGCACCGCACCCGCTGATTTCGCGGGGTTCGCCATCTGCGGATACAGCACCACCCCGACGGCCTGCGGCAGCCAGAACGCGATCTTCGTCGCGACCGCTCCCAGCGCGTAGAGGCCCGCCGAGTCGGCGTCGAGTTGCATGCGGGCAAGCATCAGGTCGATCGACGTCAAGGCGATCAGCGCGAGTTGCACCTGGGAGGCGCGCAGGACGGCACCCGCACCCGGAACGTGCCCGGCGCGCACGCTCGTCGGGGCGGTGCCGGCACTCGCACCGTCGCTCCGGCCGACGAGCACCGACGCGGCGAACGCCACCGCCCCCGTCCCGAGGGCACCGGCGAACAGGGCGGCTCCCGGGCCGCCTCCCGCGGCGAGCACCGCCACCGCCGGCACCACCTTCGCGACGCCCGCCGCGGCGAGGACCACGCTGAGGTGCGCGAACCGACCGCGCCCCTGCAGCAGCCCCTGCTCGGCAGCGAGGAGCACCAGCAGCGGTGCCGTCACCAGCGACCCGAACGCCCCCGCCACGCTGGTGTCCAGCGCCCACGCGACGAGCGGCACCGCGATCAGGGCGACCGCGCCGGCCGCGGCGGCACAGCGGTATCCGAGGCGTCGCATCGGAGCTGTCCCGCGTCCGTGCACCACCTCCCTCGCGACGACGGTCTGCAGCGCCAGCGCGGGCACGGCGACGACCAGTTGCGCGGCGAGCAGGCTCGCGAACTCGCCGTAGCCCGCGGGGCCGAGCCAGCGACCGGCAGGCAGATGCAACAGATACGACGCGACGTTCGCGACCATCGCGCCGATCGTCACCATCGTCATTCCGGCGACCGCGGCTCCCGTCCCGGAGCGGCGTGTCGCGTCAGGTCGCGGCATCCGCCCATCCTCGCATCCGGGCCCACCACGTAGTCTGCGGCCATGCTCCGATCCGGTTCGCGTTCCACTGCGCCGGTGTCGTGGTCGCTGCGCAGTGCTGTTCCGGCCCTGTGGTCGCTCATGCTGACCGTGATGCTGCTCGGCCCCCTGCTCACGTCCCGCGGATACCTGTTGCTGCGGGACGCGGTGAGCACACCGCGGTCCCATCCGACGGATTCGGCGTTGGGGCTGACCGACGCGGCGGCCCGCGCCGTCCCGCAGGACGCTGCCCTGGCGTGGCTGTCGACGGTCGTCGACGGTGGTGTCGCGGTCATCGCGATCCTGACGCTGTCGGTGTGGGCGGCGGGGTGCGGCGCGGCGCGGCTCGTCGCGGTGCTGCTGCCGACGGCGGGAACCCCGGCTCGGTTGGTCGCCGTCACCGTCGCGATCTGGAACCCGTACGTCACGGAACGTCTCCTGCAGGGGCACTGGAGCCTGCTCGCCGGGTACGCGGCGCTGCCGTGGACGGTGTGCGCGGCCACCGCGATCCGGCGGGGTGATCACCGCGGCTGGTGGTGGCTCGCGTTGTGCCTGGCGGCGGCAGGTCTCACCCCCACCGGCGCGCTGCTGGCCGCGGTGACCGCGCTCGCCGTGCTCGTCGCCCCCGGCGGAGTCCCGCGGCGGGCAGCCCGGACGGCGGGGGCGTTCGTGTCGGCGGTGGTGGCGTCGTCGCCGTGGATCGTCGCCACGATCCTCGCCGGTGGCGGCACCGACGCGGACCCGGCCGGGGTGCGGGCGTTCGCGGCCCGCGCCGAACCGGGGCTCTGCACCCTCGGGTCCCTCGCGGGTCTCGGCGGGATCTGGAACGGTGACGCCGTGCCGGCGTCCCGCAGCACCGGGTGGGCCCTCGTCGGCACCGCGCTGTTGCTGATCGTCGTGGTGTGCGGGTTGCCGCAACTGTGGCGGCGACGCCGCAACCCGGTGCTCGGTGCCGTCGCCGTGCTCGCGGCGGTGGCGATCGCGGGGCCCGCACTCGGCGCGACCGGCCCCGGGCTGGCACTCGGCGAATGGGCGATGACGTACGTGCCCGGTTCCGGTCTGCTGCGCGACACCCAGAAGTGGGTGGCGTGGGCGATGCCGCTGTACGTGCTGGCCGCGGCCGCGGGGATCGGGGCGGTCCGGCACCGCGCCCGGTCGTCGATGCCCGTGCGCGCCGACGCCGGATGGGCGGTCGCGGCGATCCTCGCGGTACTCGTGGCGCTGCCCGATGCGGCCTGGGGGGTGGGCGGGCGGGTCACGCCGGTGCAGTACCCGGCGGCGTGGGGCACGGTCGCGGAGATCGTCGACACGCAATCCGGTGACGTCGCGGTGCTGCCCGCCGGGATGTTCCGGCGGTTCGCCTTCAGCGGGCCCGCACCGGTCCTCGATCCGGCACCGCGGATGTTGCGCGCCGATGTGCTGCAGACCGGCACGCTCGTCGTCGCGGGTGGAACCGTCGACGGTGAGGGCGGCCGGGCCCGCGAGGTCGAGGAACTACTGCTCGCCGGCGCCGACCCGTCGGAACTCGCCGCCCGCGGTGTCGGCTGGGTACTCGTCGAACACGGCACCCCCGGTGATCTCGGGGATTCGCGGCGCACCCTCGAACTGCTCGATCCGGTCTTCGAGGACGGGTCGCTCGGTCTGTACCGGGTCGACGGGCCGTGGGTGCGGGAGTCCCCACCGCGCGGTCCCGCGGTCGCCGCGCACCTGCTGTGGCTGCTACTGCTGGCCGGTGGTGCCGCCGGCGCGCTCCTGCCCCGCCGACGTCAGGGGCGCCCGCCGGTGCTCGGCGCCGCGCGGGAACAACCCTGACACACGGTGTCCCCCCACGGTCGCGGCGAGCACGTCGAACACCCCGTCGCCGGTGGCCTCCCACGAGAACTCCCCCGCCCGTACCTGTGCCTTCGCGCCGAGTTCGGCGCGGCGATCGGTGTCGGCGAGCAGTTCGGCGACGGCGGCGGTCAGTTCGGCGGGCGAGTCGACGAGTGTGCCGGTGACACCGTCGATGATCGAATCGGTCAGTCCCTTCGAGCTGCGGTAACCGATGGTCGGGACGCCGTGCTGCGCGGCCTCGATCACCGCGAGCCCCCAGCCTTCCTTGCGGGACGGCATCACGTGCAACCAGGCCCGCGACAGCAGGAGGTGCTTGCGTTCCTCCGGGACGTGCCCGTGAAAGGTGACGGCGTCGCCGATGCCGAGTTCGGTGGCGAAGTCCCGCAGGTTCTGCTCCCACCAGCCGCCGCCGATGACGTCGAGGTGCAGTCCCGGGATGCGTTCGCGCAGCGCGGCGACCGCGGACAGTGCGTCCTCGATCTGCTTGTGCGGCACGAGCCGCGACAGCACGCACACGCTGGGATGGGCGGTGCGGGTGTGGTCCCCACCTGCTTCCACGGCGGCGGGCAGTGCGTCCGCGCCGTTCCGGACCACCGCGATGCGGTCGTGGTCGACACCGAGCCCGCGGAGTTCGTCGGCGGACGGCAACGACACGGTCAGGTACTGGTTGCGTCGGTGCACCCTCGGGGAGAGCTTCGATTCGATCCACCAGCCGAGCTTGGCCATCCCGCGTCCGGCGACGGGCCATTGTTCGCGGTGGCAGTGGTGCACCAGGACCGTCACGGGTGCTCCGGTGACGAGCCGCGCGAAGAACGGGATGCCGTTCTGGGTGTCGATGATCGCGTCGGGGCGTACGTCCTTCAACGGCCCGAATCCGAAGCGGCCGGCGGCGAGGGCGGCGAGGGCCCGCGGGTAGACGCCGAGGCGGCCGCCCCCGCGGCTGATGTCGATGCCGCCCCGCCGGTCGCGGCGTGCCGCGCCCGGGTACGACGCGGTACGCAGGGTGACCTTGATGCCGCGGGCGGCGAGACGGGCGCCGACCTGCTCGAGGTACCGCTCGCTTCCACCTCCCTGCGGATGCCCGCTGTCACGCCAGCAGAGCAGCAGAACCTCCCGCACGCGGTGACCCCCCGTAGTAGTGCAGACGCCCGACCCGGGCGCGGTGTACGAACTCGCGGTGTACGAACTTCAGGGACACCCTAGCGGGTTCCGCGGCACGACAGTGCGGCCACTACCCTGGTGCGACGTGCCTCCCACCACCGATTCCCGCGTGACCCGACCGTTCGAGCGGCGCGCGACGCTGCGGCGTTCCGTCGGCCTGCTCGGCAGCTTCCGGTTCGAGCAGACCGCCCCGGACCGGTTCTACGGGGGGTTGGCCGAGGACACCGTCGAACTCGTCGGCGACCTGTATCGCGGGCTGACCGGCGACGGGCTGTCCGGAACCACCGTCGTCGACGTCGGGGGCGGTCCCGGCTACTTCGCGGACGCGTTCGCCGGGGCCGGTTCCCGATACGTGCCGATCGAACCCGATCCGTCGGAGATGCACGCGGCGGGTCTGCGGGTCGGCGGGTCGATCCGCGGCTCCGGTCTCGCGTTGCCGCTGCGCACCGGGTCGGTGGACGTGTGTCTGTCCTCGAATGTGGCCGAGCACGTGCCGCGGCCGTGGGTGATGGGTGACGAGATGCTGCGGGTCACCCGGCCCGGCGGCCTGACGGTGCTCTCGTACACGCTGTGGTGGGGTCCGTTCGGTGGGCACGAGACCGGCCCCTGGCACGCGTTCGGCGGCGAATACGCGGCGCGGCGGTACACCCGCAAGCACGGGCACGAACCGAAGAACCGGTACGGGCGATCCCTGTTCGCGGTGGGGTGCGCCGAGGGGCTCGAGTGGGCGCGGTCCACACCGCACGGCGAGTTGGTCGCCGCGTTCCCCCGCTACCATCCGCGGTGGGCGTGGTGGCTCGTGGATGTACCCGTGGTGCGGGAATTCCTGGTCAGCAATCTGGTTCTGGTGCTGCGCCGAACCTGACCGGGCAGCTCACGACCTGTCCCGGATCACAGCGCGACGGCCCCGTCGTCGCGGTCGGAAATCGCCTACTGTCGGAGCCATGACCGCACTGGCCCTGGACGTCGGCGGCACGAAGTTCGCCGCCGCGATCGTCGCCGACGACGGCACTCCCGTCGACGCGAGAACCGTTCCCGTCCCCACCGTCGGTGTGTGGGATGCGTGCGCCGCGTTGCTGCGTCGGGTCGCCGGTGATCTGACGATCGACGCCGTGGGGATCGCCGCGGCCGGGCCCGTCGACATCCGGGACGGCACGGTCGCGCCGATCAACATCGCCGAGTGGGCGGGCGGGTTCCCTCTCGCCGGTTCGGTGCATGCGATGTTCCCGCGGGCCCGGGTGACGGTGGCGATGGACGGTGCCGCCGCGACGCTCGCCGAGCAGCGGCTCGGGGCCGGCCGCGGCACCCCCGACCTTCTCGGGGTGGTGCTGGGCACCGGGATCGGTGGGGGACTCGTGTACGGCGGGCACCTCGCGCCCGGTCGCACCGGCAACGCCGGGCACATCGGGCACATCGTGTCCGCATACGGCGTCGAGGTGTGCTCGTGCGGTGGGGTCGGCTGCATCGAGACGGTCGCGAGCGGTCCCGCGGCGGTGCGGTGGGCCCGCGCCCACGGCTGGACCGGATCCGACGGCGCCGCGCTCGCCGCGGACGCGGGGAACGGCAGCGGTGTCGCCGCGGCGGCGCTGGAACGCGCGGGCACCGCGCTCGGGCAGGTCATCGCGTCCGCGGCGGCACTGGTGGACGTGGGTCTGGTGGTGGTCGGCGGAGGATTCGCGCAGTCCGGGACCGCCCTGTGGCGGCCCATGCTGGCGTCCGCCGCGCGGCACGCACGCCTCGGGTTCGTGCGGGAACTGCGGATCGCCCCGGCGGAGCTCGGTGAATGGGGCACCCTCGTCGGCGCCGCGCAACTCACGCAGATCACGACTGGGTAACCAACAGCGGTTCTGCGGGTGCGGCTGCCCTACCCTGACTGGACCAGCCTGCCCCAGCTGTACGGATCGGTGGTATCCCATGCGGATTGCCGAGATTTTGCGGAACAAGGGTGCGGCCGTGCAGACGGTCCCACCCTCGACGACAGTGTGCGAGCTGATCGGAGACTTCGCGCGCCACAACATCGGTGCGGTGGTGGTCGTCGACGCGGGCACCGTCGTCGGGATCGTCACGGAGCGCGACATCGTGCGGAAACTGCACGAGCGCGGCCCGTCCGTGCTGGTCGCGAAGGCCGACGAGATCATGACCGGTGCTGTCGCGACGTGCCTGCCCACCGACACCGTCGACAGCCTCGCCGCGACGATGACCGAGCGGCGCATCCGGCACCTGCCGGTGGTCGTCGAGGACCGGCTCGTCGGGATCGTCAGCATCGGCGACGTCGTCAAGAGCCGTATCGACGAGTTGCAGAGCGAACGGGATCAGCTCGAGTCCTACATCGCGCGCGGCTGACCATCGCGCGCGGCCGACCCCCGCCCGGCCGTCAGTCGGTCGGTCGCGGCCCGGTGACGTCGCTCTGCCCGTCGTCGCTCTGCCCGTCGTCGCTCTGCCCGTCGTCGTGGGCGCCGGGCCGGTCGAGCACGCTCACGCTCATCCCGTACGGCAGGAACCGCACCGACCTGCGCGGATCCGTGTTGCCCTTGAGAGCGCGCAGTGCATCGAGTTCGGTGGCGTACACCTGGTCGACGCGTGCGACGCCGGCGGAGTCGGTCGTGTACACCACCCACGCTCCGTCACCGCTCTCCCCTGCGGTGGCCGGTCGGGGTTCGGGTTGCGCGCGGGTCGCGGGCGCGTCCAGGAAAGCGAGGAAGCGGTCGCGCAGATCCCGCAGTTCCTCCCCGGCTTCCCGCACGACCCGGTCGAGATCGTCGGGGTCGAATCCGAACGGGTTGTTCTCGGCCATGTCCGCTCCTGACGCTCCGTGCGCTGTGCCGGTCCGTCCCTCCAGTGTGGCGGTCCCGGCCGGTGCGCGCCACGATCCCGCGGGCGATCACCCGCCCCTTTCAATAAGCTGAAACGTGTTCTAGTGTGAGCGTGCCGATGTGACCCGGCACACGAACGGCGACACACGAGGGAGGGTCTTGTCGTGACGATCGACCCGGACGCCACCGACCACGGCGAGGTCGCCCGCCCGCACGACTCCCGACGCGACCCGGCCGCCGTGCGCACCGGGCTGCAACGCTGGCTCGCCGGGCGCGTCCCCGACCCCGTCGTCGGTGACGTCCACATCCCCGAATCCAACGGCATGTCCAGCGAGACGCTGCTGTTCGACGCCCGCTGGGACGGTGCCGACCACCGGCTCGTCGCCCGCGTCGCTCCCGTCGACAGCGCGGTGCCCGTGTTCCCCCGCTACGACCTCGACGCCCAGGCCCGCGTCATGCGCGCCGTCGCCGACACCACCGCCGTGCCCGTCCCCCACGTCCACTGGTCCGAGACCGACCCGTCCGCGCTCGGCAGCCCCTTCCTCGTCATGTCGCGTATCGACGGTCTCGTACCGCCCGACGTGATGCCCTACAACTTCGGGTCGTGGGTCAGCGACGCCACCGACGAGCAACGCGCCACCATGCAGGCCACCGCGGTCGACGTGCTCGCGCAGATCCACACCGTCGACCCCGCGGCCGCCGGACTCGACACCCCGCCCACCGCCGGCGACGCGATCCGCGCCCACATCGCGGCGCAACGCGGCTACTACGAGTGGACCACCCGCACCGGACCGCGGTCCCCGCTGATCGAACGCGCCTTCACGTGGCTCGACGAGCACGCCCCGGACGACCCGAACCCGGCGGTACTGTGCTGGGGCGACGCCCGCATCGGCAACATCCTGTTCGACGACTTCCGGCCCGCGGGGGTCCTCGACTGGGAACTCGCCACCGCGGGTGCCCGCGAGATGGATCTCGCCTGGATGATCTTCCTGCACCGGTTCTTCGAGGACATCGCGACCACCGCCGGGCTTCCCGGGCTACCCGGATTCCTGCGTCGCGACGACCTCACCGACGCCTACGCCCTCCGTTCGGGTCACGCACCGGAGCACCTCGACTTCCACACCTGCTACGCGGCGGTACAGCACGCGATCATCATGCTGCGCATCGCCACCCGCGCCGTGCACTACGGGCAGTCCGAGCAACCGGACGACCCCGATTCGATGATCATGCACCGCGCGACCCTCGAAGCGATGCTCGACGGCACCTACTGGAAGGCCCTGACGTGACGGTCGAACCGCGCGGATCGCTGTCGCCGCTGGACGACTACCCGGTGCACCAGACCGCCGAGCCGATCCGGCGGGTGGCGACCTCCGACCGGAACTTCTACGACCGCTACTACTTCAACTGCTATCCGTCCGACACCACCGACCTGTTCCTCGTCGTCGGACTCGGGCAGTACCCGAACCTCGGTGTGTGCGACGGGTTCGCCGTGCTGCGCCGCGGCGACGACCACATCGTGGTACGCGCGTCCAAGGCCCTCGGCCGCGACCGCACCGACACCTCGGTGGGTCCGTTGCGTATCGAGGTCCTCGAGGGGTTGCACCGCCTACGGGTGGTCCTCGAACCCGGACATCCCGACACCGCCGATCTGTCCTTCGACCTCACCTTCGAGGGTGACGTCCCGGCGACGGAGGAGGATCCGCAGAAACTGCGGCAACTCGAACGCGTCGTCATGGACACCTCCCGGTTCGTGCAGTCCGGAACGTGGTCGGGCAGCCTGACGGTCGACGGGCGGAGCCGCGACGTGGATCCCGTCGTGTGGCGCGGGAACCGCGACCGTTCGTGGGGGGTACGTCCGGTCGGTGAACCCGAACCGGCGGGTCGTCGCGCAGCGGACGGCACACCCGGATTCTTCTGGATCTACTCGGTGATGCAGTTCGGCGCCGACACCATCGTCGTCATCGTGCAGGAGGACGACGCGGGTCGCCGACTGCTCGAGGAGGCCATCCGGATCCGCCCCGACACCGACCCCGAGTGGCTGGGCCGGCCCGAGCACGAACTACGGTTCGCGCCGGGCACCCGCACCGTCACCGGCGCAACCCTCTCCTTCCACCGGCCCGGGCAGGATCCGACGGTCGTCGAATGCGAACTGCTGGTGGCGAACCTGCTGGCGATCGGCACCGGGTACGGACTCGAACCCGACTGGCGCCACGGCATGTGGCAGGGCGACCTCGTCGTGCAGTCGCTGCGCCGCGACACCCGCGAGATCGACCCGGCGATGCTGATGTTCTGCCCCACCGACCACCTGGCGAGGTTCCACGTCGAGGGCACCGACGTCGTCGGCACCGGACTGTTCGAGGTCGCGGTGATCGGACCGCACCGTCGATACGGGTTCACCGGGTTCGTCGACACCCACGACAACCCCGCGACCGACACGTCCACGGCCCGCCCGGACCGGCGCGGACCCACCCCCTGACACACGCAGAAGTACCTCTCGACCGAGAAGGAAGGACGACATGACGGACTACGACAACCTGTTCATCGGCGGCACCTGGACGGCGCCGTCGACCGACGAGAAGCTCGAGGTGTTCTCCCCGGCCACGGAGGAGCGGGTCGGGTCGGTGCCGGTCGCCGGCCCCGCCGACATCGATGCCGCCGTCGCCGCGGCCCGTCGCGCGTTCGACGACGGCCCGTGGCCGCGCATGTCACCGGCCGAGCGCGGGCAGGTGCTCGCCAAGGCCGCGAAACTCATCGAGGAACGCGGCGCCGAACTCGCCTCGGTGCTGTCCGACGAGATGGGCCAGCCCGCAGCATCGGTGCAGATGATGCAGATGACGCCGTCGCTGGCCGCACTGAACTTCTACGCGGGTCTCGCGGAGTCGTTCCAGTGGACGGACGAGCGCACCGGGTCGTTCGGTCGCACCCGCGTCACCCGCGAACCCGTCGGCGTGGTCGCCGCGGTCATCGCCTGGAACGTGCCGCTGTTCCTGTGTGCCAACAAACTGGGCCCCGCGCTGCTCGCCGGGTGCACCGTCGTCCTCAAGCCCGCCCCCGAGACACCGCTCGCCGTCAACGTGATCGCCGAGATCTTCGCCGAGGCCGGGCTGCCGGAAGGGGTCCTGTCCGTGGTGCCGGGCGGCGCCGAGACCGGTGAGCATCTCGTCTCGCACCCCGACATCGACAAGATCACGTTCACCGGGTCGACGGCCGTCGGCAAACACATCGGTGAGATCGCCGCGCGAAACCTCAAGCGCTGCTCCCTCGAACTCGGCGGCAAGTCCGCCGCGATCGTCCTCGAGGACGCCGACCTGGATTCGACGATCGCGATGCTCGTGATGTCGGGCCTGATGAACACCGGTCAGGCCTGTGTCGGACAGACCCGCATCCTCGCACCGCGCTCGCGCTACGACGAGGTGGTCGAGAAGATCGTCGCCACCGCAGCGTTCTTCCCCGTCGGCCCCCCGTCCGACGAGTCCGCCCAACTCGGTCCGCTGGTGTCCGAAAAGCAGCGTGACCGCGTCGAGGGGTACATCGCGAAGGGCAAGGAGGAGGGCGCCCGGCTCGTCCTCGGCGGCGGTCGCCCCGCCGGGCTCGACAAGGGCTGGTTCGTCGAACCGACGGTGTTCGCCGACGTCGACAATTCGATGACGATCGCGCGCGAGGAGATCTTCGGCCCCGTGCTGTGCGTCCTCCCGTACGACAGCGTCGACGAGGCCGTGAAGATCGCCAACGACTCCGAGTACGGGCTCGCGGGCTCCGTGTACACCACGGACGTCGACAAGGGTCTCGACGTGGCAGCGCGGGTCCGCACCGGCACCTACGGAATCAACTGGTACGCCTTCGATCCGGGCTCGCCGTTCGGCGGATTCAAGAACTCCGGTATCGGACGCGAGAACGGGCCCGAGGGCCTCGAAGCGTTCTGCGAAACCAAGTCGGTGCTGTACCCGCCCGGCTACCAGGGCTGATCCCGGTTCAGGCCGGCCCACCCCGAACGGGAGGTTCGGGTGCGATCTCCACACGGATCTCCGCGCCCGAACCTCCCGTTCGATCGTGCCGGCCGGACGTATCGTTCGACCATGGCGAAATCCCACGCGCCCAGGGACGGTGACGCCGAGAGCACCCTCACGGTGCTGCTCGCCTTCGCAGCGAACCTGCTGGTCGCCCTCGCGAAGACCGTCGCGGCGGTCGTCACCGGATCGGCGTCGATGATGGCGGAGGCGACCCATTCGTGGGCCGACACCGGCAACGAGGTGCTCCTCGTGATCGCGGATCGACGCTCGAAGCATCCCGCAGACCGGGCGCACCCGTTCGGCTACGGACGGGAAGCGTACGTCTGGTCGATGTTCGCTGCGCTCGGCCTGTTCGCGCTCGGCGCCGGCGTGTCCATCACCCACGGGATCCAGGAACTGTTCCGTTCCGAACCGGCCTCGGACTTCGGCATCGCCTACACGGTGCTCGCCGTCGCGTTCGTGCTCGAGGGCATCTCGTTCCGACAGGCCTACCGTCAGGTGCGGAGAGAAGCGGCCGCGGCCGACCGCGATCTGCTCGAACACGCGTTGAAGACATCCGACCCGACCGTGCGGGCCGTGTTCGCCGAGGACGCCGCCGCGCTCATCGGTCTCGTCATCGCGTTCGCCGGTATCCTCGCCCACCAGCTCACCGGATCGCCGATTCCCGACGCCATCGGCTCGATCCTCGTCGGAATCCTGCTCGGTGTGATCGCGGTCGTCCTCATCGACCGGAACCGGCGGTTCCTCGTCGGTGAGGAGGCCACCGGGCAGCTGCACCAGGCGGGGCTCCGGGCGCTACTGGAGTTGCCCGACGTGGAGCAGGTGACGATGCTGCGGATGGAGTACCTCGGGCCGCGGCAGGTGTATCTCGTCGGTGCCGTCGACCTCGTCGGAGACGACGTCGAACACACCGTCGCCGAACTCCTCGACCGCTGCGAACGGGCCCTCGAGGAGCATCCGTACGTGCGCAAGGCGGTGCTGTCGCTGTCCACGCCCGGCGATCCGCCGCTCACGCCCGAACCGCAGTCCGCGGGCCGGGCGTGAGCGCGAGTCAGATGTACATCGCGGGATCGATGTAGCTTGTCGGATCGACGAGCGGATCGTGCCTGCGGCGCGATCGGATCGTCGCGGGGATGCCCGTGGCGATCGAATCGGCCGGGACGTCCCGGGTGACCACGGCGTTCGCGCCGACCGCGGTGTCGTCGCCGATCAGCACCGGACCGAGGATCTTCGCGCCCGCCCCGACCGTGACCCGGTTCCCCAGCGTCGGGTGTCGCTTCTCCTTCGCCAACGACCGACCGCCGAGTGTGACGCCGTGGTAGAGCATCACGTCGTCACCGATCTCGGCGGTCTCTCCGATCACCACGCCCATGCCGTGATCGATGAAGAACCGCCGGCCGATGGTGGCACCGGGATGGATCTCGATGCCCGTGAGGAACCGGGTGAACTGCGACAGGACGCGGGCCGGTCCCTTCAACGCCGGTACCGCCCACATGCGGTGCGCGATCCGATGCGACCAGATGGCGTGCAGCCCCGAGTAGACGATCGCGTTCTCCGCGTCGCTGCGCGCGGCAGGGTCGTGGCCGCGCGCAGCCTGCAGGTCTTCCCGGAGGGTCCCGAGAATGCTCACGGCAGGATCAGTCCCGGATGTGCTCGAACAGCGGGGTGGAGATGTAGCGCTCACCGAAGTCGGGGACGACCACGACGATCAGCTTGCCGGCGTTCTCGGGGCGCTTCGCGACCTCGAGCGCCGCCCACACGTTCGCACCGGCCGAGACACCGCCGAGGATCCCTTCGTCCGTGCCGAGGGCCCGACCGATCCGGACGGCGTCGTCGAACTGCACGTCGATGATCTCGTCGTAGACCTCGCGGTCGAGGACGTCCGGAACGAAGTTGGCGCCGAGCCCCTGGATCTTGTGGGGTCCGGGGTTGCCGCCCGTCAGGATGGGGGAATCGGCGGGTTCGACACCGATGATCTGCACACCCGGCTTGCGGGCCTTGAGGTTGCGGCCGACACCGGTGAGGGTGCCGCCGGTGCCGATGCCCGCGACGAAGATGTCGATCTCACCGGCGGTGTCGTTCCACACCTCTTCGCCGGTGGTCTGCTCGTGGATCTGCGGGTTGGCGGGGTTCGCGAACTGCCGGGCCAGGACAGCGTTCTCCGTGGTCTTCACGATCTCCTCGGCCTTGGCGACCGCACCGGCCATGCCCTCGGCACCCGGGGTGAGGACGATCTCGGCGCCGTACGCGCGGAGCATCACGCGACGTTCCGTCGACATGGTCTCCGGCATCGTGAGGATCACCTTGTAGCCGCGGGCCGCACCGACCATTGCGAGGGCGATGCCGGTGTTGCCGGACGTGCCCTCGACGATCGTGCCGCCGGGCTTCAGCTCACCGGACTTCTCGGCGGCGTCGATGATCGCGACACCGATACGGTCCTTGACGCTGTTCGCCGGGTTGTAGAACTCCAGTTTCGCGGCGACCGTCGCGACCGCGCCGTCGGTGAGGCGGTTGAGCTTGACGATCGGGGTGCGACCCACCAGCTCGGTGACGTTGTTGTAGATCCCGCTCATAGCTGATCCTCCTCCCGGCCGCCACGCGACCGGCTCTGGTGTGCGATACACCTATTGCACCATCCGGCCCATGACGCGGTGCACCTGGGGAGTTCCAATCGGTGTGGGCGCACGCCGCGACCTGCTCGCGACGACGGAGAACGGCGGAAGGCCGCCCCGGCGAACC
>NZ_JAIYEP010000044.1 GCF_020515525.1 Rhodococcus yananensis
TGTCGAGTACGAGGCCGCCTACTGGGCAAATCACTCGGCGGCCGACTACCGTGAGACACCGGTCCTCGCTGAGGCTGGAACCAGATAGCTGAGCCTCCGCCGAACTCGGGGCGATTCACCCTGTGCGCGCTGGCGGTGCTGGCGTTGCAGCACATGGTGCTCGCCCAGCAGCACCGAGCGGCCGGATTGTGAGGTGGTGCACCGCTGGCGCAGCGGACACTGCCGGCAGGCCGCACCGAACTTCGCCCGGCCCTGCGGCGACACTGTCCGCGTGACATCAGCCGGGCAGGTCAACGTGTTTGCCGCGGCATCGAAGGTGAAGTCATCCAGACCAAACCCGCCCTCCACAGCGGGCCTGGTCGGCCAGGGTTTGACCAGGGGCAGCCACTGCTTTCCGGCGAGGGTGGCCAGCATGTCTCCGGTGGCGTACGCCGAGTCTCCGAGCACTTCAATGTGTTCGACGTCTGTAGTGGTGGGATCTGTGGTCACCAGGTCCGCACCGACGGCGGCGTCGGAATTGTCCGGACCGCTGGCCCGAGTCAGCCGGGCCGCAGTGGTCAGCCCGGTATCGGGTTCGACCACGATGTGGGCTTTGAACCCGTCCTGGCGACGCTGCTGGGTCTTGTGCGCGTGCCGGGCATCGGGGTCCACGGTAGAGATCACCCGGTCCGGGACGGTGCGGCGGGCGATGCGCCACCGGCCGTCGGTGCCATCGGAATCCTCGGCGGGCTCGACGTCCTGGCCGGCGACCAATGCCAGCAGCGCCACCGCCTCGGCTGGTCTGCCGCCGGCGGCGGTGATCGCCTCAACATCCAGAGCCTCAAGCAGTGCCAGAGCGTCTGCGACCAGGGCCGAGACCAGCTCGTCGCGGGCGGCCTGGTCATCCCAGGCGATACGCGGCTTACCGGCCTCGGAGCAATCGTGCCCGCACACCGCCGCCAACCGGGTGCACTCGGAGGCGATCAGCTCTTTCGCGCCGGGCACTTCGCGGCCGACCCGCCTGATCTGGGCGATGAGTTGGGTGATCGTGTCCTGACGGGCCACCGCATCATCCAGAACCGTCGAGTCCAGTGCGCGGCGGGTCTTAGTCTTGACCGCTCCGGTCTCGGCGATGACCTGGCGCACCACCTCGAAGATCCGCTGCGGATTCTCGCTGGCGGCCAGCCGGCGCCGCCAGTAAGTCAACGTCGACGAGTCGACGCCCTTGGCATCGACCGCGTACCCGCACGCGGCCTTCCACCGCAGGTCAAACGTCAACGCATCCACGGCCTCCCGGTCGGAGTGCCCAAACAGAGCCTGAAGCACGATGACCGAGGCGATCACCTCCCCCGGGATCGACGGCCGGCCCCGGCCCGAGGGAAACAGATCGGCGAACAACTCCGCCGGGAACAAGCGACCCCGATGCTCGGCCAGCAACGCGAACACGCTGCCGGGCTCGAGCAGATGCCCCGCCACCGACACCACATCCAGCAACTCACGCTGCCGATCCCACTCACCCTGCATGAACCAAGTATTTTCGGGCCCGGGTCACCCCGTGGGGCGGACACCCTGATTGTTCAGCAGTCTCCTAGCGCAGCTTCTCGACGTCGTAGCCGACCGTGGCCTCGTCCGCCCACTCCTCGATCATCGCGTCCGCGACGGGCTTGCCGTTGATCGTCTCCCCGGACATACCCAGGATCGAGCGGGCCGCCGACATCGCGGTAGGGCAGTCGGACGTCGCCGAGGTCGGGGAACTGCTCTGCCTGTTCGATCATGACCGCACGACAGGTCCACAGTACGAGCCACGAACGACGGGAGAGGCCCCGAACCGTGCTGGTTCGGGGCCTCTCCCGTGAGTATCGGACGAGCCGAGGATCAGTGGATCGCGTTGCCACTTTCGTCTGCGTCGTCATCGGACTTGCCGTGCACGCGGTCCTGGTACTCCTTCAGGACGGTGCGCTGCTTGATCTCGGCCTCGTGGTGGGCGGCCTCGAGGGCTGCCGATTCGTCGGCCGGATCCGCGCTCCACCAGCTGCCCGCACCGGGCTTGCCGGCGCTGCCGAGGCGGTTCATCCGCTTCGGCACGGTCGCGCCCTGGTAGTCGAGCGGAACCGGGTGGCCGTGGTCGTCGACCGGGCCGAGCGGCTGGTGGATCTCGATGTACTCGCCGTGCGGCAGGCGACGGACGATACCCGTCTCGATGCCGTGCTCGAGCACCTGACGGTCGCTGCGCTGCAGCCCCAGGCAGAACCGGTAGGTGATGTAGTACACGAGCGGCGGCAGCACCACCATGCCGATACGGCCCATCCACGTCGTCGCGTTGATCGAGATGTCGAACTTGAACGCGATCAGGTCGTTGATGCACATCAGCGTCAGGACCAGGTAGAAGGTCAGCGCCATCATGCCCAGACCGGTGCGGACCGGGGCGTCACGCGGACGCTGCAGCAGGTTGTGGTGTGCGTCGTCCTTCGAGAACTTCTTCTCGATCCACGGGTACGTGGTGAGGATGACGAACACCAGGCCCATGATCACGGCGACCCAGAACACGGCCGGGATCGTGTAGCGATCGAACAGGTAGATCTCCCACGCCGGCCAGGTACGGGCCAGACCGTCCGTCCACATCATGTAGAAGTCGGGCTGCGAACCGGCCGAGACCTGCGACGGGTTGTACGGGCCGATGTTCCACACCGGGTTGATCTGCAACAGACCGGACATCAGGGCGAGGACAGCGAACGTCATCGCGAAGAACGCGCCGGACTTGACGGCGAACACGGGGAGGATGCGGACACCCACGACGTTGTTCTCGGTGCGGCCGGGGCCGGGGAACTGCGTGTGCTTCTGGTACCAGACCAGCGCGAGGTGCGCGGCGATCAGGGCGAGGATGATGCCCGGGATCAGCAGGATGTGCAGCACGTAGAACCGCGGGATGATCAGGTCGCCGGGGAAGTCGCCACCGAAGATCGCCCAGTGCAGCCAGGTACCGATGATCGGCACCGACAGGGTGATGCCGGAGAACGCGGCGCGCAGACCCGTACCGGACAGCAGATCGTCGGGCAGCGAGTACCCGAAGAAGCCCTCGAACATCGCGAGGATGAGCAGCAGCGATCCGATGACCCAGTTCGCTTCACGCGGGCGTCGGAACGCGCCGGTGAAGAAGATGCGAAGCAGGTGCACGATGATCGACGCCGCGAACATCAGCGCCGCCCAGTGGTGGATCTGGCGGACGAACAGGCCGCCGCGGACCTCGAACGAGATGTTCAGTGTCGTCTCGTAGGCGCGGGACATGCCCACACCCCGCAGCGGGGTGTACACGCCGTCGTACGTCACGTGTGCCAGCGACGGGTCGAAGAACAGGGTCAGGAACACACCCGAGATCAGCAGGATGATGAAGCTGTACAGCGCGACTTCACCCAGCAGGAACGACCAGTGTGTCGGGAAGACCTTGTTGATCTGCCGGCGGATGCCGGGCGAGAGGTGATAACGAGAATCGAGGTTCTCGCCCACCTTCGCAGCGTGGGATTGTGTTGCAGTACTCACGGGCGACGCTCCCAGAAGGCCGGTCCGAGCGCTTCGATGAAGTCACCGTTGGCGACGAGGAAGCCCTCTTCGTTCACTGTAATGGGCAGCTGCGGCAGGGCACGAGCAGCGGGGCCGAACACCGGCTTGCCGTACTCCAGCGCATCGAACTGCGACTGGTGGCACGGGCAGAGGATCCGGTTGGTCTGCTGTTCGTACAGCGACGTCGGGCAGCCGAGATGCGTGCAGATCTTCGAGTAGGCGAAGTAGTCGCCGTAGTTGAAGCTCTCCTGGCCCTTGCGCTTGACGGCGTTCTCGGCGTCCTCCGTGCGCAGACGGATCAGCATGACCGCGTTGCGGATGCCGCGCAACCCGTCGAGCAGCGCGTGATCGTCGCCGCGGTCGGTCTCCCGGAACGGGAAGACCGTCTCCATACCGCCGGCGTCGAGATCCTCGGGCCGGACCAGCACGATGTCCTGCGGGCGACCGGTGTCGCGGCGAAGGTAGATGGTCTCACCCTCGTAGCGCGGGGTCCAGCCGGACACCCACAGCGGCGACTTGTCCCCCTCGGCCCACGGGTTCTTGATCAGGCCGCCGAGCGGCATGATCAGCCCGACGCCGAGCGCGCCACCGCCGAAGATCGCGGTGCGCTTGATCAGCTTGCGGCGGGGCAGCGTCGAGGTCTCGAGCGAATCGGAGAGCTCGGCGACGATCGTCTTGCGATCGACCTCGGCGGACGGCCCGTCGTGGCGATCCTGGATCGAGACCTCTTCGGGAATGAACTTCTTGGTGAACTGCACAGCGCCGACACCGACACCGAGGATCGAAAGACCCAGCGTCAGGCCCAGCACCGGCGTGTAGAAGCTGTACCACCGGTAGTTCTGGTCGCCGATGCCCTGGTACTCCCACGGCCAGAACAGGTACGCGAGGATGAACGCGACACCGGAGATGCCGGCGAGGATGAACCAGAACGCGACGTTGCGCTCCGCGCGCCGTTCGGCGCGGGTGCCCTCGACGGGCCACCGATCCTTGCGGAACGCGACATCGACGCCGTCGAGTTTCGTACCGAGCGCGACGAGGTCGTCGCGGCTCATCTGGTCGAGGTTTTCGATGGAGTGCTTGTTCGGCGTGTCGCCGCTGCTCATGACCTTGCTCCGATCCACAGTGCGGCGCCGACGACTGCGACGATGCCGACAGCGAACACCGCGGGACCTTCGGCACCCGGACCGAAGCCGCCGAGCCCGTAACCGCCCGGATCCTGGGTCTCGGCGGCGGACTTGATGTACGCGATGATGTCTTGCTTCTCCTCGACCGTCAGCTGACGGTCGGAGAACTTCGGCATGTTCTGGGGGCCCGTGAGCATGGCGGTGTAGATCTGCTGCTCGCTCGCGGGATCCAGATTGGGTGCGAACTTGCCACCGGAGAGGGCGCCACCACGGCCGGTGAAGTTGTGGCAGGAGGCGCAGTTCTGGCGGAACAACTCGCTACCGCGACCGATGTCGTTGCCGCGGAGCGACGACTGGGCGATGTCGCCGTTCTCGTCGCGGATGATGGTGGGGCCACCACCGTTCGCCTGGATGTAGGCGCCGAGCGCGTCGATCTGGCCGGCGTCGAACTTGGGGTCCTTGCGCTGGGCCTGGGCCTCGTTCCGGGCCATCGGCATACGGCCGGAGGACACCTGGAAGTAGACGGCGGCCTCGCCGACGCCGATCAGGGACGGACCGCGGTCCTGGACGCCCTGAAGATTGACGCCGTGGCAGGTGACACAAGAAGTCTCGTAGAGCTGCTTGCCCTCACGGATCAGCGCGTTCTGGTCGTCCTGCGCGATCGCGACCTGCGGCTCGGGCGTCAGGGCGGACGCGAGGAAGCCGGCGCTGAGCAGGCCGAGGGCGAGCACGAGGGCGCCGGTGACACGGCGCCGGAGCTTGCGCTGACGGCGGGACTTGGCAGCAGGGGCTGCCGAGGATCGACCGGGCATGTCACCCTCGGGTGCGAGAGGTGGGGATGAACTCATCTGTATCCCTTTTTGTATGTCGGGACGGACTGGACGTCAGGGGGCTGCCTGGGCGTTCAGCTGGCTAACGGATGAAATAGATCGTGGCAAACAGCGCGATCCACACGATGTCGACGAAGTGCCAGTAGTACGACACCACGATCGCCGCGGTGGCCTGCGCGGGCGTGAACTTGCTGACCTTGGTGCGGAACAGCAGGAACACGAAGGCGATGAGACCGCCGATCACGTGCAGCCCGTGGAAACCGGTCGTGATGTAGAACACCGAGCCGTACACGCTGCCCGGGATCGTCGTACCGTGTTGGACCAGGTGGAAGTACTCGTAGCCCTGGCCGAGCACGAAGAACGTGCCCATTGCGAGGGTGACGATGTACCACCGCCGGAGACCGAACACGTCGCCGCGTTCCGCGGCGAAGACACCCAGCTGGCACGTGAACGAGGACGCAACCAGCACCAGCGTCACCGGCACGGCCAGCCACAGGTTCAGTTCGGTGGGCGGCGGAGGCCACATGCCCTCCGGTGCCTGTGCCCGCGCCACGAAGTACATGGCGAAGAGCCCTGCAAAAAACATGAGCTCACTGGACAACCACACGATGGTGCCGACGCTGACCAGGTTGGGCCGGTTCAACGAGTGCACGCGCTGTGTGATTGCAGATCCTGAAGTCCCTACTGCGCTCGTCACGCTGGCTAGTATGACCCGTCGTAGTACGTGATGGGCAATCGGGGCCGAAATCGGCGCGTCTCAGCAGCTCCCGAGAAGCGTTTCTGCAGCGGAGACAGGGTTGCGAGCCGATCCCCGCGCCGTGCGATCGTGGTGACATGAGCACTGGAACAGGGATGTGGGCGCGGTTGCGGACGTGGGTGACGGGCAACCGCACCGAACCTTTGGACCCCACCCGCACCGACCTCGTGATCGTCGTGGCTTCCTTCGACGACGCCGAGGCGTGCTCGACCGCTCTGGAACGCGGAGCCGACGGCACGCCCCGCTGGACGGAAGACGCGGAGGCGGTGCTGCGGCACCACCTCGAGCTGCCGATCGCCGCGGTCGACGAGGCGATCGCTCTGGCGGGGCAGGACGGATACGTCCGGGTGCCGGCGACCGGGGGACCGTCGGATCCGGAGCCCGCCGACCGGGTGTCGCTCATCCTGCAGCGAGTGCAGGTGCTCGACGCGCTCCACTGCGCCCAGGAGAAGTCCCGGATGGCCTCGCTCGCCCAGCGGCTCGGCGGTGACGCACACGGATGGGATGCCCTGCAGCCCGGTACGGCGGACTGACCGGCGCGACGCACCGACCGGACGGCCGTGCGGACACCGGCCACCGCGTCGCTAAGCTCTCCGGGCGTGGACACACACGGTGTCCGCAGCTGCGTGGACACGGCAGTGTCCGGTTGGGAGCGAGTTGCGGTGGAGGCGGGTGCGATGAACGTGAGGCGACGAACGGACGAGGTGGCCTCGAGCTGGCCCGCGGTGCTCGGCGCACTGACCGGTGGACGTGACCTGACACGCGACGAAGCCCGGTGGGCGATGGACGAGATCTTCTCCGACAACGCGAGCCCCGCGCAGATCGCGGCGTTCGGTGTCGCACTGAAGATGAAGGGGGAGACCCCCGAAGAACTGAGGGCCCTCGCCGACACGATGCTCGGCTACGCCCACCTCGTGCCCGTCGACGACGACACCGTCGACATCGTGGGTACCGGCGGCGACCGGGCCAACACCGTCAACATCTCGACGATGGCCTCGCTCGTGGTCGCGGCGACGGGAATCCGCGTCGTCAAGCACGGCAATCGCGCCGCCTCGTCGAAGAGCGGCGGCGCCGACGTGCTCGAAGCACTCGGAATACACATCGACCTCGGACCCGAGCAGGTTGCCGAATCGATCGCCGGTGCGGGCATCGGCTTCTGCTTCGCGCCGGTCTACCATCCGGCCCTCCGATTCGCGGCCGCACCCCGCAAACAGATCGGCATTCCGACCGTCTTCAACGTGCTCGGACCGCTCACCAACCCGGCCCGGCCGCGGGCCGGTCTCATCGGATGCGCGTTCGAACCGCTCGTGCCGACGGTCGCGGGTGTGCTCGCCCAGCGAGGCAACAGTGCTCTGGTGGTGCGTGGAGACGACGGACTCGACGAACTGACGACATCGACGACGTCGACCGTGCACGTCGTGTCGGGCGGCGACGTGCGTGTCGAGACCCTCGATCCGACGCGCCTGGGGATCCCCCGGGTGCCGTTGGATGCGCTGCGCGGCGGAGACGCGGACGAGAACGCGGCGATCGCGCGACGGATGCTCGCCGGTGAGACCGGCGCGGTACGCGACGCCGTCGTGCTCAACGCGGCCGGGGCCATCGCCGCGTTCCGGGGCCTCGACGGGTCGCTCGAGGACGCGATGGCCGCGGGCGTGGAGGCCGCGACGGCGGCGATCGACGGCGGCGGAGCCGCCCGGGTTCTCGAGAAGTGGGCCGAGGTCACGACCCGGCTCGGTGCTGACGGGCGCTGACAAGCGCGGTGCTGACGGGCGCTGACAAGCGCGGTGCTGACGGGCGCTGACACGCGCGGTGCTCACGGGCGCCGGCAAGCGCGGTGCTCGCGCGCGTCGACGGGAAGGGCCCCGCGGTACGGACGAGTCGGTGCCGCGGCGGGCCGGTCACCGAGGGCACCGCGGGGAGCCGTCAGTCGCCGATGGAGAACCCGGCCTCGACGTCAGCGCTCGAGTAGGACTGGAACGCGATGTGCGTGACGGTCTTCTCGACGCCCTCGACCTTGTTGATGCCGCGGGTGACGACGTCGGCGATCTGCGCGTGGTCGCGGACACGGACGACGGCGACGAGATCGACGTCGCCCGCGCACGAGTACACGGTGTCGACCCCGGCGAGATCGGCGACCGCCTGCGCGGTCTCCGGGATGCGGTGGGCGTCGGCGTCGATCAGGACGATGGCATTGATCATGAGGGCACCTTATTACCTTCCTCCGGTGCTGGTCGCGTAGGCCGCGCCTGGGACGTCGGGAGCGCCCTCGGCGGCGACACGTGCGTCACGGGCGATGCCCGCCCAGCTCTCCCACCGGCCGGCTCCGCCGACCGACTCGTGCCAGCCGTGGGAGGTGCGGACTATTCGGACACCGTCCTCGTCGAGCCATCGCGTGATCAAGCCCAGTTCCTCGGCGGGTGCACCCCGCAGCGGTCCGGGGTGCGGTCGCACGGTCTCGGCGGCAGCGACGATCGCATCGACGACGGGCATCGGCGCCACTCCGCGCGCTGCGACACCGGCCGACGCGAGCCGGCCCGCCCGCACGACCGCGAACTCCCAGCCTCCCTCCGCCCGGGGTCGCGCGGCGACGAGTTCGTCGATCGCGGCGACGGCGGCGAGGCGCTGCGTGCGTCGTAATGCCCGGACCGCGTCGGCGGTGCGGTCCCGCAGGCGCGCGGCGTTCTCGAACAGTTCCTCCCGCGCGAGCCCGGCGATCCGGTCGGCGGCGGTGCGCAACACCGCGTCGTCGCGACCGTGGAGCACCGCGCGGAGGCGCTCGACCTGCGCTGCGTACTGCTCGGCGGTCTGCACACCGTGTACCGCCGCCGTGCAGGCACCGACGGCATCCGCCGCACACCGATCGCCGTGACGCGCGGTGCGCCCGATCCGGCGGGTGCACGAGCGTATCCCGCAGAATTCGGCGAGGGTCGCCGCCACCTCGGTGGCGGCGGAACGCGCGGAGAACGGCCCGAGTGCGTCGTCGCCCGCGGTGCGCGAGATCGCGAGACGCGGGAACGCCTCGTCCGTGAGAACCGCCCACCAGCCGCGCGTCGGATACTTCGAACGCCGGTTGTACGGAGGTGCGTGCGCAGCGAGGAGACGCAACTCGCGTACACCCGCCTCGAGTCGGTGCGCGCATTCGACATGGTCGACGCGCGTGGCCAGCGCGACCATCTCACGCATCCGTGATCGGGTGTCGGAACCGGTGAAGTACGACCGTACGCGTCGGTGGAGGTCGACCGCGGTACCGACGTAGAGGACCTCGTCGGACGGTCCGCGGAAGAGATAGACGCCCGGACGGTGCGGTAGATGCGCGGCGAGCGTGCGTTTGGCGCGGTGTTCCGCGCCGACGGCGGGGACGTAGTCGCGCAACTCGGTGAGGCTGTGCACACCCAGATTCCCGACTCGCTCGATCAGTGCGTGGAGGACGTCGACGGTGGCGCGGGCGTCGTCGAGCGCACGGTGGGTGGGTCGGGTCGACACGTGGAACAGCTCCGCGAGGGCCGAGAGTTTGACCGACGGCGCCTCGTCGCGGCCCAGGACGCGCCGCGCGAGCTTCACCGTGCACACCACCGGGAAATCCGGCCAGGTGGATTCGCAGTGAGCGGTGGCGGCCTTCAGGAAACCGATGTCGAACCCGGCGTTGTGGGCGACGAGGACGGATCCTGCGGCGAACTCCAGGAAGGACGGGACGACCTGTTCGATCCGGGGTGCGTCACGAACCATCGCGGTGGTGATGCCGGTGAGGTGGACGATCTGCGGTGGAATGGGCCGACCGGGGTCGACGAGTGTGGCGAACTCTCCGAGCACCTCGCCACCGCGGACCTTCACCGCACCGATCTCGGTGATCGCGTCGTGTCCGGCCTTGCCGCCCGTGGTCTCGAGGTCGACCACCACGAACGTCGTCTCGCGCAGCGGCGTGCCCAGTTCGTCGAGGGCGAGTTGGACACCGGGCGCGGTGGAGGTCGGGGACGGGAGCGACGCCATGGCCGAGAGCGTAGGCACCGTCGCCGACACGGCCGTCGGGTGGGCGCCTACGCGGCGCCCCGAGCCGACGCGCCCGAGGCGATGAGACGAGTATCACACGGGGTTGTCGATGCGCGTCGGGCGGCGGGTGCGCCCCGGCTCCGCAGCGCGGTCGCGGCGGCCGGAAGGGTGGCGTCCGGGCGGGTTGCGCGCGGCCTCGGGAGGCCGTCGGATTGCGGGCCCGAACAGTGCGGATGCGGCCCCGCGGGTGCTCTGGGGGTGCGGTGGTGGCGGCGCGTGCGGGTGACCGCCGCCCGCGTGCTGTTACCGCACCGTTATCGACGGGGTCCGTGGATGCCGCGAAAAGCCGTGAATCCGCTGAATCGGACATTCTCCACCGGTCGCGTTTGGCATCACCGTGGCCGTTTCGTAACCTTATCGAGACCGAGCGGTGAAGTTGGTCGGCCCGAACCAGACGGGCCGGAGCCGCACGGCGACCGCCTAATCGGGCGCTCCACACGGGCGTTCGAGCCGGGGACCCACGAGTACTCGGGGTGAATCCCCTCAGCTTCGTCCGAAGCGAGGGGTAGGGCTGATCTTCCGCCCGAACCCGTCAGCTAACTCGGTCGGCGGGTAACGGAAGAAATGGAGAACATCCCCTCGTGGTCTCGCAGAGCAGCAAGAACACCGTGCGCCGCGCGGTTGTCACCGGTGCACTCGCCCTCGGTGCCGTCACCGTCACCGCCGGCCCCGCGATGGCAGAGCCCATCGAAATCCCGGGCGTCGGAACCTTCGAACTTCCCGCCGGCGTGAGCCTTCCGCCGGAGGTCACCAATCTCATCCCGCAGGGACCCGAGGCGGCTCCGTCGCAGTTCGTCGCGCCGTTCACGTCGGTCGGTCAGCGTGCGGCCGACGTCGCGCAGAGCAAGATCGGCTCCCCGTACGTGTACGGCGCGACCGGACCGAACGCGTTCGACTGCTCCGGGTTGGTGCAGTGGGCCTACGAGCAGGTCGGCGTCAGCGTCCCGCGGACGAGCTATCAGCAGGCTGCGGCCGGCAGTGCCGTGTCGCTCGACCTCCTGCAGCCCGGCGATGTCGTGTCGTTCTACGGCGGCAGCCACACCGGCATCTACATCGGCAACGGCAACATCGTCCATGCCTCGACGTCCAGCCAGCCCGTGAAGGTCGCTCCGCTGTACTCGATGCCCGTGGACGGCGCGCGCCGCTTCGCCTGATCGAGTTGACGACGACGGGGGTGGCCCGGCCTGTGCGGCCCGGCCACCCCCGAGTCGTTTCCGCTACCGGTGAGTAGACATCGGCCGGTACCGCTCCGTAACCTTATCGAGACCTTCGCGGAAAGGATGTCGAGCGTCGTGGTCTTCGGCAGCATCAAACAGGCCGTGCGGACGGTCCTCGTGACGGGTCTGCTCGTGGTTCCGTGCGTCGCGGCGTCCCCCGCGGTAGCCGACCCCGTCGGCGACAGCCCGACCGCGCAACTCGAACACCTCGCCGAGCTCTCGCGACGGTCCGAACAAACCTCCGAGGCATTGCACAACGCGACCATCGATCTCGACGCCCGCGTCGCCGAACAGCACGAGACCGAGGCGCGCGCCGCCGCGGACCGTGATGCGCTCGCCGCGGCCCGGGCCGAGGTCGCCCGGTTCCGCCCCGCCGTCGACAAGCTCGCGCAGGCCAACTACCGCGGCGCCCGCACCAACCGACTCTTCGCCGTCATGATCAGCGACTCGCCGCAGCAGCTGCTCGACCAGATGGTGCTCCTCGACGTCCTCGGCCGTCAGACCGACCGGGACGTGGACGAGTTCCGCGCCGCGTCCGCTGCCGCCGCCGACGCCGCAGCAGCGTCGGAACGGTCCGCCGAGGACGCACGGATCGCCGCCGAACACGCGCAGACCCTCCGCGACGACCTGCAACGGCAGGAAGACGACCTCGAGACCCGGATCCAAGCGGTCCTCGATGCGTTCGACGACCTCAGCGACGAGGAGAAGGCGATCCTCGCCGGCACACCGTTCCCGCCGGGACTCGACGCCGACAAGATCATGGAGCACCTTCGCCCCGGCAGCGGATCGGGTGCGCTCAGCGCCGCGCTGACCCGCATCGGCGACCCCTACGTGTGGGGCGCGACGGGCCCCGACCAGTTCGACTGCTCGGGTCTGGTGGTGTGGGCCTATCGGCAGGTCGGCAAGACCCTCCCGCGATCGAGCCAGGCACAGGCACAGGGCGGCACCCCGGTCTCCCGTGCCGACCTCCAACCCGGCGACGTCGTCGTCTTCTACGACGACGCCTCCCACGTCGGGTTGTACGCCGGGGACGGCAACATCGTCCACGCCTCCACCTTCGGGGTGCCCGTGAAGGTCCAGTCGATGGACAGCTTCCCGTTCCACAGCGCCCGTCGCTACTGACACAGCCGCCGGATCGAGGCACGCGCCCCTACACTGTCGCCGTGCCCGCGACCCCGCAGTCCCCGCTCGCCCGGGGCCCGCGCCGCCGCATCGCCGCGATCGGTCCGGTCACCGTCGTCGTGGTGGTCGTCGTGGCGGTGATGCTCGCGGTGACACCGGAGCGCGGCGACACCACCCGCGTGGACCGGCGGGAGTTGCAGTCGCTGCTCGACCGGTGGTCCACCGCAGTCCGGGCCGCAGATGTCGAGGCGTTGACCTCCGTCGTGGACGCCACCGCCGCCGACCTGCTGGACTCCGAACGGCGCCGTGCCGACGCACTCGCGAGTGTGCCGACGGACGAATTCGGCTACGTGCTCGGTCCCGCTCTCACCGTGCCCGCCGACATCTCCGACCGGTACGGCACGGCCACGGTCCGTACCCACGCCGTCGAACTGCGCTACGCGCTGGCCGGTGTCGACGCCGACACCACCACCGAACCCGTCACCGTGTCGTTCGTCCACCGGCCCGGCGGCTGGCGCATCGCCGCCGACGACCCGATCCCGGGACGCTCCGTGACCTGGCGCGGCCCCTGGGACCACGGTCCGCTGGCGGTGAACGACGTAGCGACGGCCGGCGGCCGCAGCCTCGTCCTCGCACATCCCGACCGTGCGGAGTTCGCCGCGTCCGTCCGCGCCGAACTACCCGATGCCGTCGACGCGGTGTCGGACCTGTGGGGCACCGCATGGCCGCAACGCACCGCGATCGTCGTGACCTCCACCCGCGCCGAGTTCACCGACCTGGTGGGAACCCGGCACGATGGCGACGACATCGCGGCCGTCGCGATCTCCGACGCCGTCGACCCCGGCGCAGCGCACGCCACCGGGCAGCGGATCGTCTTCAACCCCCTCGCCGGGGACCGACTCACCGCGGCGGGACTGCGCGGTGTACTCAGGCACGAGCTGACCCACATCGCCACCCGGGCGCACACCGTCGACGGCGCCCCGATGTGGATCCTCGAGGGCTACGCCGACTACGTCGGCCACCGAACGGATCCGCCCGCCGCCCCGACGGGCTCGGACCTCCGGCGCAACGCCCCCGGCCTCGTCGCCGACCTCGCCCGCACGGGCACACCGACCGCGCCCCCGGCCGACGCCGAGTTCGGTGATCCGCAACGTTCGCGTGTCGCCTACGAGGCTGCGTGGTCGCTGGCCGCCTTCGTCGCCGACCGGGCGGGGGAGAGCGCCCTGACCGAGCTGTACCGGCAGTTGGCCGCCGCACCGGCCGACACCGTCCGCACCGACCATGTCGTCGAGGACATCCTCGGTGTCACCACCGGCGAACTCGCCGACAGCTGGGGCAGCTGGTTGCGCGACCTCCTCGCCGCGCCCTGACCTGTCCGCACACCCACCGGTGTCACCGCCTACGGTGTAGCCATGCCGCGAACACTGCTGGTGACGAACGACTTTCCGCCCCGACCCGGGGGGATCCAGTCGTATCTGCGGGCGTTCGCCGCCCAACTGCCCGCCGACGACCTCGTCGTGTACGCGCCGCGGTGGCGCGGAGACAGCCACACCAGGTACGACGCGGCGCAGCCGTTCGAGGTCGTCCGCCACCCCACCACCTTGATGCTGCCCACCCCCGCCGTCGCGCGGCGTGCCGCACGGCTGCTCACCGACACCGGATGCGACACCGTGTGGTTCGGGGCGGCAGCACCACTGGCGTTGCTCGCACCCGGGCTGAGACGCGCCGGCGCCCACCGCATCATCGCGAGCACCCACGGCCACGAGGTGGGGTGGTCGATGGTTCCCGGTGGACGCCGGGCGCTGCGCAGGATCGGTGAGACCGTCGATGCCGTCACCTACGTCAGCCGCTACACCCGGAGCCGGTTCGCGTCGGCGTTCGGTCCCGAAGCGGGACTCGAACACCTGCCGTCCGGAGTCGACACCGAGCTCTTCCGCCCCGATCCGGCGGCCCGCGCAGAACTGCGTGCCCGCTACGGCCTCGGCGACCGGCCCACCGTGCTGTGCCTGTCGCGGCTCGTCCCCCGCAAAGGCCAGGACGTCCTCATCCGGGCGCTACCCGAGATCCGCAGGCGCGTCGACGGCGCTGCCCTCGTCATCGTCGGCGGCGGACCGTACGAGGAGCGGCTGCGTGCACTGGCCCGGGACACCGGAGTCGCGGACGACGTCGTGATCACCGGCGGTGTGCCCGCGGCGGAGCTGGCGGCGCACCACACCCTCGGGGACGTCTTCGCGATGCCGTGTCGTACCCGGGGCGCGGGATTGGACGTCGAGGGGTTGGGCATCGTGTATCTCGAAGCATCGGCGACCGGAATCCCGGTGGTCGCGGGCCGTTCCGGTGGTGCACCCGAGACGGTGCGCGACGGGGAGACGGGATACGTCGTGGACGGCACGTCGGTGTCGGCGGTCGCGACGGCCGTCGGCGGCCTGCTCGCCGATCCCGACCGGGCTGCCGCGATGGGTGCGGCGGGTCGGCGTTGGGTGTCGGAGCAGTGGCGCTGGGACGTGCTCGGCGGGAAGCTGCGTGGGCTGCTCGACGGCGCTCCGGGGTCCGGTGCGGCACCGACGACCCGGGGTGAGAACCCCGGCGGTCCCGTCGGTATGTGAAGCTGTCCGGCGTGAGCAGCATTCAGGTGGCCGACCAGACGTTCATCGCCGCGAGCCCCGACCGCATCGCCGAGGCCGTCGCGGCACCGGGCCGGTGGCGTGTGTGGTGGCCGGATCTCGCCTTGACCGTGCGTGAGGACCGGGCCGAGAAGGGAATCCGGTGGGCGGTCACCGGTCCGCTCGACGGCACGATGGAGGTGTGGATCGAACCCGCACTCGACGGGGCGATCGTCCACTACTTCCTTCACTGCGAGCCCACGGGGGTGGCACCCGATCGTGTCGCGACGCTCGATCTCGCCGGGATGAACCACGACCGCCGGGTGGCCGGCAAGAGGATGACCTTCGAGGTCAAGCAGCGTCTCGAAGCGGGACGGCCGGCGGGGGAACCGCCCCGCACCGCGTAGGCGCACCTCGGATCGGAACCCGGATACCCTACCGCTACGGTGTCCGGAGAGGACACCGTGCGGGACGGACGAAAGGGAGCCTTCGTCGAATGGCAGAGAAGACCAGACGGTCGATCACCATCGATGCGCCGGCCGAACGGGTGATGGCCGTGATCGCGGACTTCGACAGTTACCCCACGTGGGTCGAAGCGGCACAGAGCGTCGAGGTCCTCGATCGGCTTCCCGACGGCAGAGCAGCACGCGTCCGATTCGTGCTCGACGCGGGAATCGTCAAGGACACCTACGTGCTGCGCTACCGGTGGGCCGGGGACGGGCGCGCCGTGAGCTGGGAGCTCGAGAGCGGCGAGATCCAGAAGGCGCAATCGGGTAGCTACGTCCTCGGCGACGCCCCGGGTGGCGGCACCGTCGTCGACTACGAACTGACCGTGGACCTGACGATCCCCATGATCGGCCTGTTCAAACGGAAGGCAGAGAAGGTCATCACCGACACCGCCTTGAAGGAATTGAAGAAGCAGGTGGAAGACTGAACGCGCGGCAGGAACCCGGATCCGCGCGGATCCGGATGTTCCTGGGCAAGGGCGGCGCGGGCAAGACCACTCTGGCCGCCGCGACCGCCGTCCGTCTCGCCGCGGACGGACCGGTGCTCCTGGTCTCGCTCGATCGTGCGCACTCCACCACCGGGGTACTCGGCGTACCCGCAGGATCCGGGATCCGTTCGGTCGCGCCCGGTCTCGACCTGATCGAGATCGACAGCCTGGAACTGCTCGAGCGTCGCTACACCACGCTGTCGACCCTGGCGTCCGCCGTCGGCGGACACGACCACGCAGGGAACTTCCACCTCCCCGATCCCGCGGAGATCACCGGGCTGCCCGGAGCGCAGGACATCCTCGCCCTCACGGAGGTCGCGGCGCTCGCCGACGACGGACGGTGGGGCACCGTGATCGTCGACGCACCGGCGTCGGCCGATACGTTCGCGATGCTCACCGCGCCGCACACCGTCCTCGGATACATGGAGCGGATCTGGCCGCAGCACAGCCGCATCGCCGCGGCGACGGGACCCGACCCGCGGCTCGCGGTCGTCGTCGCACTGTTCGACCGGATCCTCGCCGCCGTCGACGCGGCGCGTGCCGTGCTCGAGGACCGCTCCCGCACCGACGTCACCCTCGTCGCGAACCCGGACCGTGCCGGGCTGTCGGAGCTGCGCAGGCTCCGGTCGTGGACCGCGCTCGCCGGTCTGCGGCTGCGCGAGGTAATCGTCAACGGCATCCTGCCCGATCTCGGCTCGGACGACTCGGCAGGCCGATGGTTGACGGCGCGGCGGAACGCCCAGCGCCGCGTCCTCGACGAGATGATCGACACCCTCGTCGAGGCCCCCGTCCGCGTGTGCGCGCAGGCGGAGGACGAACCGGTGGGGACGGCGTCCCTCGGCGCGCTCGCCGACTCCATCGAGGAAACCGTCGGGACCCGGCCGAACGGCGGTGCCGACGACCCGCCGGTGCGGATCCGGCACGATTCGGGGACGGGAGTGGACGCGGTGTACACCTTGCGAATGCACCTTCCCCTCGCAGATCCGTCGACACTGACCCTCGGCCGCACCGGAGACGACCTCGTCGTCGGGGCCGACGGCGCGCGTCGTCGCATCCGGCTGGCGTCGGGGCTGCGGCGGTGCACCGTCGCAGGAGCCGAGTTCGACGGCACCGGACTGCTCGTACGTTTCGCTCCGGACCCGGAGGTGTGGCCCTCGTGACCACCGACCACGACGCGTTGCTCGCGGATCTCCGGGTGCTCGCCGACACCGTGCTCGACCGGATCGAGGGGATCGTCGCGCAGATCGCCGACCCCGCCGTGCCGCACGCCGCGCACGACGGGGATCCCGACGGTGCCGAGACGCGCACCCGCCCGGACGGCGCATCGTGCGCCTGGTGCCCGATCTGCGCGCTCGCCGCGCTCATCCGCGGCGAGAACCACGAACTCCTCACCCGTCTCGCCGCGCAGATCGCCGCCCTGATCGCGATGATCCGCGAACTCCTCGCGCGGCTGCTCCCCGCCGCATCGGGCGACACCGGCGGACCCGACGTTCCCCCACCGGCGGCACCACCGGACGGTGGTGGCTTCGAACGCATCGCCGTGACGATCAGGCCGTGACACCGTGTCGGACCCACACGTGCTCACCATCGGAATCGACGTCGGAGGCACCAGCATCCGCGCCTCCGTCGTCGACGGGGCAGGGGAGGTCGTCGACTCCGCTCGGGCACCGACACCGGTGTCCGTCTCGGCCCTCGAGGATGCTCTGCACCGCGTGGTTCGTGACCTCGCGGAACGACACAGGGTGTCGGCCGTCGGACTCGCCGTCGCCGGGTTCGTCACCGCGGACCGACGCGGCGTGCGCTTCGCACCGCACCTTCCGTGGCTCGACGCGCCCGTCGCAGATCGGCTCGCCCGACGGTTCGCGCTGCCGGTGACCCTCGAACACGACGCGAACGCCGCCGCATGGGCGGAGTACCGGTTCGGTGCAGCGGCCGGCGCGGGCATCACGGTGATGGTGGCGCTCGGAACCGGGATCGGTGCCGCACTGCTGCTCGACGGTCGTCTCTTCCGGGGTGCGCACGGAATCGCCCCCGAACTGGGGCACCTGCAACTCGTTCCCGGTGGGCGCCCCTGTCCGTGCGGCAAGCACGGATGCTGGGAGCGGTACTGCAGCGGCACCGCCCTCGTCGACATCGCCGTCGAGATGCTCGCCACCGACCCGGCGAGATCGCAACTCGCGACCGAGGCAGCCGGCGATCCGGGATCGCTCACCGGCCGCCGGATCGCCGGAGCCGCCCACGACGGCGACCCGCTCGCGCTCGCCGCGATGGCCGAGTTCTCCCGGTGGCTCGGACTCGGCCTCGCGATCGTCGCCGACGTGTACGACCCCGAACTCGTCGTGATCGGCGGGGGAGTGTCGGGATCGGCGTCACTGTTCCTCGACGACGCGCGCGAGCACTACGCGGCGGCCACCACAGGCGCCGGGCATCGGCCCCTCGCCCGTGTCCGGACCGCTCAGCTGGGTGACGCCGCCGGGCAGATCGGTGTCGCCGACCTCGCCCGTCGCGCACTCGGGAACGCCCCCGAACGGACCCGGCCGGAGTGAGATTCTCGTCACGAAGGGCCGCCTCACGTGCATACCGGCACGCCACGACGTGCGTGTGACCGGTGAGGCGTCGTAGAGTCGAGCCGCGGGCGGGCTGTGTCCCGCGGATCGATCCCGGGAAGGATGCCATGTGGTACTGGCTGTTCAAGTACGTCCTGCTGGGCCCGTTGCTGTGGCTCATGGGCAGGCCCACCTACGAGGGTGGCGAGAACATCCCCACGAACGGCCCGGCGATTCTGGCGAGTAACCACCGCGCCGTGCTCGACTCGTTCTACCTGCCGTTGCTCGTGCGGCGACGCATCACCTTCCTCGCCAAGAGCGAGTACTTCACCGGCACCGGACCCAAGGGCGCGTTCCAACGCTGGTTCTTCTCGTCGGTCGGGCAGGTCCCGATCGACCGGACCGGCGCCGACGCCGCCCAGGACGCGCTCAACGCCGGGGTTCGCGTGCTCGACCAGGGCAAACTGCTCGGGATCTACCCGGAGGGAACCCGTTCGCCGGACGGTCGTCTGTACAAGGGCAAGACCGGTCTGGCACGCCTCGCACTCGAGACCGGCGTCCCCGTCATTCCGGTCGCCATGATCGGCACCGACAGGATGAACCCGATCGGCTCCAAGATGTGGAAACCCGCCAAGGTCACCGTCCGGATCGGCGAACCCATCGACTTCTCCCGATTCGAAGGCATGGGCGGCAACCGCTTCGTCGAGCGCACCGTCACCGACGAGGTGATGTACGCACTGATGCAGTTGTCGGGGCAGGAGTACGTGGACGTCTACGCGGCGTCGCTCAAGGACACCGGGACGAAGGGCGACGCACCGGAACAGACCGGCACCGCCGCCGTGCGCGCCGTCGGTTCCTCGGACGGCGACCCGGCCGACCACCCGGCCGACGCGCGCATTCCCGACACCCGCGCGGGCTGACGGGGACGCGGCGTCGTCGCGGCGGGTGGCGCCCGACTCGTCCCGGAACCGTCGCGGCATAATGTCCGCACGTGCGCTACTTCTACGACTGCGAGTTCATCGAGGACGGCCGCACCATCGAACTCGTGTCGATCGGTGTGGTCTGCGAGGACGGCCGCGAATTCTACGCCGTCTCGACGGAATTCGATCCCGACCGGGCCGGCACGTGGGTCCGCCGCAACGTGCTGCCGAAACTGCCGTCGCCCGCCCACCCGGCGTGGCGGTCGCGTGACCGCATCCGTGACGACCTGCTGAAGTTCCTCGTGCCGAGGCCGGGCATCCACCCGGAACTGTGGGCCTGGATCGGTGCGTACGACCACGTCGTGCTCGCGCAGCTGTGGGGGACGATGCCCGACCTCCCCGATGTGCTCCCACGGTTCACGCGGGAACTGCGGCAACACTGGGAGGACAACGGTCGTCCACCGCTGCCGCCGGTGCCCGACGACAACCACGACGCCCTCACCGACGCACGGCACAACCTCGCCAAATTCGATGCGATCGAGGCCGCCCGCCGTTCTCGATGAGCGGGTCCGGTGTACCCGTGCCGGACCGAAGCCATATTCTGGTTCCGTGAACTGGACTGTCGACGTGCCGATCGACCGCTTGCCCGAACTCCCACCGTTGCCGTCGGAGCTGCGTGATCAGCTCGACGCGGCGTTGGCGAAACCGGCCCTGCAGCAGCCGAGCTGGCCGCAGGACCAGGCGTCGGCGATGCGAACCGTGCTCGAGAGCGTTCCGCCGATCACGGTGCCGCGCGAAGTCGAGGAATTGCAGGACCAGCTCGCCGCGGTCGCCCACGGAGACGCCTTCCTGCTCCAGGGCGGCGACTGCGCGGAAACCTTCGCGGACAACACCGAACCCCACATCAAGGGCAACATCCGCACGCTGCTGCAGATGGCGGTGGTGCTCACCTACGGTGCGTCGCTGCCCGTCGTGAAGGTCGGTCGCATCGCCGGGCAGTACGCCAAGCCCCGGTCGTCCGACACCGACGCGCTGGGCCTGCCGTCGTACCGCGGCGACATGGTCAACTCCATCGTCGCCGACGCGGCGGTCCGCGCACACGACCCGTCGCGTCTCGTGCGGGCGTACGCGAACGCGAGCGCCGCGATGAACCTGGTGCGGGCGATCACCGCCGCGGGCGAGGCCGACCTGCATCGGGTGCACGACTGGAACCGCGAATTCGTGTCGAAGTCCCCGGCCGGCGCCCGATACGAGGCCCTCGCCGCCGAGATCGACCGCGGACTGCGGTTCATGGACGCCTGCGGTGTCGTCGACCCGAACCTGCGCGCCGCCACCATCTACGCGAGCCACGAGGCGCTCGTCCTCGACTACGAGCGCGCCATGCTGCGTCTCGACGAGACCGGTGACGAACCCCGCCTCTACGACCTGTCCGCGCACTTCCTGTGGATCGGCGACCGCACCCGCCAACTCGACGGCGCGCACATCGCGTTCGCGGAACTGCTCTCGAACCCGATCGGGCTCAAGGTGGGCCCGAGCACCACCCCCGACATGGCCGCGGAGTACGTCGAGCGTCTCGACCCCACCAACAAGCCGGGAAGACTGACCCTGATCTCGCGGATGGGATACAGCAAGGTGCGCGACGTGCTGCCCGCGATCGTCGAGCGTGTCGAAGCCACCGGCCACAAGGTGATCTGGCAGTGCGACCCGATGCACGGCAACACCCACGAATCGTCCACCGGCTACAAGACCCGGCACTTCGACCGCATCGTCGACGAGGTCCAGGGATTCTTCGAGGTGCACCGGGCGCTCGGTACCCACCCCGGCGGTATCCACGTCGAACTCACCGGTGAGGACGTCACCGAATGCCTCGGCGGTGCCCAGGACATCTCCGACGTCGATTTGCACGGCCGTTACGAGACCGCGTGCGACCCGCGGCTGAACACCCAGCAGTCCATCGAACTGGCGTTCCTCGTCGCGGAGATGCTGCGCGGCTGACCGAGAGCGGGCCGTCGCCGGGTGCACACCGGTGACGGCCCGAGCCGTCCGATCGCGGACGGTCGGCGCGGACCCCGTCAGGGCAGAGCCGTGAGCACCACCGTGGAGCCGGGTTCGGCGCGGGAACCCGCTCCGGGACTCTGACCGACGACCACCGACAGATCGGTGTCCGCGACCTGCCGCACCTCGATCTCGAACCCGAGGCGCACCAGTTCCTCCCGCGCCGACGCCAACGAACGCCCCAACATCGACGGGACCTTCACCGCGTTCGACACCAGCAACGTGACGGTGCTGCCCGCCGACACGGTCGTTCCCGCCTCGGGATCGGTGCCGGCGACCAACTCGCCGTCCACATCGGGATCGAACACCTCCCGCTGTCCCGCGACCGTCACTCCGGACTCGTCGAGCACCCGACGGGCCTCGTCGACCGTGTGTCCCGCCAGGTCGGGCAACTCGACCGGGGCGAACCCCTTGCTGACGATCACCTTCACCTGCGAGCCGACGGCCAGCACGGTGCCCGGTGCGGGGTCGAGCGCGGCGACGCCGCCCTCGGGAACAGTGGAGCTGAAGGCCGAACCCCCGTCGACGGGTTCGAACGTCCGCTTACGCAACTCCTGGTCGACGGTGTTGCGGTCGCCGCCGCCGGGAATCGACGGCACCGTCGGTCTGCCCAGCGACACCAGCAACGCGACGGTGCCACCGCGCGCGGCCCGGGAACCGAACGCGGGGTCGGTGCCGAGCACCGTGTCCGCGCCGATGTCGTCGGAGTACTCGCCCCGGATGTCGGTGGACAGGCCCGCCGCCTCCAGCGCGGCGACGGCCTCGCCCTGCCCCAGCCCCCGGACGTCCGGCACATCGGTGAACCGACCCGACCCGAGCCACCATCCGGCCAGGCCCAGCACCAACGCGACCACCACGATCAACACCGCCCACACGGTGGTCGTGCGTCGGGTGTGTCGCCGCCGGTCGAGGTAGGCACTGCGGTCGTCCGGTGCGCCGCCGGGCGGGGAATCCGACCGGGGATGGGCGGCGGTGACGACCTTGGTGTGCTGGGTCGGCGCGACCGGAACCGCAGGACGTTGCTGCCCCGAGAGCGGTTCCGGCGGCGACGCGTGGTGATGAACGACCGTCGGCGCCGCGTGTTGCTGAGACACCGGCGGCTGCTGGGACACCGCGACCGTCGGGTCGGTGCCGGGATGCGGCTCGGATGTGAGCACCGTCGTCCTCGGTGCGGGATCGGACGCGGCAGGGTCGGCTCCCGGCCCGGACTGTCCGGTGCCCGCGGCCGAGACCACCGGCTTCGGTGCGGGCACCCGATACCGCGGCAGATCGAGTCGATCCACGACGTCCGTCAGCGCGGCCGCCATCGCAGCGGCATCGTCGAACCGCTCGTCGGGTTCGCGTTCGGTTGCGTGCCGTACCAGATCGTCGAACTCCGCCGGCACCCCCTCGATCCACGCACTCGGATCCGGTACGTCCTTCTCGACGCGCTGATACGCGATGGACAGCGAGGTGTCGCCGGTGAACGGTGTGCGGCCGGTCAACATCTCGAACAGCAGGATCCCGGTCGAGTAGACGTCGCTGCGCGCGTCGGCGGCACCCGTCGTCACCTGCTCGGGCGACAGGTAGGCGGCGGTGCCGAGGATCACGCTGCGGGACGTGGTGTTCGCCGCTGCCACGGCGCGCACCAACCCGAAATCCGCGATCTTCACCTCACCACCGCGCGACACGAGGACGTTCTCCGGCTTGACGTCGCGGTGCACCAACCCCGCGCGGTGTGCCACGGCCAGCGCACCGAGGACGGGCGCGGCAACGGCCGCGGCGGCGTGCGGTGGCATCGGTCCGCGCTCGCGCAGCAGTTCGCGCAGGGTCCCACCCTCGACGAGCTCCATCACGAGGAAGACGTGGTCGCCGTCCTGCCCCTGGTCGTACACGGCGACCAGACCCGGATGAGTGAGCCGGGCGACCGCGCGGGCCTCGAACTCGAATCGCGACAGGAACTGCGGATCGGCTGCGAACTGCGAGTCCATCACCTTCACCGCGACGGGACGATCGAGTCGCAGGTCGGTTCCCCGATAGACGGTCGACATCCCGCCGCGGGCGATGCGCGACTCGATGCGATAGCGCCGGTCGAGGACGGTGCCGACCATCCGGTCGCCTCCTGCGGTCACCCGGTGTACCCCCGTGTCTCGTATGGTGGTGGCTGGCGGTGCCGGGGTCCGGCGCCGTGACGTCGATCGTAGCGACGCGGCCCGACCGGCAGTCGCCTACATCTCTGCTCACCGACGGCGATACCGTGGTGGATGTGAGTACCATTCCGTTCTGCGACGACGTCCTCGACAGCTCCGTCCCGGTGCTGCAGCTCGTCGACGTGGCCAAGCAACTCGACCTCGTCATCACCCGGGTCCATCAACTGCTCCACGATCGGCGGCTGCTCGCCGTCAAACGCGACGGGGTGCTCGGCGTCCCGGAAGCGTTCTTCGACGACACCGGGGCGGTCCTCAAGGGGCTGCCGGGCCTGATCGCGGTTCTCCACGACGGGGGATTCGGCGACGAAGAGATCCTCGAATGGATGTTCCGGCCCGACCCGACCCTTGCCGGGGGCAGCCCGATCGCCGCCATGCGCACCCATTCGGCGCGGGAGGTGATGCGCCGGGCGCAGGCCCTGGCGTTCTGATCGCGCGTCCCGGTCACCGCCCGGTCCCGGGCCTGCCGCGGTGCGGCCACAGACCCCCGCACGCGTCGGTGAGCAGCTGCGTCGCGACGACCGCCGCGCGGGTGCGCCCGGGCACCGCGGCGCGGCGATCGATGCGGAAGCCGGATGCTTCGACCTCGTCGAGAATCCGCGAATACAACACGAACGCGGTGCGGATCGCCGGACCGATCCGCGGCGGCAGCAGCGCGAGCCCCGGGTGCGCCCGGCGGTATTCGGCGCGCGTCAACGCGACGGCGTGCGCGAGCGCCCGACGCACCCGCGGATCGGGGAGCGCACCGCCGCGGGCCCGCAGCAGCATCTCGTCGTCGACCCCGTAGGCGGCCCACAGATCGGCCGGTAGGTACATCCGGCCGCGGTCGAGATCCTCGCCGACGTCACGGACGAAGTTGGTCAACTGGAACGCTTCACCGAGGGCGCGGGCGTAGGGGGCCGCGCGTTCGGGGTCGGTGACACCGAAGACCGGCAGCAACTGCAGACCGATGACGGCCGCCGAACCGTACGTGTATTCACGCAGTTCACGCATGGAGCGGTAGCGCACACGGTGCTCCGGTGTGCCGGGGACGTCCATGCGCATCGATCGGGCGAACGCCTCGAAGAGTTCGACGGGAATCGCATACCGATCGATGGTGTCCACGAGCGCACGAACCACCAGACCGGTCTCGTCCGGCGCACCCGGGTCGCCCGCCAACCCGGCGTGGAGTCGGGCGAGGGCGTCGTCCACACCGCGGGCTGCTGCTCCGGGATCGTCGACGGCGGTCACGTCCACGATGTCGTCGACGAGCCGGGCGAAGCCGTACAGCGCGTGGACGCCGCGGCGCCGCGGCTCGGGCAGCAGCCGCGCCGCGAGATGATAGGTGCGTCCGTGCTGCGCGGACAACGCGGCGCAGAAGCGGAATCCGGCATCCAGTTCGCGGGCCGCGGTCGGGTCCGACATCGGCACGATCAGGTGCTGTCGGCGGCTGCGGAGGCCGGGGCGACCGCATGCCCGCCGGTGCGTGCCCGGAGCCGCAGGGGATCGCGCTCGGTCAACGCGCGTGCGGCCACCCACGACGCGAACACCGCGAGTGCCACGTGCGCGAGGTTGTACATGCCGATCGACCCGTCCGGGTTGAAGATCAGCATCAGCCACGTGGAGAGCGCGACGAGGACGGTGAGGGTCCGGGTGGACATCGCGAACGCCGCGGCGACAGCGAGAGGCCACGAGTAGTACCAGGGCAGCGCCGCGGGGGACAGCAGGGTGACCGCGGTCAGGACCACGACGATCCCGAACACCGCGTCACGCTCGGTGCGGCGGTACCGCCACCACGCCGCGACGAGGATCACGACGAGCGCCACCATGCAGATCATCCGAGTCACGTCGAGGACGGAGCCCAGGCGCCACGGGGTGACCCACGTGACCACGTGGGCCATCATCGTCGGCAACGACAACCAGTTGATGATCTTCGACGAACCGGACAGGGCGGTGAGCCAGCCGATCCCGACGCCCGCGGCGAGTGTCGCGGCGCCGAACACCGCCGCGAACACCGCACCCCCGATACCCGCGGCCTTGACGAACAGCCGGATCGGCGACGGGGGTTCGCGCCCGTCCTCGCGTGCGCGATCGCGTTCGTGCACCATCCACACCCACACCAGGAACGGCAGCGCGAGCCCGGCGGTCGCCTTGATGGCGGCGCCCAGCGACACCAGGGCGATGCCGCTGACGTGCCGTCCCTCGAGGACCAGCACGATTCCCGCGACCATCAACCCGACCATCAACAGTTCGTTGTGCACACCGCCGACGAGGTGGACCAGCACCAGCGGATTGAGGACCGCGAGCCACAACGCCACCGACGGGTCGCCGCCCATCCTCCGGGCCAGCCGGGGGATCGCCCACGCCATCAGTACGAGGCCGGGCAGCATCGTCACGCGCCACAGCCAGGTGCCCGTGACGACATCGTCGCCGGTGAGCGACGTGATCCCCGCGCCGAGCAGCAGGTGCACCGGACCGTACGGCGTCGTCGTCGTGGTCCACACGTTGCTGACGTTGTCCAGCAGCACACCCGGGTTGACGACGGGGCCCTCGGAGTACGGATCGAAACCGTCGCGCAGCATGGCGCCCTGCGCGAGATACGAGTAGGCGTCGCGGCTGAACATCGGTGTCGCGACCAGCAGCGGCACCGTCCAGGCAGGTAGCACCGTCCACAGGTCGCGTAGCGTCGTCTCCTTCGCGAGGGTGGCGCGGCCCAGCCGCACCCACGCGCCGACCATCACCAGGACCCCGACCCACACGAGGATCGTGGACAACAGATTGCCGTGCCCGAACCGCAGCCACGACAGGTACATCGATTCCAGCAGCGGGTCCACCCGCCGGGTGCTGCCCGCCCCGAAGCTGCCGAACGCGAGCAGTGCCGCGCCGCACGCACCGAGCAGTGCGGCGTTGCCCGCCGGGCTGCGGAGGAACGAGACCGACCTGGACGTCGACACGCCGGGGGACGACATGGATCCGATTTCCTCCCCCGGAAGGTGTGGCGCAGGTGTGCGTCTGACGTAGAACGATGACACAGTCTAGTGGAGACCCGGACCGGTGCCCCGCCGGGCATGGCGTCGGCGTTCCACGCCGAGGCGTTCGGCGGCCAGCCGACCGGACAGAAGCACGGTCGGTACGCCCACCCCCGGCACCGTCCCCGACCCCGCCAGCACCACACCGGGATGGCGCGGATCGACGTTGCGGCGGCGGAACGGCCCGGTCTGACGGAACAGGTGAGCGCCGGCGAACGGACTGCCCGCCGACATCCCGCGGGACCGCCACGTCGCGGGGGTGTCCACGTGATCCACGCGGAATTCGTCCGAGATACCCGAATATCCGCGGTGCTCGAGGACCGTCACCAACTCCCGCGCGTACGGGCCGGAGAGGGCGTCCCAATCCAGCGGCGCACTGTCCAGATTCGGGCAGGGCGCCAGCACCGACAACGGTTCGTGCTCCGCGCCCTCCCGGTCGAACAGCTGCCCGGAATCCGACAGCGCGGGCCGGGTGATCAACAGGGACGGGTCGGACATGAGCCGGCCACGACCACGCGGCGCGGTGATCTCCGCGAACGTCTCCTCCCAATGCTCTCCGAAATCGATCACATGGTGACGTTGCGCCGCCCAGGTGCGGGTGGTCGCCGTCGGCACGCTGCCGTGCAGGACCACCGCGGACGGTGACGCCACCACCCGACGTCGCCGGGGCCCGAGCAGCGCATCGACCACCGGAAGATCCGGGGTCAGGACGAGGGCATCACACCGATGACGGGCCCCGCCGGAATCCACCGCCGCGGTCACCCGGCGACCGGCACGATCGACGGACACCACCTCGGTGTCCGTGCGGAGTGTGCCTCCGGCCGCGACGAACGCCTCCGCCATCACCTGCGCCACCCGGCGCATCCCGCCCTCCACCGCGTACACCCCCAGCGACGTGTCCATGTGCGCGATCGCGGCGTACACGGCCAGTGCGCGTGACGGCGCCACCCCCGCGTACAACGCCTGGAAGGTGAACACCCGCCGCAGCCGCGGGTCCCGGATCCGGCGACCCACCTGCCCACCCAACCGGCCGAAGGCGCCGAGCCGTACCAGCCGTGTCAGATCGGCGACGGCGCCGCGTGAGGACACCAGATCCAGCGGCGAATCGAAACTCGCATCCATGAACCGATCGAATTCGGCGTCGAACACCTCCGCCAGCCACCGCCGCAGCCGCAGGTACCGGCGTGCCTCGTCGCGGCCGCACACCCGCGTGACCTCGGCGGCCATCGCGTCCGGATCCGAGAACACATCCAAGGTGGTGCCGTCCGCGAACCGCGCGTGATAGGCAGGGGAGAGCAACGTCGTGCGCAACGGCGGCTCCACCGACGAGAAGTCCGCGCCCACCGCCGCGAGCGCGTCGGCGATCAACTCGGGCATCGTCAGGACCGTCGCCCCGTTGTCGATCTCGTAACCCGGACCCCGATACGCGCCGACCCGGCCGCCGACCGACGACTCGCGTTCGAGGACGGTCACGTCCCGGCCCGCCCCGACGAGATGCAACGCGCACGACAGCCCCGCCAGCCCCGCCCCGACGACGACGACACGCTGCGCGTCGGGCACCGTACGCAGCCCGGACCTCACGCGATACGACGGGTCGCGGCGACCGCGGCATCCCGCAGGAGAGCCTTGCCGGGGTCCGTTGCGGACGACGCGTCGAGTGTCTCGAACGCACGCTCCGTCAACGCGGTGATCCGCTCCTCGACACGGTCGACGGCGCCGAGTCCGATCAACAACTCCCGCAGTTCCTCGACCTGCCCGTCGGTGAGGTCGCTGCCGATCGCGTCGCGCAGGACCGCCGCGGCGACCCGATCGGTGGCATCGGCGGCCTCGAGTGCGGCAGCGAACAGCACGGTGCGTTTGCCGGCGCGCAGATCGTCCCCGGACGGTTTGCCCGTCACCTCGGGGTCGCCGAACACCCCCAGGAGGTCGTCGCGCAGCTGGAAGGCCAGACCGATGTCGGTACCGAACCGCCGGTACGCATCCACCAGGGCATCGTCGGCGCCGGCGAGAACCGCCCCGATGTGCAGCGGCCGCTCGATCGTGTACGCGGCGGTCTTGTACCGGTTGACCCGGGTCGCGGCCTCCACCGACTCGTCGGCCGACACCTCCCCGGCGATGTCCAGGAACTGACCGCCGAGCACCTCCGTGCGCATCGCCGACCACACCGGCGACACCCGGGCGAGCGCCGCCCCGTCGAGACCCGACTCGCGCAGCATGTCGTCGGCCCACACCAGCGACAGATCACCGAGGATGATCGCGACCGCCTCGCCGAAATCCGCCGGGTCGCCGCGCCACCCCGCGCTCCGATGCCGATCCGCGTACTCCATGTGCACCGTCGCGAACCCGCGACGTGTCGTCGACGCGTCGATGATGTCGTCGTGGATCAGCGCACCCGCCTGCACCAGTTCGAGTGCCGAACACGCCCGCAGAACCGAATCGGCACCGGGCGCGGCCGGATCACCACCGGCACCGATCCATCCCGTCCACGCGAACGACGGGCGTACCCGTTTGCCGCCGCGCAGAACGAAGGCTTCCAATGCGGTCACGGCGTCCCGGTAACCACCGCCGACCGACGTGACGATCGGTGCTCGGGATTCGAAGAACTGCCGCAATGCGTCCTCGACGAATTCGGGCTGCAACGCGACGGGCACGGGGGCGGATCCGGTGGACAGGGTGTTCCTCCTGGTCGGGTGCTCGCAACAGCCCGCGACGACGCGGACGGCACCGGTATCAACCCTATCCGTCCCACGATGTGGTCGGCAGATGACCGGTCCTGGAACAGGGCATCCTATGCTGGTCCAATGGCTAGTGACCCGGGCACCGAGTCGCGCACCCCGTCGATCGTCGATCGGCTGGCTCCCGCGCGCAGCGGACGCATCCCCTTCTCCGTCGAGTTCTCGCCGCCGCGCGACGCAGACGCCGAGGCGCGGCTGTGGCGTGCAGTCCGGGTCTTCGAGCGGCTCGGACCCGCGTTCGTGTCCATGACCTACGGTGCCGGCGGATCCACCCGCGACCGCACCGTCCGCGTCACCGGCCAACTCGCCGAGGAGACGACGCTGCTGCCCGTCGCGCACCTGACGGCGGTCGGCCACAGCGTCGACGAACTCCGCGCGATGGTCGGCGCCTACGCGGACCGGGGAATCACCAATATCCTCGCACTGCGCGGCGACCCGCCCGGAAACCCGCTCGGCGACTGGGTCAAACACCCCGAGGGCCTCGAGCACGCCGACGAACTCGTTCGTCTCGTCCGTGAACTCGGGGACTTCCACGTCGGTGTCGCCTCCTTCCCCGAAGGACACCACCGGTCGCCGGACCTCGACCACGACACCCGGTACCTCGCCCACAAGCTCCGCGCCGGGGCCGAGTACTCGATCACCCAGATGTTCTTCGACGTCGAGCACTACCTGCGGCTTCGGGATCGTGTCGTCGCACTGGACGCTGAGCAGGGACTCAAACCGATCATCCCCGAGATCATGCCGATCACGTCGCTGCGGTCGGCACGCCGAAGCCTCGAACTGTCCGGGTCGCGGCTTCCCACCGCGCTCGAAGAACGCCTCGTCCGCGCCGCCGGTGACGGTCCGGAAGAGAACCGTGCAGCGGTGCGCGAGGTCGGTATCGACGTCGCCACCGAGATGTGCGAGCGGCTCATCGCCGAGGGTGCACCGTGCCTGCACTTCATCACCCTCAACTTCGCGCGGGCCACCGGCGAGGTACTCGCCCGGCTCGGGATCGAGATGGAGGCGCCCGCCGCACAACCGGCCTGACGGTCACCGGACCCCGTCCGGTCCGTCCGGCGATCCGGGTGTGCCGACTCCGGTCGTCAGGGCAGCACTCGACCCTTCCACCGTGCCCCACCCGATCTCCGTAATCGCAGGGACATCGCCGTCAACGCTGCGAACACCACGACCGATGCGGGGTGGGCGATCGCAGACGCCACATCACCGGTGGTGGGCCGGCCCCCGCGTTCGGTTCCGGCGGCCACGGCACGGGACGTCACCGCTGCCGCCGCACCGGCCAGTCCCCACACGCGGAGCCGGCCGCTCCCGGTGATCGCAGCGACCGGCGGAACCAGATAACCGAGCGTGTACACGGCGACGACCACGCCGGCGCCCAGCGGGGAGCCGAACGCCGACCACAACCAGCGTGTGTAGCCGCGCACGAGCGCGGCATCGCCGGTGTACATCCGGCACGACACGTGCGGTGCCGCCGCGGCGACCATCGTGCGTGCACCTGCGCGGCGCAACACCCGGGCGAGATCGAGATCGTCCGTCGCGCTCCCCGCGACCGCGGCGTGGCCTCCGGCCTCCGCGTACGCCTGGCCGTCCACCACCAGGAACTGGCCGCATGCCACGACCATCGACGGCCGCGACGACCGGTGGGACACCGCGACGGGCAGACTCGAGAACCACGACCAGAACAACAACGGCTGCACCAGTCGTTCGAGGAGAGAACCCGCCACCTGCCGAGGCCACGGCGACACCAGCGCCGCCCCCGAGTGGCGAAGCAGGTTCACCGCCGACGCGATCGCATCCGGACCCAGGCGCACATCGGCGTCGACGAACACCACGACGCCGTCGGACGGAAGTCCACCCCGCTCCCGGAACGCGAACGAACAGGCGGCGGCCTTCCCCGTCCAACCGGCAGGCGGGCCGTCCTCGGACCGGACGACGGTGAACCGGGAATCTCCCCCGGCCGCGTCGCGCGCGACCTCGCCGGTGCCGTCGGTGGATGCATCGTCGACGATGTGCACCGTCAGGCGCGGCACCCCCCGCTGCGCCCGCAGATCGCCGACGACATCGGCGATGCGACGGGCCTCGTTCCGCGCGGGAACGACCACGGCGACCGACTCCGCCACCTGCGCACCCGGGGTGAGTCGCGGCAGCGTGGCACGGTTGACCGCCGCGACGACGGCGCCGGCCACGGCGATGGACGTCCCCGCCGCGACACTTGCCGCCGCCGCGCTGTTCGCTCGCGCCGAGGAACCGGGGGTCAGGACTCGTCCCGATCCCGTGCCGACACCCGGGTGGGCGCGGGATTGCGGTTGAACCACGCCATCGCGGCGACGATCAGTGCCACGGAGACGGTCGCCGCCGCGACGATGCCCGCCCACCCGGCGAAACCGCGCGTGTTCGGGTCCGAATACCGCACCTCCGCCCGCAGTGTCGTCACCTCGCCGGCCGGAAGCTTCCACGTCACGATCGAATCCGATTCGCGGGTGCCGTTGGTCGTCGCGACCCTCGCCGGGAACGCGATCGTCACCTGCACGTCGGTGCCCTGGGTCGGTGCGGATTCGAGATCGACCCGGCCCGTCAGCGACACGACGTCCCCGGCGCGCTGCAACGAGAGCTGGAACGAGCCGGCGCTCTGATCGGACATCGTCGTCAGTTGCTGGATGTCGCCGAACGTGAGATCGCTGAAGAACACCTGGCTGCCGACGTACCCGTCCTGCGAGTACTCCTGGACGCGGACCTTCCCGGCCAACGTCGAGGGCACCGTCAACTCGGGTCCCTTGTCGGTCTCGTCGGCGGGGATCGTCGCCGCGACGATCTGCCCCGACACACGATCATCGGACGAGATGCCCAGCGTCGCCTGCACACGCAGACACCCGGTCAGCGCGGGGATCATCAGGAGGAGGAGACCGACCGCAGCGACGACCCGGCGGCGAACGGACTGGAAGGGCTGCTGCACGTCGACCATCGTGCCAGGCGCGGGCGAGGACATCAGACCAACCGGCGCGTTCCGGCGCGTCGTCGCCCGCGTGTCGCGCGCCGCGCGGACATCGTCGACCACACGAGAGGCAACCCGAGCGTGCCCATCGCCACCAGGCCGTAGAGCGCGGAGAACCGCAACTCGGGTGCGTCGAGGAACACCAGATGCGCCAGGGCGGAACCCAGCCACGTCCACAGGAACAGCGCGACGGGCACGCCGTCGCCGGGTACGTCGCCGGGGCGCGCACAGCGCCGGTCGACGAAGTGCAGCGCCACGGCCATCAGCGCCGCGACGAGCAGCCAGCCCGCATAGTTCGTCACGGGAATGTGCAGCAACCCGGGCAAACCCGGCCCCCCGCACCACGACCACTGCCCGTCCGCGACCATCTGCGGATCCAGATACAGGTCCCAGCCGACCATCGCGACCACCACCGCCGACAACCGTGCCGGGACCGAACGCCACACCCGCTCGGCGACACACCAGATCGGGTACATTCCCGCGGTCCACGCGAACGGAACCACCAGCGGTACGTCGAGCAGCGACGGCCCGATCCGATCGACGGCGTACGTGTAGCAGCCGTACGGCACACCCGTCGCCGTGCCGACAACCTCCGACACGAAGCCGACACCCGCCGTGATCACCAGCAGCGCCCCCGCCCACCGCGGTCCGCGGGTCACCGTCGCGTGCACCAGGCATGTCGCGGCCGACAGCACCACGACAGCGACGGTCACCGCGTCCCGCGCGGAACCGTCGGTCAGGGGATAGAGGATCTGCGCACCGATCGTCGCGGCGGCGAGCGCCCACGGCGCCGCGACGCCGGGTGTCGGGGTCACGGTGCCTCCCGATCCGGGCCCCGCAGTGCTGCCCGTCTCACCGCGTCGGCCGCCGCCACCCGCGGCGCAGCCATCCGCCCCGCGCATCGCCGAGCGCGATCCGTGCGGCGCTGCGTCCGCTCGCGCCCGAGACACCACCGCCGGGATGGGTCGACGCTCCCGTCAGGTACAGCCGGTCCGCGCCCGGGACGCGATGACCGGCGAGTTCGGGTGCCGGTCGCCAGAAGAACATCTGATCGAGCGACATCTCGACGTGCATCACGTTTCCGCCGATCATCCCGAGTTCCCGCTCGATGTCGACCGGTGTCTGCGTGTGGACGTGGCGGACATCGGAGGAGAATCCCGGAGCCCACGTGTCCATCTCCCGGAGGATCCGGTCGGTCTCCGACTTCGCCACCGCGGCCCAGTCGCGGCCGCCGGAGAGCCGATGGGGATACCACTGCGACCACAGGGTGACCTGGTGTTCCCCCGCGGGGGCGATCGACGGGTCGAGCGCGGTGAAGCTCATCGCGAGCACGGCCGGTTCGGGGGGAAGATCACCGGCGAGCGCGGATCCGTGTGCGCGCCTCAACCGGGCCCGGTCGTCGACGAGCAACTGCAGTCCGGTGGTGTCGCCGCCGTCGCCGGGGGCACCGCGATAGCGCGGCAGCGACCCCGTGGCCAAGCGGAGCACCATGCCGATTCCCGGGCCCACCCGGATGCGGCGCCGCCACGTCTCGAGCGTCGCGTGGTCGAAACCGCCGCGTTCGAGCAGGTCGAGTGTGGTGAGGATGTGACATCCCGCTGTCACGGTGCGGGCGGAGACCACGCGTCCCGATTCGGTGAGCACCGACCAGTGGTCACCCGCGCGGCGGATGGCGGTGACGGAGTCACCGCACGTGACGGTCCCCCCGTCGGATTCGAGGCGGGAGGCGAGGGCCCGGGTGAGGGCACCGCTGCCGCCGACGGCGCGTCCCGGCGGCAGCGTGTGCATGAGGGCCGCGAACCCGACCATCGGTGCGGTGCCGGGTTCGGACATCGGCGGGCCCGACTGGGCGCCGAACCACGCGAGGGCGGCCTTGAGCGGTTCGTCGTCGAAGTACTCGTCGAGGAGCGCATCACCGGTGGTGAGGAACGCGCTGGACAGGGCGAGGCCACCGCCGTCGGCATCCAGTCCCCAGAACGAGGACAACAGGTGCCGACCCGTGGGCTCGGCGGTGAACGACTTCATCACCGCGGCGCTGCGCGGAGCCCAGTCCGCGACGAACCGGCGGTAGGCGTCGGCGTCCCGCGTCCCGCACGCGGCCTCGATCGACGCGCACGTGCGGTCGAGATCGCGGTGGAAGACGATGCCGGGGCGGTCGCTGCCCTGCGGGGACGGGGCGAAGGCCCACGGGTCGCAGTCCAGGTACCGCAGGCCGTGCGCGCCCAGATCGAGTTCCTCGACGATCCCGGAGTGGCGGATCATGATGTGGGCGGATGAACCGCGATCGACCGCGTGCCCGGGGAACCGTTCGACGGTGGAGACCGCGCCGCCGAGGACGGTGTCGCGTTCGAGGACCTCGACGGACCAGCCCTCGCGAGCCAGATAGCACGCGGCGACGAGAGCGTTGTGCCCGGAACCGACGACCACCGCGTCGAGGACGCTGCTCATCGCGGTACCTCCGACCGGCCGGACGAGGGATCGGGATCGAGGGGGAGGCGGCGTCCGAGGACCGCGAACGCGCGGGCGTCGCCGGTGAAGACGAACCGTCGCACGACGTCTTCGAACCCGGCGCGTCGGTACAGGCGCCACGCCCGGTTGTCCTCCTCGGGGACCTCGGGTGTCGACAGCAGGACGGTGCGTTCGGTGCGGTCGTGCAGAAGCCGCCGCAGCAGGGCCTCACCGATTCCGTGACCCTGCGCCTCGGGATGCACGTGCAGTTCGGTCAGCTCGAAGTAGTCGTCGAGGATCTCGTCGATCCGGTCGGAGGGGAGGCCGACGTGCCGCATACCGGTCCGCACCTGTTGGTTCCACCACTGGTGGGGGTTCCCCCGGTAGCCGTAGGCGATGCCCACGGGTGTGCCGGGAGCATCGGGCAGCGCGGCCGCGACGGCTTTCCATCCGCTCCGGCCGGCGTGCTCGGACCACATCGGTGCCCGGTGGTGCTCGGTGCCGCGCGGGTAACGCATCGCGGTGACGTAGATGGACAGGAGTGCGGGTAGGTGTGCCCGGAAGTCGGCCGGGGTCAGGTCGAAGAGGATCGGTTTCGCGACGTACCGATTCGGGTCCGTGCTCATGTGGGGACGGAGACCGCCTTCCCTTGACGACGTGTCGGTGGGTGCAGGTATATTGAATACGTCGAACGCATGTTCGATGTCGGGTATCCGGGGGGATGGCCGAGGGAAGCGGCCATCCCCCCGGATCTCACCGGGTGAAGTCGCGCCGGCCCACGACGCGACCGGAGAGTGAGGGGGATGCGATATGACCTCGCGAAGCATCGCGGGTTCCGGGGGCGTCGCCGGTTCCGGGATACGGCGCGCGACCGGGGCGTGTGGGGGTCGGCCCGTGTCCGCCCGAGCCTCGACGTTGCTGCGTCGCGCCGACGCCCTGTTGTCCGATGCGGTCGGCGCCGAACCGGCCGAACGGTTTCGCCTGGCGTACCTCGCCGCGCTGCGTGGCGCCGGTGCGGTCGTCGCGGCAGCCGAACTGGGTGCTCCGCGGCCGCCTCGGCGTCCCGCGACCCGCAACGCGTGGGTCCTGATGGCCCGCGCCGCCGACGACTTCGCGGGTTGGGCCGACTTCTTCGCCGACCGGTCCGCCGTGCGAGCGCAGGTGGAGGCGGGTGTTGCGCGAGTCGTCGATGCGGGAGAAGCCGATCGGTTCTTCGGTGAGGTCGGCCGCTTTCTCGGCGACGTGGAGCGGTACATCGCGGCCGACGAAGTATCGTCGAACGGGTGACTTTCGGCCGGGACGGACTGCCCGTTCCGGTGCCGCGGTCGAACTCACTTGCGGAGTTGGTGGTCCCGGACGAAATGTACTCGTATTATTGATTCAGGAAGCCGTCAAAGTCGGCTCCCCGTCGGATCGCCCCACGATCCGACGGCCACCGTTTAGTGCCGGGGGAGGTACCGTGCCACTCTCCGAGCACGAGCAGCGCATGCTCGAACAGATCGAGAGCGCGCTCTATGCTGAGGATCCCAAGTTCGCCTCGACCGTCCGCGGAAGCCGGTTGGGGATAGCGTCGAACCGGCGGCGGTTTCAGGCCGGCGCGCTGTTCGTCTTGGGTTTGACATTGCTCATCGCGGGAGTTGCGCTTCCGCTCAAGCCGGGTGGGTTCCCGGTCATCAGCTTGCTCGGGTTCCTCGTGATGTTCGGTGCGGGAGTCCTGTTGCTGGTGGGCGGTCGCGGACGCGCCGCGTCGCATTCGGGGTCGGCGGGTGCCGACGCTCCGAAGGGTGGTTCCGCGTCCTCGCGGGACCGGAAGCACAGCCAGAAGAAGCAGTCGGGCGGATTCACCCACCGGATGGAGGAGCGATTCCGGCGGCGGTTCGAACAGGGCTGATCGTGTACAGCAGGGGAGGGGTGCGGCACCGCCGCTGAACCCACCCGTGTCGCAGAAGAGCGGCGCACCCACCCGGGTGCGCCGATCG
>NZ_JAIYEP010000045.1 GCF_020515525.1 Rhodococcus yananensis
CGCGTTTCTGGTAGCTGGAGCCACCAGAAACGCGCACGGGTGGGGTGAGCGGCAGCGGCGCAGAACCGCGCCGGCGTCAGCGCGACGCGCGCGCCAGCAACGCGCGGGCCTCCTCGCTCCCGTCGAGGACGCGCGCGGTGCGCCGCGCGATCTTCCAGGTTCCGTCGACCCGGCGCATGTCGAACCGGTTTGCGGTCACCCGCCACACCCGGAACGAATCGGAGTCCGGGTTGCGGCGCAGCAGCAGCGAATGGCACGTCGCGACAGCGGTGTCGCCGTCGACCCGGATGTGCACCGGATCCATCAGGTGCCCACAGCCTTCGGTGATGTAGTCCTGGTGGGGGCGGGTGCGCACCATCTCGGTGATCGCGTCGTTCCCCTCCATCACACGGATGTCGATGTCGTAGACGGCGTCCTCCGTCCACAGTGCACCGACGGCGTCGGCGTCGCCGGCATCGACCGCCGGTCCGTAGGCCGACAGCGTCTCCTGGATCGCAGCCTTGTCCTCGAGCAGTCGGATGCGCTCGACAAGAGCGTCGATCCGGGCGTCCGCATCGGCCATCGGGAGTCCTTTCGTCGGGTACGGCACACCGCGACGATCGAGTCCGGTGCAGTCATCTGTCTACCGTCCGCGGCACGATGTCGCATCGCCGGTTCCGTTCAACGGAAACACGGCGGCGCCGCGTCGAATCGCCTGGAACCGTTCGGGACGGCACCCCGACACACGGTCCGACAGGTCCGAAGTCTCGATGCCACTCCGATTTCCGCCGGCTCCGCATGAGCCGATTCCGAGGAAGGTCGCCTCATGGGCCGTACGTTGGACAGGATCATGGAACACGCGGACGAGATCCGCGCCGAAGGCGCAACGGGTGACGAGCTCATGCGCCTGCCCGACACCTCCGCCAAGCACCTGCGTGACTCGGGCGTCATCCGCATGCTCCAGCCGAAGGAGTTCGGCGGTCAGGAAGCGCATCCGCGCGAGTTCGCCGAGACCGTCATGGCCATCGGCAACCTCGATGGCGCCACCGGCTGGGTCGCCGGCATCGTCGGCGTCCACCCGTGGGAACTCGCTTTCTTCGACGAGCGTGCCCAACAGGAGATCTGGGGTGAAGACGGTGACATGTGGATGGCCTCGCCGTACGCCCCGATGGGGGTCGCGGTGCCCGTCGACGGCGGCTACGTCCTCAACGGTCGTTGGGCGTTCTCCTCCGGAACCGACCACTGCGGCTGGATCATGATCGGCGCCGCGGTCGGCGACAAGGACGGCAACCGCACCGACCAGGTTCTGCACGTACTGCTTCCGCGGTCGGACTACGAGATCGACCCCGACAGTTGGGACGTCATCGGTCTGCGCGGCACCGGTTCGAAGGACCTGATCGTCGAGGACGCGTTCATCCCGGAGTACCGCACGATCGACGCCGACATCGTCCTCAGCGGCAACGGCTGGCGTCACGCGGGCCGCGACGAGACGCTGTACAAGTTCCCGTTCTCGTACATCTTCCCGCTGGGGATCACGTCGTCGTTGATCGGCATGACCGAGGGTGCGCTGGCCTGCCACATCGCGGCACAGAAGGAACGCGTCCAGGTCACGGGCGTCCCGATCAAGGAGGATCCGTACGTCCTGTACGCGATCAGCGAGGCCGCCGCGGACATCGAGGCCGCCCGCGTCACGCTGCTCGAGACCGTCGACCGGTTCTGGGACATGACGGATCGCGGTGAGGAGATCGGCTTCGAGGAACGCGCGAAGGGTCGCCGCACCCAGATCTCCTGCGCGTGGCGTGCGGTGCGCGCGATGGACGAGATCTTCGCCCGCGCAGGCGGGGCGGCCGTGCACCGCAAGACACCGATGCAGCGGTTCTGGCGCGACGCGCACGTCGGTCTCACCCACGCCATCCACGTCCCGGGCATGATCTACCACTCCGCGGCCCTCACCCAGCTCGGCGGCGACCCGCAGGGCCCCTACCGCGCAATGATCTGATCCCCCTTCACCTTCGAGGAAACATCACGATGACAGAACTGAAAGGTCTCGGCTACCTCCGCGTGCGGTCGACGGACGTGCCGCGCTGGCGCGAACTGCTCGTCGACGGTCTCGGCATGGCCGTCGGTTCGGGTCCCGACCCCGACGCCCTGTACGTGCGCGTCGACGAGCGTCGCTCCCGTATCGCCGTGTTGCCCGGCGATTCCGACCGGGCGCTCGCCGTCGGCTGGGAGGTGCGCGACGAATTCGCCCTGCAGCGCGTCCGCGAGGCCGTCGAGAAGTCGGGGCGCGCGGTCGAGGTGCTGTCGCGGCAGGAGGCGTCCCGCCTCGACGCGGAGGGCGCCATCGCATTCGACGACCCGGCCGGCACGCGCCTCGAGGTGTTCCACGGACCGGTGCTCGATCACAGCCCCGTCGTCACCCCGTTCGGGGGTCGTTGGCTCACCGGCGGATTGGGGCTCGGCCACGTGGTCCTTCCCACCCCGAACTGCGACGAATCCTACGAGTTCTACACGCAGGTGCTCGGGTTTCTGCCGCGCGGCTCGATCCGGCTGGACGAGGAAGGTGTGTCCCGGGTCCGCTTCCTCGGCATCAACGAACGCCACCACAGTCTGGCGCTGTGTCCCGCCCCGCCGAATGCGGAACCGGGCATGGTGCATCTGATGACGGAGGTGGACACGCTCGACGCGGTCGGGCAGGCGCTCGATCGTGTCAACCGGATGGAGTTCTCCATCTCGTCGACGCTGGGCCGGCACACGAACGACAAGATGATCTCGTTCTACGTCCGGGCACCCGGCGGCTGGGATCTGGAATTCGGTACCGAGGGCATGCTCGTGGACGAACGGCACTACACCGCGGAGGAGATCACCGCGGACGCCTACTGGGGTCACGACCAGTCCGGCTCGGAACCGCTCGCGGCGTTCGCCGGCTGACACCGCACCGATGGGGCGCCACGACACCGGTCGTGGCGCCCCTTTTCGCGGTTCCGCTCCGCGGTCGCACCACTTCCGTTCGTCACCGCGCGGCGTTACATTCGACCCCATTCCCGTTGATCGTCTGATCAATGCCGATCGGCACCATCCGAAGGGAGCCCTCCGTGACCGTCACCACCGAGCTGCCCACCACCGTCATGGGCCGCGTCACCGCGCTGCTCGCGCCGTTCCGCGACGCCGAGAGCCTCACCCTCACGGAACTGGCCCGGCACACCGGTTTTCCGCGATCCTCCGCCCACCGCATGCTGCTGCAACTCGTGCAGGTCGGCTGGATCGACCGCGAGGGCACGTCGTACCGGCTCGGCGCCAAGTTCGTCGAATTGGGCGGTCTCGCGCGCTCCTACGACGGCATCCATCGCGCGGCACTGCCCGTGATGCACGGTCTGTGGCACAGCACGGGCCTGGTCGTACAACTCGCCGTTCTCGACGGCGACAGCGTGCTCTACCTGGAGAAGACCGGTGGTCGCCGCGCCGACGACGTGGCCACGCGCGTGGGCGAGCGACGACCGGTGCAGTCGACGTTCGAAGGCCGCGCGCTGTCGGCGCACCGCGGCGGCACTCCGTCACTCCACGAGGGCCACGCGCCGCTCCGCATCCGCCCCACCGGCGTCGACGAACCCGCACGATGCATCGCCGCCGCGTTCGACAGCGGGTGCGGCGAGACGGCGGCGATCTCGGTCACCGGCATCGAGGTGTGCGAACCGCGGGACGTCGGCAGGCTCCTGCGGGACGCCGTCGCGGTCGTCGCGATGCGCTCGCCCCGCTGACCCCGAAGGCTCGACCTGCGGTTTCCGCTTCACCCCTTCACGCCGAGTGTGATCGCTGCTACAGTTCTGTCGTATTGATTGATCGCTTGATCAATGACATTCGGATCCCCGCCCCGGGCCGAATCGACCTTGTGGAGGTTTCGTGCGAAACAGTGGCGACTCTCCCGCGGCGGTCATCGATCGCGTCGCAGAACTGCTCGACGAGTTCCAGAACCGCCCGCGGCTGACCCTGTCCGAACTGTCGGGCCGTACCGGCCTGCCGAGATCGTCCGTCCATCGCCTGCTCGGTCAACTCGCCGACTGCGGCTGGATCCGACGCGACGGACGGGCCTACGTCCTCGGTCGCGCGGTCTTCGAATGGGGTGCACTCGCCCAGGACCGCGACGGCCTGCACCGAGCCGCGCATCCCGTGCTCACCGAATTGCATTCCGCCACCGGACTCGTCGCGCACCTCGCCGTCCTCGATGGGAATCACATCCGCTATCTCGACAAGATCGGGTGCGAGTCGATCCCCCTGCCGTCCCGGGTCGGCGGACGGATGCCGGCCCACCGCACGGCCCTCGGCAAGGCGATCCTCGCGCACACCCGCGCCTACGACGGGCGTGCGCCGTACCCCGTACCCGACCTCGACCGCGATCGTCTGCGCAGCGAGATCGCACATGCCCGTGAGCGCAGGATCGCCCAGGAGCGCGAGGAATCGGTGCGCGGAATCGCCTGCATCGCAGCACCGATCGGCGACCGACGCACGTGCGTCGGTGCGCTGTCGCTGACCGGACCGGTCGACCGGGTCGACCTCGTCCGACTCGCGACGCCGGTGCGCCATGCCGCCGGCACGATCTGGAGCATCTTCCACCGCGCCGACCGAGCACGACGCACCGGCTGACGACCCTCAGCGCACGAGCGCCTGACCACCGTCGACGGCCAGCGAATGCCCCGTGATGTACTGCGCGGCATCACTGCACAAGAACACGACGGCCGGTCCGATGTCGGTCTCGGGGTCCCCGAGTCGACGCAACGGCACGGTCGCGAGATAACCCTGCGCAGCATCGGGATCACGCGCGAACCATTGCTCCATCGCACCGGAACCCGCCAGCGGCAGAATCGCATTGACGCGAATCCCGTCCGACGCCCACTCGCACGCCGCCGTCCGGGTCAGCACCCGAACCGCTTCCTTCGCAGCGGCATACGCACCGGTTCCCGAAGGGTCCCAGCGGATCCCGGCCGCCGATCCGAGGTTGACGACCGATCCACCGTCCCGCAGATGCGGATGGCACGCGCGCATCATCCGCCACGTCGCGGTCGGACCCGAGTCCAACGCGGCACGGTAGGTGTCCTCGTCGACGTCGAGCAGCAGACCGTGGGCGGCCGACATCGCGTTGTTGACGAGGACCGAGATCGACCCGAACCGGTCGACGACCGCCGGGGCGAGCCGTGCGACGGCATTCCCGTCGGACACGTCGCACACGAACGCCTCGGCCTCGCCGCCACGTGTCGTGATCTCGCCGGCCACGGCCTCGATCGTCGCCTCGGTGCGGCCGACGAGCGCGACGCGCGCACCGGCGGAGGCGAGCGCGAGCGCGATTCCGCGCCCGATACCCTGACCGGCACCGGTGACGATCGCGGTTCGCCCGGCGAGCGCCCCGTCGAAGACGGTCGTGACGGACTGTCGTGTGGTCACACGCAACTCCTGGACTCGTGGAAACTCGAAGCCCATTGATCGATTGATCAATGGGTGTGGCACAATGCTCGAAGGCACGTGGCGTGCCGTCGAGCAGGGGAGGTGACCGGGGTGGACCCCCAGGAACGACGACGACAGATTCTCGACCGCTCGGCCGAGATCTTCGCGGAGAAGAGCATCGCCGCCACCACGATCCGGCAGATCGCCGACGCCGTGGGTGTCTACTCCGGCGCGCTCTACCACTACTTCCCGTCCAAGGACGCCATCGTCACCGAACTCATCCGCGAGTACATCGAAGACCTCACCGCACGATGCCGGGATCTGGTCGCACGGTCGCTGCCACCCATCGAACGCATGGAAGCACTCGCGACGATCGCACTGGAGACATCCGCCGAATACCACGGCGCGACGGCCATCTGGCGGCGCGAACACCACTACATGCGCAAGCTGCTCATCGCCGCCGACATGGCCGACACCGCCGACGAGATGGAGGAGGCCTGGCGCGGCGCCATCGCCGAGGGCGTCGCCGACGGCAGCCTCCGCGACGACGTCGACCCCCACACGCTCCAGGAGATGCTCTACGACGTCCTCTGGCACGCGTCACGCTGGTACACGGCGGGCCCGGAACACACCCACGCCGATCTCGCGGCCACGATCGTCACCGTCTTCGTCGACGGGATGCGCAACCGCGCGCGGTGACCCGCCCCGCCGGAACGGGTCACCGCGTGATCAGTTGCCGGACGCCGCGAGATTCTCCTCGACCTCCTTGTGCCACGATTCCCGGGCCCGGGTGGTGTCGACCTCGAACTCGAAACGCTGCGTCATGTCGGGCGTGACGTCCTCGACGTCGACGTAGAACTGCTGGTACCAGCGCCGCAACTGGTAGACCGGGCCGTCCTCCTCCGTGAGCAGCGGATTCTCGATGCGGCTCTTGTGCTTCCAGATCTCGATGTCCTGCTTGAACTGCTCTTCGAGGCCATCCGTGAACAGCGTCGCCATCTCCGCGGTCTGCTCCTCCGACATGCCCTCGATCCGCTTCACGGTCGTGCCGAACTGCAGCACGAACGAGTTGTTCGTGACCGGGTAGTGGCAGTTGATGAGCTTCGACTCGACGGTCGCGCCGTCGGCAACGGTGTAGAGCGTATCGAGCATGAAGGACGGTCCGTAGTAGAACGCGTCCGAGATCGTCTGCGCGTCCGGAATATCCATCTGCACGCCGGTCTTGATGTCGTCACGCCCGTACGAGCGCATGTGCTGACCGGCGACGTGACCGTCGAACACGTTCTTGAAGAACTCCGGCATCTGGAAGTGCACGTAGAAGAAGTGCGCCATGTCGACGACGTTGTCGACGATCTCGCGGCAGTGTGACCCCTCGACGTGGATCGACGTCCACGTCCACTCGCTCCACTCCCCCTCGTCGTAGCCGTCGATCTCGGGGATGGTGATCTCGTCCGGCGGCGTCGTGCCCTGCGGGCAGTGCCACACGAACAGCGCACCGAACTTCTCCATCGTCAGCCACGCCTTGGTGCGCGCCACCTTGGGTGTGCGACGGGCATAGGGGATCTCCGTACAGCGACCGTTGCCACCCCACCGCCAGTCGTGGAACGGACACGCGATCGCGTCGCCCTTGATCTCGCCGCGCGCGAGGTTTCCGCCCATGTGCCGGCAGAAGGCATCGAGAACGTGCAGGTCGCCCTTGGTGTCGGCGAACACCACCAGGTCGGTACCGAACGCCTGGACCTGGTGCGGTTTGCCGTCGCGGAAATCCCGCGCGAGGCCGATACAGTGCCAGCCGCGGGCGAAACGTGTCGGGTTGGTGCCGGTTTCGATACTGCGGATCTCGATACGATCCTGTTCGACGGTCATTGATGTCCTCCGGTGGAGTGGGCTGGGCTGGTGGGGAACAACCGAACGATCGTCACCGTGCGGCGACGCCGTCCTCGGAAGGCAGCGGCGGCATCACCGGCTCGACTCGGTGACTCTCGGGAACGTCACCGGCCGCGACCGCCGCATCGACGGCCTCGTCGAGCGCCGTGCACCGCATCAGATAGGCGGTGGGGTCGACCGTGCGGGCCTCGGTGAGCTCCCGACACACCCGCCCCGACGGTTCGGTCCACTGGACACTCGTGTGCGCGGGGCTGTATTTGGCGACGAGCACGCGGGTACCACACCTCTGGCATGCGAGCGAATGCATTTCGTCCGTTTCCCTTCCTCGGATGACCCGAGACTAGGAACGCACATGTGGTGGCGACCACACCGTTTCAGCCCAGCGGAACACGCCGATGTCCGCCTCCGGCGGCCCGAGCGACTGCATCCGCCTCCGGCGGCCCGAGCGACTGCATCCGCCTCCGGCGGCCCGAGCGAACGTGTCCGCCTCCGGCGGATCGAGCGAACGTATCGCTCGCTCGATCGAATCGATCGCGTGTACCACTCGCTCATCGGGGGTCGGGCGACTTGACACTCACGTTGCGTGAGGCTCGACGATCGGTGTCATGAACTTCGACGCCTTCGACCTCAGCCCCGTCCCCGCACCCGGACCCGACGCACAGGATCCCGGTGTCTACCGCGGCATCTACGGGATGCCCATGTTCGTGACCGTCCCGACCGCCGACCTGCACGCCTCCGTCGACTTCTGGACCGACGGCCTCGGATTCATCGACCTGTTCACCATTCCCGGACAACTCACACATCTGCGCCGGTGGGCGTTCCAGGACGTGCTGCTGGTCGCGGGCGAACCGGCCGCGGACCTCCCCGCCGCGACAGTCGGCTTCGCGTGCCTGCTCGACCAACTCGACGGCATCGCTCGTGCCTGCACGGCGCTGTCGCCGGGGTCGACCGACGGTCCGCGCGTCACACCGTGGAACACCACGGACCTCGAGATCCGCACCCCCGAGAACACCCGGGTGAACTTCACGGCAGCGATGCAACTCGACCCCGACAGCGAGACCGCCCGAAACCTCCGCGCCATCGGGTTCGACGTACCCTCGTCGTGAACGCAACACAGCCGTGAAAGCAACACCATGGACGTCATGACCGGACACACGAGGCCCGACCCCGACGGCGTGACCGTCGGGGTCGCCGCCCGTCTCACCGGAACCACCGTCCGGACGCTTCACCACTGGGACGACATCGGGCTCGTCTCCCCGGCCCACCGATTCCCCAACGGATACCGTCGGTACGGTCCGGACGACCTCGCGCGTATCCGACGCGTGCTGGTCCATCGCGCAGCGGGATCGACACTCGACCGGATCCGAGCGCTCCTCGACTCCGACACGTCGGATTCCGTGTCGGAACTGCGCCGGCAGCGGGCCGAACTCACCGATCGGATCGCGCAGTTGCAGAACATGACCGCCGCTCTCGACAGGATGCTCGACGCGCACGAACGAGGGCTGCTCCTGTCTGCGGAGGAGCAGATCGCGATCTTCGGCGACAACTGGAAACCGTCGTGGGCCGGCCGGGCACGCGACCGTTGGGCCGACACCGACCAGTGGGCCGAGTACGCGGAGCGCTCCGCGCATCGGTCTCCCGACGACTGGCGGCGCATCGCCGACGACGTGTCCGCACTGGAGAACGCACTCGCCGACGCAGTGCGCCGGGGCGTCGAGCCGGGATCGGACGAGGCGAACGAGCTGGCCGAGCGGCACCGCGCGTCGATCGACCGCTACTTCACCTGTACCCACTCGATGCACGTGTGTTTGGGCAGGATGTACGAATCCGACCGGGAGTATGCGGCACACTACGATTCCGTCGCCCCCGGACTGGCGGTGTGGTTGCGCGCGGCGATCGACGCGAATGCCCGTGCGCACGGAGCCGACCCGTCGACCGCCACATGGGAATGAATGTCGTTGTTCCCCCACGCCGGTGAGCGAATGTATCGTTCGCTCGAATCAATCGACCGAACGATACGTTCGCTCGCACACGGGTGTGGCGACCGCGGTGGTCGTCGGCTCGACCACCACCGTCATCACCATCACCATCACCGGCGTGACGTACGTTCCGGTCGAGGACGGCCTCGCGTGCGGCTCAGATCCATCCGTTGTGCTGTGCGTGTCGCGCGGCTTCCATCCGCGTCGTCGTTCCGGTCTTCCCGATCGCCGACGACAGGTAGTTGCGCACGGTACCCGACGACAGGTGCACGCTCTCGGCAATCCGCGCAACGGTTGCGCCGCCGAGCGCGGCGCGCAGTACGTCGCGCTCACGATCGGTGAGCGGATTGTGCCCGCCGACTATCGATTCGGCGGCGAGCGCAGCGTCGATGACGCGCTCACCGCGACTCACCCGCCGAACGGCGGCGGCGAGTTCGGCGGCCGGCGTGTCCTTGACGACGAACCCCGCGGCACCCGACTCGAGCGCCGACCTCAGGTAGCCGGGGCGCCCGAACGTGGTGACGATCAAGGTCCGTACGCCCGACAGTTCCCGGGCCACCCGCGCGGCCGCGGCGATGCCGTCGAGGCCGGGCATCTCGATGTCCAGCAGGCACACCTGCGCCCCACTGGTTCGGGCCGCGTCGACCACCTCGTCGCCGCGCCCGACCTGCGCGACGACCGAGAGGTCGTCCTCGAGTTCGAGCAGCGCGGCGAGGGCGCCCCTCACGAGCGCCTGATCGTCGGCCAGCAACAGTCGGATCATCCGAAGACCACCTCCACCTCCGTACCCCGACCGCCCGGACCTGCACCGAGGCGAATGTCCCCACCGGCCGCACGCACCCGATCGCGGGCACCGCGCAGGCCGTTGCCCTCGGTGCCGCCGCCGAGTCCGGCGCCGTCGTCGACGACGCGGAGCGTACCGGAGCGCAGTTCGATCGTGCAGTGCCGGCCGCGACTGTGCCGGATGACGTTCGTGACGGCCTCGCGGAGCACCCACGCCGCGACCATCCGGTGCCGCGGGTCGACGGTGTCCGGCGCGCCGCGGACGTCGACGGCGATTCCCGTGTCCGAGAGTGCGCTGCGGGCCCGGTCGAGTTCTTCGCCGAGGCGGGCGATCCGCAGCCCCGAGACGGTCGCGCGGACCTCACCGAGCGCCTCCCGCGTCAACGAACGGATCGCCGCGAGTTCGGCCTTCGCGCGGTCGGGGTCGATGTCGACGAGACGTTCGGCGAGTTCGGCCTTCACGGTGACCGCGGTGAGGCTGTGCCCGAGGACGTCGTGCACGTCGCGGGCGACACGGTCGCGTTCGTCGGCGATCACGAGTTCGTTGCGCAACGCGCGGTATTCGTCGTCCCGGTCGCCGACCGCGCGGATCACCGCGGTGATCGCACCCACCAGCACGACGATCAGCGTGTAGAAGAAGTCGTCGCGCAGGGTGCCGTTCACCCACGGCACCAGCAGGCACACTGCGGCGGCGACGACGAGGACGGTCATCCTGGGCACGAACGTCAGCGTGAACATCGCGAACGACACGACGAACGCGCCCATACCCAACGCGCCCGGACCGATGTGCAGGCCCACCGCGCAGATCAGGAGAACGAGCAACGGCAGGTGGATCGCAGCGATCCGCGCGGGCGGCACCGACCCCTTGTGGAGCGCACGGAATCCGTGGACGTAGACGAGCGCGAACGCGGCGACGCCGACCGTGGCGAGGGTCCTGCCGAGCGCCGAACCCGTGGTCAGCACCTCCGACAGCGGGTAGAACAGGAACAGGAGCCAGACGGTGGCCATGAACCACCCGAACCGGTCCCACGGGTCCTCACCGTGCGGGTCGGTGTGTTGCTTGTCGGTCACTGTCGTCCCCGTCCTCGCTTCACCAGGTATGTCGAGAGAACCACGAAGATCATCGCCCACACCGACAGATTGAGCAGCGGCACCCACAGCGGCTCGGCGGGTAGGGCGTCGCCGTTGCCGTCGATCAGGACACCCTCGGTCAGCGGGTACCGGGCGAGCGCCACGTAGCCGTAGAGCGGCGTGAACTTCGCGATGGCGAGCATGGTGCCGGAGAGCGGAATGAAGATGTTGCCGAGGAACGCGAGAACCACCAAGCTGCCGCTCGCGGCGCCGACAGCGGCCTCCGATCGGAATGCGAGACCGAACATCAGGCCGTACACGGAGAACACGGCGGCGCCGACGAGCACGGCGATCGAACTGAGAATCCAGGCGCTCCACTGCCCCGATGCTCCCGTGAACACACCCAGGATGAAGATCAGGGCGATGGGAATGGCGGCGAACACCAACGCGACGGTCGCCTTCATCGCGACGAATCCCGCATCGGTCAGTGGCGTCAGACCGAGTTGACGCCCCCACCCCTGCATGCGCTCGACGGCGGCCATTCCGCCGATGCCGGTGGTCGCGGTGACCGCGCCGTATGCGGCCATCGAGATCATGATGTACATGGCGACGTTGCCGTGGCCGGCCGATTCGGATGCGTACGACTGCGATGCACCGAAGATGATGTAGAAGAAGGCGGGCAGGATCGCGATGAAGAAGACGCTCACGTAATCACGGAACTTGCGGCGCAATTCGAGGCGGATGAACGTAGTGGTCATGCGGGCACCTTCTCGGTGAGGGTGAGGAACGCGGTTTCGAGCGAACCACCGGTGATTTCGAGGTTGGTGGCACCGAGGTCGACGAGGAGCGTCCGAGCCACCCCATCGGAATCCGTTGCCCTGACTTCGATCCTGTTGCCCATCACGGAGATACCCGCGACACCGGGGTGCGACGCCAACACCGCGCGCACGTCGTCCTCGCGTCCGTCGGCGATGTCGGCGGAGACCATCCGTCCGGCGGCGAGCGCGCGGATCTCGGAGGTCCGGCCATCGGCGACGACGCGCCCTCCGGCGACCATCACGATGCGATCCGCGAACGAGTCGGCCTCTTCGAGGTAGTGGGTGGCGAAGACGACGGTGCGCCCTCGGTCGGCCTCGGCGTGCATCGTGGCCCAGAAGTCGCGGCGCGCTCCGACGTCCATCCCGGCGGTCGGTTCGTCGAGGATCAGCAGGTCCGGATCGGGCAGCAACGCCAATGCGAACCGCAGTCGCTGCTGCTCACCGCCCGAACACTTCGACACCATCCGGCCGGTGAGTGCAGCGACCCCGGCCCGTTCGAGGACCTCGTCGACGTCGCGGTGCCGGGGGAACGTCGAGGCGATCATGTCAACGGTCTCGCGGACGGTGAGGTCGCGCAGCAGCCCGCCGGTCTGGAGTACCGCAGACACCTGGCCTGCGGCGATCGCGTGCCGTGGCGGTTTCCCGAACACCGACACCACCCCCGCGGTGGGTTCGGTGAAGCCCAGCACCATGTCGAGGGTGGTGGTCTTCCCGGCGCCGTTGGGACCGAGCAGCGCGACGACCTCGCCGCGCCGCACTGTCAGGTCGAGGTGGTCGACGGCGCGCACCTCGTCGGCGCCTCGCGGCCGGAAGGTCTTGACGACGTCGTACAGCTCGATCGCTGCGGCCTCTGTGTGTTCCACGATCGGAATTCTTGTGGTTCACGGGGACGCGCCGCGATCCCCGGCTGTCACGAGATCACCGTGACAAATGTCAGACGGACACGGCGCGGTACTTCTCCAGCACGTCGTCGGTGTGCTCACCGTGCACCGGCGGCGCCGAGCGCAGCCGGGGCCGCACTCCTCCGAAGTTGACGGGGAACGCGATCTGTTCGAGCGGACCCGACGCGTGGTCGACGGTGCCGATCATGCCGATCGCGGCGGTGTGCGGGTCGTCGTAGATCTCGTCGAGATGCCGGATCGGTGAGACGGGCACCCCGTGCTCCTCGAGTACCCGGCACCAGTATTCGACGGTGTGCGCGGCGAACACCTCGGTGAGCACCTGTTCGAGATCGTCCCGGTGCTCGATGCGGTCTCGGTTGCGGAGGAACCGCGGGTCGGTCGCGAGTTCGGCGCGACCCATCGCCGTACACAGGTTCTCCCACAGAGAATCGTTGCCGACCGCGACGACGAAGTAGCCGTCGCTGGCCGGATATGCCTGGTAGGGAGCGAGATTGGGATGTGCTGAGCCGAGGGCGTGCGGGCGCTGCTTCGTTGCGAAATAGTTGGTGGCCCAGTTGACGTGCATCGCGAGTTGGCATTCGAACAGCGAGGTGGTGACGTACTGTCCGCGACCGGTTCTGCCGCGTTCGACCAGCGCCGCGAGCACACCGATCACACCGAACAGCGCCGCACCGAGGTCGCCCATCGCGTAACCGGACTTCATGGGGGCACCGCCGGGTTCGCCGGTCAGCGACATCAGCCCACCCGCTGCCTGGGCGACCATGTCGTAGCCCGGCTGGTCGGACAGGGGCCCTTCGTCGCCGAACGCGGAGATGTGCAGGACGACGAGGTGCGGGTGCCGTTCCGACAGTGCACGGTAGTCGAAGATCTGCTGCAGTCCGCTGCCCGGCTTGAAGTTTTCGACGACGACGTCGGCGTCCTCGAGCATGCGGTGGACGATCCGCTGCCCTTCCTCCGATTTCAGGTCGAGGGTCACCGACTTCTTGCCGCGGTTGACCGCGAGATAGTAGGTGGCGTCGTCCCCGACGAAAGGGGGGCCCCACGTGCGTGTGGGGTCGCCGCCGTCGGGATGCTCCACTTTGGTGACGTCGGCGCCGAGGTCGGCGAACGACATCGTTGCGTACGGTCCGGCCAGGATCTTGGACAGATCGACCACTTTGACTCCGGCGAGGGGCGCCGGTCCGGTGACGGGATTCTCGGTCATCAGCGTGCTCCTGCAAGTGAGTCCGTCGCTGCGGCGTGCGCAACGGACGGGTCGATGTCGGTGCCGTCGACGACGGCATCGAGGTGCGCCAGCGCGACGGCATTCGGTTCGCCGGCAAGGCCGCTGAGATAGGCATTCGCCACCAGCAGCGACCGGTATCCGCGACCACGCGCGATGCGGCCGGACGCGAGGTCGACGAGCAGCGTGGCCATCACGGTGCGCGCGAGATCGTCCGTGTAGGTGGCGCAGAGGGTTTGAGCGCGCACGTCGTCGCTCGCGAGCAGTTCCTCCCCCTTGGCTTCGAGCGCATCCCACAGTTCCCACAGTTCCGCGACGGCGGGTACGCAGTCGCCTCCCGCGGATTCTAGGATCGCGCGCATCGCTACCGCCAGGACTCGGTGTGCACCGTTCTTGCGCATGGAGCGCAGGACGTCGAGAGCGATGACGTTGCTCGAGCCCTCCCAGATGGACCCGAGGTGCGAGTCGCGGACGAGCCGCGCGAACACCCTGTCCTCGATGTACCCGTTGCCGCCGCGGATCTCCATCGCCTCACCGGTCACGGTGCGCGCACGCTTGCATATGTAGTGCTTCGCGACGGGGGTGAGGATCCGGACGATGCTGCGTGCAGCGTCGTCACCGCGGTCGGCACGGTCGAGGGTGGCTCCGCTGTAGGCGACGAGTGCGAGTGCTGCCTCGGCGTCGAGTGCGAGCGGCAGCAGTGTCGCGCGCATGAGTGGCTGGTCGAACAGGGTCTTGCCGAACACTTCCCGAACCCGGGTGTGTTCGACCGCGTCCCGCAGCGCGCGGCGCATGAGCGCGCTGGAACGCATCGCGTTGGAGAGCCTGGAGGTGTTGAGCATCTCGGTCATCTGCCGGAACCCGCGGTCGAGTTCGCCGACCTGCAGCGCGTAGGCACCGTGCAGTGTGACTTCACCGCTGGGCATCGATCGGGTTCCGAGTTTGTCCTTGAGCCGGTCGATCGTGTAGGAGTTCCGCGTTCCGTCGGGAAGTCGCTTGGGCACCATGAACATTCCCACGCCGCGCGTGGAGTTCTCGGCGCCGCCCGGGAACCGAGCGAGCGTGACGATGACGTCGGCATCCGGGTTGGAGGCGAACCATTTACGGCCCGTGAGGCGCCACGCCGTGCCGTCGCGCTCGGCGCGGGTCTCGGTCTGCGCGATATCGGTTCCGGCCTGCGTCTCGGTCATGAACATCGCGCCGGTCAGCGCCGCGTCCGGGTCGGTCGACGTCAGCCCGTCGATGTAGGGCCCGAACACGTCGGGATCGCCGAACATGCGCAGCGTGCGGGCAGCGGCATCGGTCATCGACACCGGGCATGCGAGCCCGAACTCGGCCTGCACGAACAGGTAGGACGCGAGGTACTTGACGAGATGCGGGGGCACGTCCGTCCAGCCGTGAACAGGGCGATGCGAGAGCGCAGAGAGTCCGTACTCCGAGTACGCGGCGCGGCACAGTTCCAGATAGGCGGGGTGGTAGTCGATGGTGTCGATGCGCTCGCCGTCGCAGTCGTATTGGCGAAGTGTCGGGGGGTGTGCATTGGCGGTGGCGGCGAGTGCATCGAGTCGCTGTGCAGCGTCGGCGCCGAGGCGGTCGAGGAGACGCTCGGTGAGTTCACGGTCGGGTTCGTCGATCCACCGGTCGAGCACTGCCCGGAGTGCGGGATCCTCGTGTGCGTAGTTCATCGTCGTCCTTTCGGCAGTGTGTTCTCGGCGGAAGTCAGTGGGTGGCAGCGGGTGCGCGGGCGGGCGCGGGGTCCGCAGGTTCGGCGTCGGCACCGGACGCGGTGGCCGATCGGCGCAGGAGCGCTGTCATGCAGACCAGCGAGAGCAGAACGTATCCGAGCCCGAGTCCGACGACCGGCCAGATCGTTCCGGTGCGATTGAGCAGGAACTGGCTGACCATCGGAGCTGTACCCGCGAAGATTGCCGTCGACAGCTGGTACGACAGCGAGATCCCCGTGTAACGGATGTGAGTGGGGAACACCTGCGCGAGGATGCCCGCCAGCGCCGCGTAGTACATCGCGTGCGGCGCCGTTGCGAGGACCATGCCGATGATCGCCCAGGTGAGCGAGCCGGTCTGGATGAGCACGAACATCAGCGGCAGGACGACGAGCTCGGGGATCAACATCCACAGCACTGCTCGACGCACATCGATGCGGGTGGCGAGGATGGCGCCGAACGGCTGCACGATGACCTGCGCGACCAGCGCGAGGGTGATGACGAGCAGAAAGTCGCCCCGGTCGAATCCGAGATCCGTCGTGGCCCAGGCCAGCGCGAAGGTCGTCTTGACGTAGGTGATCGCGACACCGGCGACCACCGCACCGACTCCGAGCAGCAGGACTGTCCTGTGCGTGCTGAGCACCTCGGCCAGCGGAAGACGCTTCTTCTCCTGGGACTCGACTGCCGCCTTCATCTCGGGGGTTTCCTGGATCCGCAGCCGGATGTAGAGGGCCACGACCACCAGTGCGGCGGAGGCAACGAACGGGATCCGCCAACCCCAGCCTTCGAATGCGGCATCGGACATCGCGGTCAGGCCGAGGAAGGCCACTGTCGCAAGGAGATTGCCCACAGGTGATCCTTGCTGCGCGAACGCGCCGTAGAGCACTTTCTTGCGTGGTGGGGCGAATTCCGTGGCGATGAGGACGGCACCTCCCCATTCCCCGCCCATCGCGATGCCCTGCAACACGCGCAACAGGACCAGGAGAATGGGCGCCCAAATACCGATCTGGGCGTAGGTCGGCAGCAGGCCCACGCCGACAGTGCCGATGCCCATGATCGCGAGGGTGGTGATGACGGCGTTCTTGCGTCCGAACTTGTCGCCGAAGTGGCCGAAGACGACGCCGCCGAGTGGTCGTGCGATGAATCCGACCGCGAAGGTCGCGAATGCGGCCAGCGTGCCGATTGCCGGGGAGACATCGGGGAAGAACAGCTTGCCCAGCACCAGCGCGGACGCCGTGCCGTAGATGTAGAAGTCGAACCACTCGATCGTGGTGCCGACGAAGGCGGTCACGCCGGCTCGGCGCGCAGCTTTTGTGTCGTGCGCGGTGTGCTCTGGGGTTGGATTCACGATGCACTCCGAGGCGTGTCGTGCGGGCCATGTCCGCGAATGAATGAGGTGCGTATCACTATCGACGGACGATCGTGTAAAGTCCAAGACCTAATTCGACATGATTATGTGGATATTCCACTGAGTTGAGGGCGACATGGAATTCCGTCAGCTGCAGGCGTTCCTCGCGGTTGCCGAGGAACTGCATTTCGGACGCGCCGCGGAACGACTGCACATCGCACAGTCGCCGCTGAGCCAGATGATCCGCACCCTCGAACGAGAACTCGGCGCCCGATTGTTCGAGCGCACCACCAGATCGGTGCAGCTCACCGCCGCAGGCACGGCATTATTGCCCCCGGCGCGGGTGATCGCAGCACAGCTCCAGGTGGCACGCGCGGTGGTGCGCTCGACCGCGGCCGGAGAGACCGGCGTGGTCAGCGTCGGATTCGGCGGGGCGAGCGGCTACACCGTGCTGTCCGAGCTGACCCGCGAGCTCGCGGATCACCATCCCGGCATCGAACTCGATCTACGCCCCCAGACCTATTCGGGCGAAGTGCTCGATCTCGTCGCCCAGGGCCTGCTCGACATGGGCATCGTCGGCCTCCCCGTCCCCGACGACTTCGCCACCGAGACCGTGCGACACGAATCCCTGATGGTCGCGGTACCGGCCGGGCATCGACTTACCGACCGAGACACTCTCGAACCCGGTGATCTCGCAGGTGAACGGCTGGTGGTCTATCCCGCAGCACACGGCTCACTCGTACGCGATGCCACCTTCACCGTGTGCGCGTCGGCAGGATTCGCACCGACCATCGCTCGTGAAGCCCCCGACCCGTACAGCCTCCTGGCTCTCGTCGGCGCGGGTGTCGGGATCGCCGTCGTCGTGGCGTCGACCGCGCACATCACCGTCGACGGCGTGCAGTACCTCCCACTCGACGGCGGCCCGATACTTCCGATCGCGCTCGCATGGCGACGCGGCAACACCGCTCCCGCGCTCCAGCGGGTCTTGGAGGTGCTACGCGAAATGCCCGGCGCCCGATAGCGCCGCACACTTCACATCGGGTAGACAGAGGTCAATTCGCAGCAGGACAGCACTGCAGCACGAGAGCACCGAGGAGAAGCTGTGCCGGAATCGATCCTGCTCGTCGAACAGCGCGGACCCGTCCGCATTCTCACGTTCAACCGACCGCAGCAACGCAACGCGCTCAACTCGGCGCTCATCGATACCCTGCGCGCGGAACTCGCCGCAGCGGACGCCGACGACCAGACCAGCGTCGTCATCCTCACCGGCTCCGACCCCGCCTTCTGCGCGGGTCTCGACCTCCAGGAACTCGGATCCGGCGGCAACACGCTCCTGAAGGTCGAGGACGAGAGCATTCCCGTCGGGCATCCGTGGACGCCGCTGTCGAAGCCTGTGATCGGCGCGATCAACGGTGCCGCCATCACCGGTGGCCTCGAATTGGCTCTCGCATGCGACATTCTCATCGCCTCGACGCGCGCACGATTCGCCGACACCCACGCCCGCGTCGGAGTGCTCCCGGGCTGGGGGCTGACGTCGCGCCTGCCCGCCGCCGTGGGTCGCGGGTTCGCGCGGCGCATGAGCCTGTCGGGGAACTTCGTCGATGCCGAAGAGGCACTGCAGGCCGAACCCCGCGCTGCGGGACGCGCGCAGAACGCCTAGGCCTGCCATTCCGTGACCGCGCACCGAAGTAAGCAGACGAAACAGGAACCTCGCAGGACCAGTGGTCACCCACCAGCCCTGCGAGGTTTACATTTGCCCTGCTTACTTCCGCAGCGCTAGTGCTCCTCGGTGAGCGCCAGCAGTTCCGCACGCGCGAGATCGAGGTCGTTGCTGCTCAGATACGGGCTCGCCACCGAGAGGGCGAGCCCTTCGGCCGCCGACCGGATCACCAGCACACGCGGCCATGGCAGGCCGTCTGCAGCGAATGCGGCGTCCCACTTCTCGGCGTCCCGCACATACAGCGCCTCGACCTCCGCAGAGTTCCCGAGCGTGGCGAGCAGAGTACCGGGGTTGAAGATGTCCATGAGGTAGGCACTGCCCCCGGTGAGGGCGCGCACATAACCTCGCGTGAACTTTCCGGGCCTGTTCTCCGACAGCTCGACGTGGGCGTGTACTTCCTCCCACACGCGCAGGATGCCGTGTTCGAGCGCGCCGTAGACCAGAGCGTCGCGGTTCGGGAAGTGGTGCATCAAGCCACCTTTGGTCACCCCCGCCGCAGCAGCGATATCGGCGAGACTGACCTTCGAACCACGCTCGGCGAACATCTGCTCGGCGGCTTCGAGGATCGCTCGGCGGGTGCGTTCCTTGTCGCGGGTGACAACCTGATCAGTGCGCTTCATGGGTCCCCACTGTCGCACCCCGCGGAGACGGGATCACACGCCAGGCCACCACGGCTGAGACCGCAAGGATCACCGCGGCGACGAAAGACGTGGTCTGCACCGCTGTCGCGAACGCGGACCGGGCATGGTCGACCACGATCGGGTCGAGGACGGTCGCGACGGTCGAAACCAGCGAATCTTCGGCGGTCGCCGCGTCGGACGGGTCGGTACCCGCGGGCAGATCGAGATGCGACCGGTACATCGCCAGATGAACGGATCCGAGCACCGCGATTCCCAAGGCTCCGCCGAGCTCGTAAGCGGTCTCCGCGATCGAGGATGCGGCTCCGGCACGTTCCGCGGGAACCGCGGAGACCACGGCGTCGGTCGACAGTGTCATCGCGATACCGACACCGAGGCCGAGGAGGACCAGCGACAGACCGAGGCCCCAATAGCTGGACATCGAAACGGTCAGGCCGAGCCCGGCGAGGCTGATCGCTCCCGTCGCGAGCCCGAGCCCGATCGCGCGACCGGTTCCCATACGTGCCACGAGCGCACCGACGAACAGGATGACGATCATCGATGCGATCGTCGACGGCAGTTCGGCCAAACCTGCCTTCAGCGGGCCGTATTCGCGGACAAGCTGCAGGTACTGCGAGAAGAAGTACAGCAGCCCGAGGAACGCGAAGATCGCCAGGCCGTTGGCGGCCACGGCACCCGAGAAAGCGGGCATTCGGAACAACGAGAGGTCGAGCAACGGATTCGGCAGTCGCATCTGCCTGCGCACGAAGAGGTAGCCCATGGTCAGGCCGAACACCGCGGTGACCGGGACGCTCCAGTCCAGCCCGCTACCGGCCCAGTGCTTCACGGCGTACACCACCGGGACGATGGCGAGGATCGACAACAACGCCGAGATCACGTCGATCGTCAGAGCGGAGCTACCGCGCGACTCCGACAGCAGCATCGGCCCGGCGACCAGCACGATCACCATCACCGGCACATTGATCAAGAACACCGAGCCCCACCAGAAGTTCTCGAGCAGGACACCGCCGACGAGCGGACCGATCGCGGCGCCTCCGGTGGCGCCCATCGCCCAGATGGCGATCGCCGTCGTGCGTTGTTTCGCGTCGAGGAATGTGGCACGAATGATCGCCAGCGTCGACGGCATCAGCGTCGCGCCTGCCACGCCCAGCAGAACGCGTGCAGCAATGAGGGTTTCGCGGTTGGGTGCGAACGCCGCGATGACGGATGCGACACCGAACCCTGCAGCACCGATGAGCAGCAACCGTTTGCGACCGATGCGATCGGCCAGGTTGCCCATCGTGATGAGCAGACCTGCCAGCACGAACGAGTAGATGTCGCCGATCCACAACAACTGCGTCGAACTGGGGTCGATGTCGGCGGCCATCGACGGCACGGCCAGGTAGAGCACTGTGTTGTCGACCGCAATCAACACCACGACGAGGACGAGGACGAGGAGGGCCGACCATTCGCGACGTCCGGCGCGTGGTGCAAGGGTCTGTTCTTCGGTCACGCGCAGAACCATAACAGTCCATATGGACTGTTGTAGAACCCGAAAGGGATGTTGTGAGGAGCTTCGCCCCTGTGCAGGGGCGCCGACAATCCGCTACGTCACCGGCAACCAGGTTCGCGCTGCGGTGACCAATGCCGTGACCCCGATCGTCATGGTCGGTTCGATGACCGGCGCATAGTGCGGCGAGTGGTTCGACGGCACCTTCAGCAGCGCGGGATCCGTCATGTCGCCCGTGGTGAACACCGACGGATCCGCTCCTCCGAGCAGCCAATACGCCAGGGGCGCACCTGCGCTCGTGGCGAGGACTCCGACGTCCTCGCTGCCCGCGCCCGCCCCCGGGTCGAGGATCTTGTCCGCCCCCAACCACGTAGCGAAGGCATCCAACGTCTTGTTCAGGGCGGAAGGATCGTTCGTGACCACCGGGAACCGCTCGATCGAGGTAATTTCAGGTTCTTCCGGGGCGCCCGCTGTCGCAGATTCGCCGCGAACAATGCGGTCGACGCTGTCGAGGATCTTTTGCCGTACCCCCGCGTCGTAGCTGCGGATGTTCAGTTGGAGCTCCGCCTCACCGGGAATGACATTGGCCGCATTTCCGGCATGAACGGAGCCGACCGTGAGCACCGCGGTCGCCGTGCTCGGGATCTCGCGCGAGATGATCGTCTGCAGACGCAATACGACCTCGGCCGCAATGACGATCGGGTCGATGGATGCTTCCGGCATCGACCCGTGCGCACCTCGGCCGATCACACGCACGCGCAGCGAGTCCGACCCCGCATACGAGAGACCGGGATGTCCGGCGATCTTGCCTGCCGGAAGCGGCGCCACATGCTGACCGAGCACCACATCCGGTTTGGGGAACCTGTCGAACAGCCCGTCGTCGACCATGGCTTGGGCTCCCGCACCCAACTCTTCGGCCGGTTGGAAGACGAGGAGCAGTGTGCCCGACCAACTCGCAGTATCAGTGGAGAGAATCTGCGCTGCGCCGAGCAGGCACGTCATGTGCATGTCGTGACCGCACGCGTGCGCCACCGGCTTCGTCTCGCCGTGTTCGTCCACGGCGGTAGCGGTACTGGCGTAGTCGAGGCCGGTGTCCTCCTTGACAGGGAGGGCATCCATGTCGGCGCGAAGCAATGCGGTCGGTCCGGCGCCATTCTTCAACACCCCGACCACTCCGGTCTTCCCGACACCGGTGGTGACCTCGAACCCGAGAGCATTCAATCGCTCGGCCACGATGGCAGAGGTGCGATGTTCCTGGAATCCGAGTTCCGGATGTCTGTGAAGGTCCTTGTACAGATCGATCAGCGCCGGATCGATTTCCACCTTGCCGGATCTGGTCACAAGCTCGTCCCTTCCGATGCGGAACACTGGGAGTCCTTGTCGAGTATCTACTGTATCGGCCATCGGCGGGCCGATACCCGCGATCGGGCAATCTCGGACCTGACCGATGAGTTCTGTCGTCGACCCCGGTCTGTCACGGCATGACCACAATCGATCGCCCCGTCACCACCGCCACCCTGGACGTTCCCGGCGCCACCCTCACCTACGACATCCGCGGCTCCCTGAAGTCCGGCACCCCACTGCTGATCGTGGGGTCGCCGATGGATGCGGGAGGATTCGCAGCGCTCGCGGCGCAGTTCGTCGACCGCCCCGTCGTCACCTACGACCCTCGCGGCGTGATGCGCAGCCCCCGCGACACCCCCGGCCTTTCGACGCCCGACCTCCACGCCGACGACCTGCACCGCCTCATCGAGGCACTCGGCGTCGGCCCGGTCGACCTGTTCGGCAGCAGCGGCGGCGCGGTGAACGGCCTCGCGTTGGTCACGGTACATCCCGAACAAGTCCGGACGCTGATCGCGCACGAACCGCCGGCGTGCCCACTCCTGCCCGACCACTCGGTGATCAAAGCGGTGATCGACGACATCGATGCCAGCTACCAGCGCAGCGGGATGGGTCCGGCAATGGCGAAGTTCGCGATGATGCTGTCGCAAACGGGCCCACTGGAACCGTCCTATCTCGCCGTGCCCGCGCCCGACCCGTCGATGTTCGGTATGAGCACCGAGGACGACGGCTCCCGCGACGACGCTCTGCTCAGCCAGAATCTGCAGTCGTGCACCGGATACGAACCCGACTTCGGCGCACTGGCGCAGGCGTCGACCCGCATTGTGATCGGAGCGGGCAGGGAGTCGACGGGTGAGGTCTCCGCTCGCGCAGCAGCGGAGGTCGCGCGGCGGCTGGGCGTCGAGCTCACACTGTTTCCCGGCGGCCACGCCGGGTTCACGGCCGACGGATACGGTGTGCCCGGCGACCCGGAGGGCTTCGCAGCAGTGTTGCGGGAGTTGCTCGGCTGAGGCTCGCACCCTTGATGTCAGGCTCGCAACGCCAATGGTCAACCATCGGCGTTGCGAGCCTCACCTTTGCGTTGCGTGCTTCATGGTCCAGCACGGTCACGACGTCAGACCCCGAGGTCGGCCAACGCCTGCCTCCCCATCGCAAAGGCACGGTTGCTGTTCGGCACACCCGCGTAGACGGCGGTGTGGAGGAAGACCTCGATGAGTTCGTCGGGATCCATGCCCGCTCGCAGCGCCGCACGGATGTGCATGTCGAGCTCGTGCTCGTTACCGACCGCGGTGAGGATCGCGAGGGTGAGCAGGCGCCGGGTGTGGTGGTCGAGACCGGGACGCGCCCAGATGTCGCCCCACGCGGTGCGGGTGATGAAATCCTGGAACGGCGCGGTGAACTCGGTGGCCTGCGCCGTCGCCCGGTCCACGTGGGCGTCGCCGAGCACCGACCGGCGCATCCGCATACCGACGTCGACGGCGGCCGACCGATATCGCTCGAGCGGACCGGACCGCGCGAGATGACGGCGGATCAGAACACCGACCCGACCCGCCTGCTCGACGTGCACGAGATGCGTACCCGGGTCGAGAAGGTGGAACTCGGAATCGGCGATGCCGTCGGCCGCCTCCCTCGCGGCTTCGGGCGCCACCTCCCGGTCCTGGGCACCGGCGATCACGAGTGTGGGGGCGACGATCCGCGCGAGATCGGTACGGCCGTCCCATTCCGGTGATCCGGACCGCGCGGGCGCGCACAGCAGCGTCAGCGTGTGCACCCGATCGGGACGGTGCGCGGCGATCCACTGCACGGGTGCGCCGCCGTGACCGTGCCCCACGAGATGAGCAGCGCCGACACCGATCTCGTCGAGGACATCGAGGATCCGCGCCGCGAATTCTTCGGGGGCTGCGGAAGAGTCGACGACGATCACCTCCGCGTCCGGCGACAGTGCCGCGATCTGCGCCGCCCACGCCGCACCGTCCGATCCGGCCAGGACCACCGTGGGGGCGTCGGGATCACCGTGTCGTTCGTATTCGAGCATCACGCGCGTCCTCCGTGTCGGGCCAGGGCACGGTCGACGAGGTCGGCGGCGTGCCCGAGATAACGGGTGGGGTCGAGCAGGCCGGCGAGTTCACCCGCCGACAGGTGCGCGGTGATCCGCGGATCCTCGTCGAGCCGAACCCCCGACACCGCGGCGTCGGTGACGATGGCGCGGGCGTCGTCGACGTGTCGCGACAGTGCGGTGACGACCTTCTCCGCGAGGACGGCGCCGCCGGTGAGCGCGAGGTTGCGGTCGAGGGCGTCGACGTGCACGTGCAGGCCGTCGAGACTCACGGCGAGACGACGCACGGCGCCCCCGGTCAGCCGCAGCAACTCGGTGAGCGTCTCCCATTCGGCGTGCCACGCCCCCGCGGCCCGCCCGAACTCGTGGTCGGCGCAGGCCAGGGCCGTCGCGACGAGCCCCGGTACGCGCCGGGCCGCCGCGCGCGCGGCGATCGCCGCCACGGGATTGCGTTTGTGGGGCATGGCCGACGAACCCCCCGGCGTGTCCTCGGACACCTCCCCGATCTCGGTCATCGCCATGAGCACGATGTCCGAGGCGGGTTTCGAGACGGCGCCGGCGGCGACACCGAGCGCCGACGCGAGGCGGGTGATCGGGGTGCGCACGGTGTGCCACGGCACGCGTTGCCGGGCCAGGCCGAGCCGGTCGGCGAGGTCGTCGGCGAAGACGAGACCGTGCGGCGCGACCGCGGCGAGGGTGCCGGCGGCCCCGCCGTACTGCACGGGCAGCGCGGTCAGTGCACGACCGAGTTCGTCGCGGGCGTCGTCGAGTCCGGTGAGCCACGACGCGGCGAGCGCCCCGAACGTGGTGGGCAGCGCCTGTTGTCCGAGGGTGCGCGCGATCATCGGGGTCGCCCGATGGTCGCGGGACACGGCGGCGGCGGCGTCGGCGGCGGCGTCGAGGTATCCGAGGGTCCGCGCTCCGGCGCGCCGTGCGAGCAGCATGAGCGCGCTGTCCATGACGTCCTGGCTGGTGGCGCCGACGTGCACGGCGGCGGCCGGGGCGTCGGCGTGCTCGCGCAGCAGTTCGACGAGCGGAATGACGGGGTTGCCGCCGGCCGCGGCGAGCGCGCCGAGTTCTGCGGGGTCGAGGTCGCGGGCGAGCGCGGCGGCGGCGTCCGCGACGGCCGCGGCGTCGGCGGCGGTGGCCCGGCCGATGCCGACGGCGCTCGCGGTCAGCGCGCTCTCCACCTCGAGGAGCGCACCGATCCACGCGCGGTCGGACACCAGCGGGGCGAGTTCGTCGGCGCCGAGGACCGCGTCGAACAGCGGTCCCCGGTGAGGGTCTGGTCCAGTGGGCATCGGGTCCTCGGGCATCGTCGATGAGGATCCCCGGAAAGTCCGGGGGCGGGCGCGTTCTCACATGTCGGCGGGGCCGTGCGCGACGCGGCGCAACAGCGCGGCGATGTCGTCGACGATAGACGATGCGGCGGCGGCGGGACGAACGACGCCGATGGGCTCGGCGGTTCCGACGGTGTCGACGGGCAGCCGGCTCAGGCGTTTCTCGGTGATGTCCCGGGCGGGAACGCGTTCGGGAACGACCCACACGGCGTCGCTTCCACGCACGTGCGTCGCGGCGACCGCGACGTCGATGGTGTCGACGGTGCCCGCGGGTAGGTCGATGCCGTGGCGGCGCAACAGCACATCGGTGTGGTGGCGCGGCACGGTGCCGGTGCCGGAGACGACGAGCGGGTACTCGCAGATCTGCGCGACCGTCGGGCAGCGGCCGGCGAGGGGGTGACCGGTGCGCACGACGAACGCGAGGGCTTCGGCGTAGAGCAGTTCGAACGACAGACCCCGCATGGTGTCGGGGTCGCTCATCCGCCCGATCACGACGTCGACGTCGCCGCCGCGCAGGGCGGCGAGCAGGTCGGTGTTGGGCGCGGTGTGCACCTGCACGCCGACGTCGGGATGCAGGTCGTGCAGCGCGGTGAGCACGTCCGGGAGCAGCACGGATGCGGCGGACGGCAGCGATCCGATGCGCACGGTGTCGCGACCGGTCCCGGGTGTTCCGGCGAGGTCCGCGACCGCCGTGTCGAACGCGCGGACGACGCGTTCGGCGTGGTCGAGGAAGCGGAGGCCCGCGGTGGTCGGGCGCGCACCGTGACGGCCTCGCTCCAGCAGTTTCGTGCCGGCGAGCAGTTCGAGTTCGTTGAGTGTCTTGGTGACGGCCGGTTGCGTCAGGCGCAGCCGAGCGGCGGCCCTCCCGACCTGGCGTTCCTGCGCGACGGCGACGAAACACCGCAGGTGACGCAGACGGATACGACCGGACAACCCCGCGTTTTCCATAAGCAAAAGTTATGCAAATGGGCCGTATTCGTCAATTCACATGAGCGAAAGGAACCCATATCGTTGCCTCAACGCCCTCAGCCCACGAAACGGAGTGGCCCATGACCACCGCCGATCCGACCCACCGGTACGGGGAGTTCGTCGAACGCGACCTCACTCAGCATCCCCCGGCGCTGACCCCCGGCTATCGCACCTCGGTGCTGCGGTCGCCCCGCAACGCGCTTCTCTCCCCGCGGAACACCCTCACCGAGCGCACCGGGCCGATGATCCTGCCCGACGAACTCGGCGCGCACGACAACGACATGATCCTCAACTTCGCGAAGGGGGGACTGCCCATCGGCGAACGCATCGTGATGCACGGCCACGTACGCGACGAGTTCGGAAATCCGGTGCGCGGCGCGTTCGTCGAGGCGTGGCAGGCCAACGCCGGTGGCCGCTACCGACACAAGAACGACACCTATCATCTGGCGCCGATCGACCCGAACTTCGGCGGCTGCGGACGCATGGTCACCGACGAGAACGGCTACTACTTCTTCCGCACCATCAAACCCGGCCCCTATCCGTGGGGAAACAACGCGAATGCGTGGCGCCCCGCGCACATCCATTTCTCGATCATCGGTGACGGTTGGGCGCAGCGACTGATCACGCAGTCCTACTTCGAGGGTGACCCGCTCATCGAGCAGTGCCCGATCGCAGCGACCGTCCCGTCCCGCAACCAGCTCCGCAGCCTGATCGCGCAAGCGGATCCGGCGAACAACACTCCGTTCGACAGTCGCACGTACCGTTTCGACATCACGTTGCGCGGCCGCCGCGCCACCTTCTTCGAGAACCCCCGGTCGACGGGAGCCGCCCGATGAATTCCTTCTCTCCCACACCGGATCTGCCGCCGCTCACCCCGTTCCCGATGGTGCAGCGCCGACCGGAGACACCCTCGCAGACCGGTGGCCCCTACGTGCACATCGGTCTCGCCCCGCAGCAGGCCGGCTTCGACATCTTCGACAACAACTTCGGCAACGTCCTCGTGTCCGACGACACCCGCGGCGAGCGGATCACCGTGGAGGGGCGCGTCTTCGACGGTTCCGGCACCCCGGTCCGCGATGTGCTCGTCGAGATCTGGCAGGCCGACGCCGACGGCAGGTACCACCACCCCGCCGACCCGCGAGGAGAGCGGGGCGACGAGTTCTTCCGCGGCTGGGGTCGCACCGGCGGCGATTTCGACACCGGTGTCTACACGTTCGAGACGATCAAGCCCGGGCCGGTACCGGGAACCGGTGACACGATCCAGGCCCCGCACCTCGCGATGGTGCTCTTCGCGCGGGGCATCAACCTCGGCCTGCACACCCGGGTCTACTTCGACGACGAGACCGAGGCGAACGCCGCCGATCCGCTGCTGCGCTCGATCGAATGGGAGGTACGCCGCAACACGTTGATCGCGCGGCGCGGCACACGGAACGGAAAGACCGTCTACACGTTCGACATCCGGTTGCAGGACACCCCGGACGGCGGACGCGAGACGGTCTTCCTCGACATCTGATCGGTCAGCGATCCGCTGCCGGTGCCCGTCCCACGAACAGCGACGCCACCACCGCGATCAGGGAGATCATGCCGCCGTAGAGGAAGGCGGTGTGGATCCCGCCCTCGTTCGCGGCGAGCTCCGTCGCCCCGTCGGCGGCACGCGACGCGGCAGCGTTGGTCATGACCGTGATGAACAGCGCCGTGCCGGCGGCACCCGCGAGCTGCTGCGCGGTGCTGAAGATCGCGCTGCCGTGCGAGTACAGCTCGGCGGGCACCGATCCGAGCGACGAGGTCATCAGCGGGGTCATCACCGACGCGAGCCCCAGCATGAGCAGGACGTGGATGCCGATGACCATCGGCAGCGACGACCCGGCATCGAGCAGCGTCATCAACCACAGTGAGGCGCTGACGACGATCGTGCCGGGAATCACGAGGGGACGCGCCCCGACACGGTCGTAGAGCCGGCCCACGAACGGCGACAGCAGACCCATCGCGAGGCCACCGGGGAGCAACAGCAGACCGGTGGTGAGGGTGTCGAGTCCGCGCACGTTCTGCATGTAGAGCGGCAGCAGGATCAACGCGCCGAACAGCGACATCATGCTGATCACCACGGTGGTCAGGCCGATGCTGAACACGGGCGTGGCGAACGGGCGCATGTCGAGCAGGGCGCGCCCGTCGCCCTGGCGGGTGATCTGCCGCCGCACGAACACCGCGAGGGCGACGACACCGACGACCAGCGGCATCCACGCCGGGATGCTCGACTCACCGGACGAATGCCCGATCGAGCTCAGTCCGTACACGATTCCACCGAACGCGAGCACCGACAGGATCACCGACAGCACGTCGAGGGGCGGGCGGCTGATCTCGGTGACGTTGCGGACCAGCTTGGCGCCGATGCCGAAGGCGATCAGCGCGATGGGCAGCACGATCCAGAACATCCAGCGCCAGTCGAGGGCGTCGAGCACGATGCCGGAGATGGTGGGCCCCACCGCCGGGGCAACCGAGATGACGATGGAGATGATGCCCATCATCCCGCCGCGACGATGGACCGGAACCACGCGGAGCACCGTCGTCATCAACAGCGGCAGCATGATGGCGGTGCCGCCGGCCTGCACGATACGGCCCGCGAGCAGCACCTCGAAGCCGGGTGCGGCCGCCGCGAGCAGGGTGCCGAGGCTGAACACACCCATGGACGCGACGAACACCTGCCGGAGGGTGAAGCGTTCGAACAGGTACCCGGTGACCGGGATGACGACGGCCATGGTGAGCATGAAGCCAGTGGTGAGCCACTGCGCGGTGCTTGCGGAGATGTCCAGATCGAGCATGAGGACCGGTAGCGCGACACTCATGATCGTCTCGTTGAGGATCATCACGAACGCGGCGATCACCAGCACACCGATCAACAGCGCGCTGCCGGGGGCGAGACCTTTCTCGTGGCCGGTGTCCGGCCTGTCCTGTGTCTGTGGTGTCTGCATTGCGGAGCCTTCTCAAATCAATGAAATCGAGCACGACGGAAACCGCGATCGCGCGGTCGTGAAAGCTTCACTCGAGATGAGAGAGACTGTCAAATTGATTTTCGCTGCTACATTGGCGGGCGATAGGAGCCCGTGCGCGGCACCCGCCGGAGCGAAAGGACCAGCGCGATGACACCCCCGGCCGAGGCAGCCTCCCCCTCCCGCGCCCCCAGCCTGCGGGAACGCCGGAAACAGGAGACACGCCTCGAGATCACCCGCGCCGCGCTGGAACTCTTCGAAGCCCAGGGATCCGCCGTGACGACCGTCGACGAGATCGCACGCCGCGCCGGTGTGTCACCGAGCACGTTCTTCCGCTGCTTCGCCACCAAGGAGGAATCGGTCTACATCAACGACCGCGACTTCGAGGCGGAGGTGCTCGACTGGCTCGCCGCCACCCCCGCCGAGAAGATCGACCTCGACGGTGTCGAAGCACTCCACGAGCGGTCGCTGCGCCGGCTGACCCAGGAGACCGACGAGACCCGCGACCTGCTGTTGCGCACCCGTCGCCTGGTCGTCACCGACGACCACCTGCGCTCGTTCGTCTACGCCAGCGACTGCGTCACGATCTGCCGCATCACCCAGGCCGTCACCGCGAAGGTGCGGGACATCCGTCCACCGTCCTACGCGCGGCTGCTCATCGAATCGGCAGCGGTGCCGGCACACGTCGCATTCGACACCTGGGCGGAACAGGTGGAGGCCGGCGACGACGCCGACCTCGTGGCGATCTACCGCGCGGTGCGGACCGAGCACCGTCGCGTCGTAGGCGGCTGACCATTTTCCCGGCCGATGGCCGGTGATGTTTCGGCGTGACGCGCCGCATCGTGCAAGAGTGAGTCAATGCCCGACAGGTTGCGTGCCCGGTTCAGCCGGTCCGATCAGCTCACCGAGCGCCCCGACTTCGCGCTGGTCGGTGTCCTGAAGGTTCCCCAGAGCATCGCCAGTCCCGAACGCGCCATCGTGCGCCGCATCGGCTACGCGCTCGGCGCCCTGTTCCTCATGGTCCTCATCGTCTACATCGACCGCGACGGCTACCGTGATTCACGGGGCGACGGCATGTCGCTGCTGGACTGCGTCTACTACGCGACGGTGTCGCTCTCGACCACCGGCTACGGCGACATCACCCCGGTCACGCCCGGCGCGCGACTGGTCAACGTCCTCCTGATCACACCGCTGCGCGTCTTCTTCCTCATCGTGCTGGTCGGCACGACACTGTCGGCGTTGACCGAGTCGTCGCGGCAGACGTTCCGCATCCAGTCCTGGCGACGCCGCGTCCACGACCACACCGTCGTCGTCGGGTACGGAACGAAGGGACGCTCCGCGGTCGACGCGATGCTCGGCGACGGGGTGCCCCCGTCGCAGATCGTCGTCGTCGACGCCGACCCGGTGGTCCTCGAGACCGCGGCCGGACAGGGCCTGGTGACGGTGCAGGGTTCCGCCACCAAATCCGACGTGCTGCGGCTCGCCGGGGTGCAACGCGCCGCCGCCGTGATCGTCGCGACGAGCCGCGACGACTCCGCGGTCCTCATCACCCTCAACGTGCGGGAGATCAGCGCCACCGCCAAACTCGTCGTCGCGATCCGCGAATCCGGCAACGCCCATCTGCTGCGCCGCTCGGGCGCCGATTCGGTGGTGGTGTCGTCCGAGACAGCCGGTCGCCTGCTGGGTGTCGCGACGAGCGCACCGCACGTCGTCGAGGTGATCGAGGACATCCTCACCCCCGAGATGGGATTCACGCTCTCCGAGCGTCAGGTCGACGACGACGAGGTGGGTGCCGATCCGCGTCACCTGCGGCAGATCGTTCTCGGCATCGAACGTCGGGGGTCGCTGTACCGGGTGGGCTCCCCCGAGGTCGCGACGCTCGTCGAGGGCGACACCCTGCTGTACCTCAGGCTCGCGACCGACCGGTCGATCGAGGACTGACCGCGGACTCCACCCCGACGTGGAATGCGCGCGGAACGCACCCGTCGGCCGCCTGCGCGACGTGGGATATCTCATGAATCGGGGCGGCGATGCTCGATCGCGTCACCCGCGGAGACCGAGGTTGCCGCCATCACATCGGCACCCCGGTGGCGGCGATCCATCACGACGACACGATCGACGAACACGCCGCAGCCGCGAACTCCGTGTCCGGCCGAGCCGAAGGACCGACGCCGCACGCACGGCAGCATCGGCCACCCGCCCGCACACCGTCACCGCACCGTCGCACGCGAGCGCGCGAGGACGTCCCCCGCTGCGAAAGTCACTTTCGCGTAGGCATTTCGGCCCCGCGCATCGGCAGCGCCCTGGTCGATGAGCGATCGCCGCATCGACCGACCCGGGACGTACGACGACGCTCGGTGAGCAACCCCGCCCCGCGACGACGGAGGGGGCCGCGACCACCGACGCCTCGCAACCGGCGTCGCCGTCCTCCCCCCGCCGAGCCGTGCCGAAGGCGGTCGGCCGCTCCCGGCGATGTGCTCTACGGACACCCCGCACGCCGATTCTCCGCGGCCCGCACGCCGGTCGGGACCGTCCCGACCAGCAGATCCCACGTTGACAACGGCGGGTGTCGCTTGCTCCGATGAAGAGCGGCCCACTGTTCGAAACACGGAGACACCGAGCGATGACGGATTCCCCCGATATCCACAGCCTGTACGTCAACGACGGATTGTCCGACGACGAGATCGCTCGCCAGGCGGCCCGCTACGAACCGTTGACGCAGGACCTGCGGGACCTGATCCTGCTCGGCATCCAGACCCGCGCCGACGACACCGATGTCACCGAGGCCCGTGGACACCTCGCGGCAGCCCGGGAGATCCTGGCACGCGACAAGGAGTCGGGCCCGTTCGGCACGCGGTTCAACGACTCGGGTTCCTTCCGGACGTGGGGGAATGCGGCGATCGGGTTGCGCAACGCAGTCGCTCCCCCGCTCGATCTGCAGGTCGATCCCGACGGGCGGGTGTGGGCGGACTTCCACCTGCACGCCGGCTACGAAGGTCCCGCCGGATACACACACGGCGGAGTGTCGGCGCTGGTCCTCGACCAGGTGCTCGGCGACACCGCCCGTCATGCGGGGGCGCCGGGCATGACCGGCACCCTCACCGTCCGCTACCGGCGCCCCACCCCGCTCGGAGACCTCCGCGCCGAGGCCCGGCTCGATCGGATCGAGGGCGCGAAGGCGTTCGTCACCGGCTTCATCTCCTGCGCCGGTGAGGTGTGCGTCGAGGCGGAGGGCGTGTTCATCGCACCCCGGTGGATGCGTGAGGCACGCGAGGCCGCCGTGTCGGAACCGTCGTCCTGACACTCCTCTGTCCGAACGCTCCTCGGTGGCGACGGCGTGCGCAACGCCCGCACTCCCCGTCGCCGGCGGAGCCTCGACGTCAGTTGCGGCGGTCGGCCCCGACCTCGTCGAACCGTACGTCCTCGTCCATCCGCGCCAGGTGTGCCTTGATCCACTCGGTGGTTCCCGGTGCGGCAGAGTTGTCGTACAGTGTGTCGGTCGTGCAGGTCGTCAACACAATCCTCGTCGAGTCGATGCCGGCATGCCCGGCGGACGCAGATCACATACACCCCGGTGAGTGATCGTCGTCACTATATCCCTGCTGTGACGCCCCGCCAAATACGCCGTCCGATCATGCGGGTGCGGTGCGTCCGTGGCCCTGCCCACGGTCGGAGTGCCCCAGGTCGCGCCCCGGGTCCACGACGTCGCGGACGCGCTGCTTGAGGACGGCGATGTTGGGGAATCCGCCGTCGTCCTTGCGGTCCCACACGATCCGATCGTCCACGGCGATCCGGAAGACACCTCCGACACCGGGAACGAGCGCCACCTCACCGAGATCCGCTCCGAAGGTGGTGAGCAACTCCTGGGCCATCCATCCGGCGCGCAGCAACCACCGGCACTGCGTGCAGTAGGTGATGGTGATGCGCGGTCCGGTCGTCGTCATGGCGACGAGAATAGTCGGCGGTGCCGCGCCCACCTACGGTCGCACCGGTGCCGATCGAAGTGAAGCTCCGCCGACCGTGGTGGTGGGTCGGCGGAGCTTCGGCGCAGCCCGGAGATGGGGGGATACCGGACTGCGCAGGGGTCGTCCTCGCAGGGGGGACAGGAGGACGACACAAGCGAGTCTAGACACGCGATCTTGATACATGCGAGCGATTACCGGAAAGAACCGGGGAATGTCCGCAGAAACTACCCGATCGGGTAGGTACCCGTGCGAACGAAGTGCCCGATTCGTTCAACTCGGACGCGAATCAGGGTGGACGCGCACGAAATTGAGGTACGCCTTCGACGGAGTCGGACCCCGCTGCCCCTGATACTTCGACCCGACCGCCGCACTCCCGTACGGAAACTCCGCGGGACTCGTCAACCGGAACAGACACAGCTGCCCGATCTTCATTCCCGGCCACAGAATGATCGGCAGGTTCGCGACATTCGACAGTTCGAGGGTGATGTGCCCGTCGAAACCGGGGTCGATGAAGCCGGCAGTCGAGTGCGTCAACAACCCGAGCCGCCCCAGCGACGACTTGCCTTCGAGACGTCCCGCGAGATCGGCGGGGAGCGAGCAACGCTCCATCGTCGAACCGAGCACGAACTCGCCGGGATGCAGCACGAACGGCTCGTTGCTCGGTACCTCCACGAGCGAGGTCAACTCGTCCTGCTGTTTCGCCGGGTCGATGTGCGTGTAGCGGGTGTTGTTGAACACCCGGAACAAGCTGTCGAGACGGACATCGACACTCGACGGCTGCACGAGGTCCGGATCGAAGGGGTCGATGCCGAGATGCCCGGAAGCGATCTCGGCGCGGATGTCACGATCGGAGAGCAGCACGCGTAGAGGTTAACAACCCACCGCTGCGTGGCCGTTACTCCCCGGGCGGGGAGTTCGTCGCCCGTAGCTGCGCCGACATGGTGAGCAACAACTCGGTGCACTCGTCGACGACGACGTCCTGCTCGAGCGGGAGAGTTCCGTCCAGCCATGCCGTGAGCACCTGGGCGAGACCCCCGACGACATAGTGCGCGGCCAGGTCCAGGCGCGGACTCTGCCTCACCGCGTAGATGTTCTCGGCCTGCGCCATCACCAGCCCCGCGAACATCCGCGACGATTCGAGACGCCGCTTCGCGAGCTGTGGATCGGCCTGACTGACGGAGAACAGCATGCGCCCCAGCCGCGGATCGTCCGCGATCTCCCGCACGATGTTCTGTACGCAGGCCCACACGATCGCGCGGTCGTCGTCCTGCGGCGCCGCACCCACCGCCGCGAGCGTGCTCTGAGCGATCGTCTGAACGACATGGTCGTACACGGCACCGGTGAGCGCATCACGGTCGGCGAAGCTCTCGTAGAAGTACCGCGACGCCAACCCGGCACGCTTGCACACGCCACGCACCGACAACACCGGCTCACCGTCCGGCGCCCCGAGCAGATCCAACCCGGCCTCGATCAGCTGGGCCTTCCGATCAGCCTGCCGCTCCTCACCTGCACGTCCACCGTAGATCCGTCCGGTTGCCATGACGTCCATACTCTCAGCCCCGGAGCAGTCGCGACCCACCACACCCACAGTGGTGTGCACCACCGCTCAGGGAGTCTGCTACAGTTTGCTCCGTGCTCGGGAGGAGCCGGTGAGAATCGGCAAAAGCCCAGCGTGCCGATGTAGTTCAATGGTAGAACATCAGCTTCCCAAGCTGAATACGCGGGTTCGATTCCCGTCATCGGCTCCAGCGTTTCAACAGGTAGAGGGCGCTCCCCACAATCGGGAGCGCCCTTCATCATCTCCGGAGACGCCGCGAATACGCCGCGAGCGAGCGGACAAATGTTTAACGTCGGCTGGGCATGGGAGAATCCCGGTCGTGACTGAAACGGACGAACTGCTCGACCCTGGCGCACACTACGAACTCGTAATCGCCACGCGTGATGCGCTTTGGGAAGGCAACCGCGACTACTCGGACATTGAGCTGATGGTTACGCGGTTCGGGTTTCAGATCATCTGAGGATGACCATAGCGGCCCAAACTGGGGTCGCACGCTCATGGACGGCGACCAGGCAAATCTGATCCAGCTCGCGCGCTTCCTCAAGACAGCTCCCGATCCCAGACCTGAAGACGATGCGACCTCATCCGAACTCAACAGTGCCGGGGTCGACGCCTACACCGAGCTTGTCGCAGCTGAAACCGCGCTTCGCGACGTGGTGCGACTGGCGGTTCCCGCTTGGCAATCACAACTGGAGCCCGACGACATACAAAAACTTGAGACCAAACGAGTCGAGGAAGACCAAAAGCGCGATGGCATCACGGTCAGTCAGGATCTCTAGGACTACTCAGAGGTCTACCTACTCCAAAAGCTGATCGGCAAGAACTGGCCAGCTGTCAAGCCGATACTTGACGACAAAGCCCGAACCGACGTCTACCTCGACATCATCTTTGATATCCGCAACACGATCGGGCACTCGCGCCCTGTTGTTCCCTCGGAACGACTACTGTTGGCGGGCGCTGCTGGTCAGATCCGAAACCAACTGGCGCGGTATCGGAGCAGTCAGGATGGCTCCGCATCGCATTACTCGTCCATCGACTCCGCTCGCGACAGCTCAGGCCAAGACGCGATTCGTGGGATCTCATATCCGAGCACTGCCGACCGCACATCCGTACCTCGGTTCGACGTTGGCGATGAGATCGAGTTCGAACTCGCAGGAACCGATCCTCGCGATCGAGAACTCACATGGTCGTTGCACGTGTACCCCGACCTGCCGATGAGCCCCAACTGGGATGCAACCCGCGAGTCAGCGACAGGAGGACGAGTGAAGCTAAAGTGGACAGTCGCGCACACCGATGTGGGCGAACTCCGTTATGTCACAATATTTCTCCGCAACTCCAGCAAGTACCAACGCAATCACGCCGGATATGACGCCGCATGCTTCTTCAACTATCATGTCAACCCACCCCTTGACTAACCCTCCCGCCTGATCGGCACAACGTTGTCGCCGCGCTCGACCGGCTGCCCCATCGCTCCGAGCGCGGCCATCGCGTCGGCGTGGTCATCCTCGAAGAGGTGCGCGTACACGCTGAGGGTGGTCGTGACCTTCGAGTGGCCCATAAACCTCAATGCACCGATCGGCTGATGCTGTCGTCGTGACTTCCTTTGCGCGCCTTCGGGCAGAGTGTGGAGATAGCTGACCGCCCGACCGCTCGTGCCGGGTTGTTCCACTGGATCTTTCG
>NZ_JAIYEP010000046.1 GCF_020515525.1 Rhodococcus yananensis
TCGCCCGCCACACACCGCTCCCTCGCCGCGCATCTCGCGGCGGCGGCGGACGCGGCGGTGTACGTCCTCGACTACCGTCTCGCCCCCGAGCACCGCTGTCCGGCGGCGGTCGAGGACGCGACCGCCGCGTATCTCGAACTCGTCACCGAGCAGTTCGGGGCCGACTCCGCGGTCGCCCTCGCGGGTGACTCGGCCGGTGGTGGTCTGGCGGTCGCGACGGCGGTGCGACTGCGCGACCGGCACGGTGTGTCTCCCGCGGCTCTGGGGTTGTTGTCGCCGTGGACTGATCCGTCTGCCGCGCTGCCCTTCTACCGCGACGTGGTGATCAACGCCGGGTGGACGTCGGCGTCCTGTCGCGCCTACCTCGGCGACGGCGACCCCACCGATCCCGACTTCGCCCCGATGTACGCCGACCTCGCGGGTCTTCCGGCGACCCTGGTGCAGGTGGCGACGACGGAGGCGCTGTACCGACAGGTGTGCACCTTCGCGTCGAAACTGGGTGAGGCCGGGGTCGACACGACGCTCGTCGAACAACCCGAACTGTGGCATGTCGCGCCGCTGCAGGCGTCGCTGGTGCCGGAGGCCGCCGCGGCGATCGCCGACTTCGGCCGATTCCTGCGCGACCACACCCGCCCCTCGACCGGGCCCGAGACGTCCTCCCGCGCCTGAGCGCCACCCGCGCGCCGAGCGAACGTATCGTCCGCTCGATTCAATCGATCGGGGGTACCACTCGCTCAGGCGCGCGGAGGTCGTTCGGGCGAGCGGAGGTCAGCCGTGCTCGGACAGCCAGTCGCCGGCGACGACAGCGGCATCCTCGCCCCCGCCGATCCGCTCGAGCATCGTGGCGAGGTCGGCGGTGGTCAACTCCCCCGCGACCACCCGCAGTGCATCGAGTCCGGTGTCGGTGACGGACTCCTTGCGGAACACGGGCACGACGTTCTGGGCGGGGAACACCGGTGTCGGTGCCTCGTCGACCTCGTCTCCGTCGGTGCGGTCGGGTGCGTCGTGCAGGGCCGCGACACCCGGGGGTGTCTGCCGCGACAGTGCCGGATCCGTCGTGGTCAGGCCCGCGAGTACACCGCCGGTGGACGCGGCCGCGACGGCTTCGGTGCCGGCGGACGACGCACGCTCGCGCGGGATGCAGCCTGCCCGGTCGAGAGCCGCCAGACCTCCCGCCGCCTCGAAACCGGGCGTGTACACGAGGGTGAATTCGCCGCATCGGTCGAGGACGTCCGGCAGTGCCGCGACCTGCCCGGTGTCACCGACCGCGGTTTCCGACGCCGCGGTCAGCAGGAGCGCACGATCCTGCGCTGCCGCGTGATCGGCGATCGTCGCATCTCCGGGGACGGCGCGTGCGAGCGCATCGAAGACGTCCTCGGCATCGGTCTCGACGGCGTCGGGGACGAACCGGTGAAGCAGTCGCCCGGTGTACCCCGGCACGAGGGTGACCTCCCCCGCGTCGAGAGCGGCGAGGGCTGCGGTGGCGTCGGGAAGGGCCGACACCGTCGCGTCGATGCCGGCGTCCCGCAGGGCACCGGAGTAGATCTCGGCGAGGAGGTCCCCGACCGGGCCGTCGGGAGCCGCGACGACGACCGGTCCGGGTGTCGCGGCCGGATCGAGTACGGGGGAGGCACATCCGGCGAGGGCCGAGGCGAGGGCTGCCGCCACCAGCAACGGGACGGTCCGGGGTCGATTCGACTTCCACGTGCCATTCACGGCAGCCATTGTCGCGCACACCCGTAGGACGCCGAACGCCCCGGCCCGAACCTGGGTGCGGGTTCGGCTCCGGGGCGTGCGGTTCGATCGCGTCAGTCGGTGACACCCTCGGCCTTCGCCGCGGCCGCGACGGCCTCGGCGACGGCGGGTGCGACGCGCGGATCGAGGGGGCTCGGGACGATCTTGTCCGCGGCCAACTCGTCACCGACCACCGAGAGGATGGCCTCGGCGGCGGCGAGCTTCATGCCTTCGGTGATGCGGCGGGCACCGGCGTCCAGGGCGCCCTTGAACACACCGGGGAAGGCGAGCACGTTGTTGATCTGGTTCGGGAAGTCGCTGCGCCCCGTCGCGACGATCGCGGCGTGCTTGTGCGCGATCTCGGGGTGGATCTCCGGATCGGGGTTCGACATCGCGAAGATGATGGCGTCGTCGGCCATCGTCGCGACGATCTCCTCCGGAACGGTGCCCGACGAGACGCCCAGGTAGACGTCGGCACCGTCGAGGGCTTCGGCGATTCCGCCCTTGCGTCCCTCGGGGTTGGTGCGGGCGGCCAGATCCGTCTTGATCTCGCCGAGGTCGGAGCGGTCCGCCGAGATGATGCCCTTGGAGTCGAGAACCACCACGTCACGAGCACCGGCCGCGAGCAGGATGTTGGTGCAGGCCACGCCGGCCGCACCGGCGCCGGAGATGACGATCCGCAGGTCGGCGATGTCGCGGCTCTGGACCTTCAGCGCACCCTTGAGTGCGGCGAGCGCGACGATCGCGGTGCCGTGCTGGTCGTCGTGCATGACGGGGCAGTCGAGAGCCTCGATGACGCGCTTCTCGATCTCGAAGCAACGCGGCGCGGAGATGTCCTCGAGGTTGACCGCGCCGAAGCTCGGACGCAACCGGATGAGGGTCTCGACGATCTCGTCGGGGTCCTTCGTGTCGAGGACGAGGGGGATCGAGTTCAGGCCCGCGAACTTCTTGAACAGGGCCGACTTGCCCTCCATGACCGGCAGCGATGCGCGGGCACCGATGTCACCGAGGCCGAGGACTGCGGTGCCGTCGGACACGACGACGACCAGCCGGTTGGTCCAGGTGTAGCGGTCGACGAGGGTCTCGTCCGCGGCGATCGCCCGGCACACCTGGGCGACGCCGGGGGTGTACGCGATGGACAGATCGCGCTGGTTCTCCAGCGGTGCGGTGAGTTCCACCGACAACTTGCCGTCGATGTGGCTGCCGAAGATCTCGTCGTCGGTCAGCACGACCTTCTGAGGGGTTGCTGCATCAGACACAATAGACACGATGACACTCCTGCGTGCTCCGAGACCAGCCCGGTCTCGGTTACTGCGAAGTAGCTGCAATTCGGTTCACCTGAACGTCCGCGCTGTGTGTCATGCGGGCGTTCGTCGGTGTCGAGGTGCAGTGCTTCGCCAAGGACGGTTTCGGTGAAGCATCCGGGCGCGATCACGGTTACCGCTGTACAACGCTGTACGACTTCCGGAGCGTGATGGCGCCGGGGCGGGTGGCCCTGGCGGTGGCCCTTCGGCGTCGCCGCAGGTCTGCGGCGGCAGGGTCTGCCATCTTGCATCCGAGTCGGGGCGGTGGCGCCCGTCTCGGTTCGGAGGCAAGTTTGCCACCTTCACAGAGCAAACATCAAATCGGTGTTGGTTGCGAAGGTTCTCACCGTTTTGCCGTTCCTACCTGTGAGTTTTCGGCAGAATCGGACCGGTTCCTGGGGGAATGCCGGAGCTACTCGCCAGTACATCCCAGAATGCGGACCGTCAACCCCACCACTGGGTGAACATCAGAATCGATGCAGTGAAGATGACCACACACGCCGCGAGCAGGGACATCGCACCGCGTCGTCGATCGGCGACGAGCTGCGCCACGATCGCGACCACCGTCGCGACGACGTGCGCGGCGACCGCGTCGGTGCCGGGCCCCGGCACGTCCCGGCGACCGGCGAGGTACTGCGCGACGCAGACGACGACCGTCAGGACGATCACGGCCCCACACACGACACCGGAGACCACGCGACCGGCCCGCACGACCGCACCGGCGCGCCGTGGCGCGTCGAACGACGAATTGTAGTACTCGCGGCCGTCGTACTCGTCACCGTAGTACGACGATCCGTAATCGATGTCGCTGCTGCGACTCTCGGCGCCGCGCGGATCCCACGACCTCATCCCGCGACCACCTCGGTCCCGCTCGCACGATCGACCAACGCCTCGAACGCGGCGGGCGCGGTCGTGAACTCACCGAGCCCGATCCGCTTGTTGTCGCCGTGATAGTCGGACGAACCCGTCACCACCAGATCGAGACTGCTCGCCAGGTCCGTCAGCACCCGCACATCGTCGGCGCCGTGATCCGGATGCGCGACCTCGATGCCCGCCAGTCCGAGCGCAGCGAGTTCCTCGATCTGCCCGAGCGCCATCACCCTGCCCCGCGACCGCGCCAACGGATGCGCGACCACGGCGACGCCCCCGGCGGCGCGCACCATCTGCACGGCGTCGGCGAGCGGGGTGTCCGCCTTGGGAACGTAGTACCGGCTGCGTGTCGACAACAGTTCGGTGAAGGCGTCCCCGATCGACGACACGACCCCCGCCTCGACGAGCGCCTGCGCCAGATGCGGGCGACCCACCGACGGCCCGGCCCGGTCCAGCACCGCATCCGGATCGATCGGCAGGCCGTCCTCGGCCATCCGCAACGCCATCGTGCGGATCCGCGACACCCGCTCGTCCCGCAGCCGCGCCCGCTCGGCCACGAATCCCGACTCGGACGGATCGAACAGATACGCGAGCAGGTGCACGGCGACGGGGTCGCCGTCGTCGCCGCGCCCCTCGCACGACATCTCCATGCCCCGCACCAGTCTCAGCCCGGAGGGCAGCGCCGCCACGGCCTCGTCCCATCCGGCCGTCGTGTCGTGATCGGTCAGGGCCACCACGTCGAGGCCTGCCGCGGCCGCCTTCCCGACGAGATCCGCGGGGGTGTCGGTGCCGTCCGAGACGACCGAATGGGTGTGGAGATCGATGCGCACCACACCAGTCTGTCAGGTGACGCGCCGGTACCCGACGACACGACCGGCACGTCCACCGGCGACTACGATGACTGCGCGACCGGCAGGACCGTCCGCCACAGCGAGGAAGGGGAAGCGTGCCCACCACTGCCCCGCCGCGACCCGGTCGGCGCGCCGCGGCGCCGGCGGCAGTCCCGACGACGATCGCGGGGATCTACGGCACGAACGTCGATCACATGCCCGAGTTGCACCGGGAGCACACGTACCACGCGGTGCCGGTGTTCATCGTCGTGATCGTGCTGGTCCTGATCGTCACGTTCCGCCGCGACACGTGGCTGTGACGGCGGGGACGGTCGACCGACCGCGCGGCCCGCTCCCGGCGACACGGCGCCACGCGACGGTGCTCGCGGTGGCGTCCGCGCTCGTGGTGATCCAGGTGGTCGTGCGCGCGGTGATCGCGTTCGGCGGCGAATTCTACTGGGACGACCTGATCCTCCTGGGCCGCGCCGGAACGCATCCGGTGTGGTCGCCGGAGCTGCTCGCCCACGACCACGACGGTCACCTCATGCCCGCGGCGTTCGCCGTCGCGTCCCTCGCGACCGCGGTCGCGCCGCTGCAGTGGTGGCCCGCAGCCCTGACCCTCGTGGTCGGGCAGCTGCTCGCGTCCCTCGCGGTGCTGCGGGTGCTGTGGCTGCTCCTCGGCCCGCGCCGGGCACTGTGGGGACCGCTGCTGTTCTACCTGTTCACACCGCTGACGCTGCCCGCGTTCGCGTGGTGGGCGGCGGGGCTCAACGCGCTGCCGCTGCAGGCCGCGCTCGCATGGGTGGCCGGTGACGCACTGTTGCTCGCCCGCACCGGCCGCCGACGATACGCGGTCACGGGCGTCCTCGTGACCGCGACCGCGCTGCTGTTCTTCGAGAAGTCGGTGCTCGTGCCGTGCGTCGCGTTCGCGACGCTCGCTCTGGTGTACCGGGTCGACGGTGCGCCCGCTCCCGTGCGGCGCGCGTGGCGGCAGGCCCGGCCGCTGTGGTTGCTCTCGGCGGTGGTCGTCGCGGTGTGGACGGTGTCGTACACGACGCTCGTCGCGTCCCGGTTCGGGGTGCCACCCCGGTCCATGGTCGACGGACTGACGCATCACGGCCTGTCGTACGGGCTGGTGCCCACGTTGATCGGCGGGCCGTGGCGCTGGGAACGTTGGAATCCCAGCCCACCGTGGGCGGACCCACCGCCGGTTCTCGTCGTCGCGGGCTGGTCGGTGGTCGCGCTGGCGCTCGTGTGGAGTGTGCGCCGGCGGCATCGGACCGGTGCCGTGTGGGTGGCGGCCGCAGCGTACATCGCGGCGTCACTCACCGCGATGATCATGACCAGGTTCGGCTCGGAGACCACCTACGAACTCGCCCAGACTCTGCGGTATTTCGCGGACTCGTCGGTGGTCGTCGCGATCGGTGCCGCGCTCGTGATCCGCGCTCCCGCACGCGACACCGGCACCGGTGTGCCCGCCCGCGCCCGCACCGTGGGCGCCGCGTTGTGTGCCGCCGGGTTCACGGCCGGCTCGGCGATCTCGACGGTGACGTTCGCGCACAGTTGGGCGGACAACCCCACCGGGGACTATCTGGCGCACGCGAAGGCCGCGCTCACCGCCCACCCCGAGGTACCGGTCCTCGATCATCCGGTGTCGGTCTGGGTGCTGCTGCCGGTCACCTACCCGCACAACCTCGCGGGTTCGGTGTTCTCGGCGCTGCCCGGACGGTCGGAGATCGGTGCACACACCACGCAGTTGCGCGTGTTCGACGATCGTGGCGACCTCGTGCCCGCCGAACTGTTCCCCACCCGCATCGTGGAGCCGGGTGACGTTCCGGACTGCGGTCATGCCGCCCGCCCCGGCACCGTCGGGGTGCTCCCGCTGGACGAACCGGCCGGCGACTGGGAGTGGACGGTGCAGATCAACTACCGTGCCTCGGCCGACGGCGCACTCGAGGTCGGGTTCCCGGGGTGGCCGGCGGTCACCGTACCCGTGACGGCCGGTCTCGGCACCGTGTACGCGCGGGTCGACGGCGGCGGCGCGGCGTTGCGGGCGCGGGTGACCACCGCGGAACCGGCCGTGTGTCTCGGGGGCGGCATGCTCGGCGTCGTCGTGCCGAGCTGACCGAGGATCCGGGGGTCACATCCGGGCCGCCGCGCGGCGGGGGTCACGGACGTCGATCCCCGCCTCCGCCCATGCGTCCCGGAGAGCGTCGGCACCGCGCAGCCGCTTCCACGCGGCCTCGTTGCCGGTCAACGGCACCGCCTCGAGGAATCGCACCGGATCGGCGGGTTCGGGCAGCGGCAGATCCGGCACGTCACCGGAGGTGAGCAGCACGGCGGTGAACGGGGCACCCTCCCACAGCGGCTCCCCCAGATCGAGCAGTGCATCGTCGGCGAGCACGACCCCCTCGACCGCGGGAAGTGCGGCGAGCACCGCGAGCCTGCGGTGCACACCGGCGGTGATCCCCTCGGCGTCACGCAGGCTCAGGATCAGCTCCGCGCGGGGCCCCCGTGTCGGATCCGCGACCATCGCGGCGGGATCACCCATGGGGTGGCGGGAACACCCGAGCGTCGCGAACCGGACGAGTTCACCGCTGCGGTACCGCAGCACCTCCATCGGCTCGAGTCCCAGGAACGTCACCGACGCCGATTCGGGCTCCTGCCCCGCAGGGTCGGCGAGATGGGTGTCGAGGTGGGTGCGGACGGCGGTGAGGACGGCGTCGGTCATGTGGGCAATCTATCGGGCCCGACGGCCGCTCCGACAGGCCGATCGTTACCGGGCAACCACGCTCACCGCACCGCACGCAGCTGATCGGTGGTGCGATGCGCTCAGGCTTCATTCCGGGAGGTTCGGCGGGCGGTTCAGAACATGGTGCCCGCGAACGGTGCCCGCGGCCACGCGAACAGGTCGTGCGCCACCGAGGCGGCCTCGGCCGTGCGCACCCGCACCCGTCCCGCCGCGATCAGGTTCCCGATGTCGACGCCTCCGAGCAGCAACGAGCCGAGTTCGGCGACACCCAACCCGAGGTCGGGTGGTCCATCCACCTGCACGGCACCGGACGGGCCGATCTCGAACACGCCGGTGTTGTCGTCGAACAGCGGATCCGACACCGCGATCCGGACGGTCGCGCCGCCACCCCGGTAGGAGCGTGCCGCCAGGGCCGCGGGCACATCGAGGATCCGCAGCCAGGTCTCGTCCGATCGCGGACCGACGGTGGCCGCTCTCTGGTCGGTGAGCATCCACGGCAGCGGGTCGTCCACGGGCATGGTCGCGAACACGATCCGGTCGACGAGATCGAGTCCGAGCAGGAAACGCACCAGCGACGCGTGCGCCTCCGGGGTGGGCGCGAAGAAGTCGTCGACGACGACGGTGCGGTCCCGGCTCGTGAACCACTGCGCCGTGTCGACGGGCCGGTAACGGACGAATCCGTCCTCGGCGCCCTCCGCGCCGTGCACGACGACGTAGGACGGACCCGCGGACACCGGCCGCAGCCGCTGCGCGGCCCACCATCGCGGAGTCCGTTCGATCCCACCCGGGCGATCCGGGAGATTCCGGGAATAGATGCGTTCCAAAAGATCCCACGCCTGCGGGTAGGAGCAGAACCGAACGGGACCGGCCTCCGGAACGGTGGGACGAAGCGCAGCGCGCCGCACGTCCACCTCGATCCGCTCGGTTGCCGACGCAAGTCCGTACCCGTATCGCTCGTAGATCGTGGCTTCCGAGGCGCGCAGCGTCGCGACGACGTCGCCGCGCTCGCGGCCGTCGCGCAGCTGCCGGCGCAGCAGCGCGGTCACGATGCCCCGGCGGGTGTGGGTGGGCAGGACACCGACGTGCGTCACGGCGGCGTGCTGCACGCGTCGTCCACCCGGCACGACGAGGTCACCCGTCGTCGCGTCGACCGTCCCGACGAGCCCACCGTCGACGAACGCGCCGTACGTGCGACCCGGCTCGAGATACTCGCCGATCCGGCCGTCCGGATACGACGGTCCGGGTGGAAGACCCACCATCGCGGTACGGAACAACACCAGCGCCCGCCGGAGTTCCGCCTCCGAGGCCAACACTCGGATCTCGGGTCCGTCCTGAGAACTCATGGCTCCGACAGTAGGGCGCATCCGGCACTCCCGGTGCATCGGTACGAAACACGAGCGGATGTCGACGGTCGCGAACGGTCGTCGCCACCGCGCCGGCGCCGCGTACGGCACCGACACGCGCGCGCCGAACCGCGGGTGTTCGCCGCGTCCACGGGTAGGTTTCCACCGTGCACGACGACGATTGGGACACGGGCTCGCCGGGTGTGATGCGACTCCCGTCGGGGCGGCTCGTGCTCGGACGTTCCCTGCGTGGTCCGCTCCCCGACGGTCCGCCACCGGAGTTCGCGGTGTATCTGCTGGGTCGGCCGCCCGGGCCCGTCGACTGGGATTCCCGGTGGGTTCGGTGGCCGGACTTCCGACTCCCGACCGATCGGGACGATCTGCACGACGCCCTGTACGAGGCGTGGGTGCGCGCGGGTCGCCAGCGCGTGGAGATCGCGTGCTCGGGTGGCCGCGGGCGCACCGGCACCGCGCTGGCGTGTCTCGCCGTCCTCGACGGCGTTCCCGCCGACGAGGCCGTCGGCTTCGTCCGCGAACACTACGATCGGCGCGCGGTGGAGACGCCGTGGCAGCGGAGGTTCGTTCTCGGCTTCGGTACCGCGCCGCACTGACGGATCGCGCCGCACTGACGGACGGCGACGCACCGCGATCCGCCGATCCGGTTCCGCTTCAGTCCGCCCGCAACCGCGCGAGCGCCGCGTCGGCGGCCGAGGCCGTGCGTTCGGCGTTCGTGATCTCCCGTTTCGCGGATGCCGCGGCGCGGCGCGCGAACCGCAGTTGATGCTCGGCGCGGTCCAACTCGTCACGCAGCCGCGCCACCGTCTGCTCCTGCCGAGCCAGATCGTCGTCCGCGGTGCGCGCGGCGGCCCGGGCCTCGTCGACGGCGGCGTGCGCGGCCGCTGCGGCCTCCGTGGCCCGTTCCACGACCGCGTCGGATCCCGGCCGCTGCGCGGTGTCGTTCATCGACATCCGCTCGGCCGGTCCGTGATCGCCATGCGCGGCGTGTTCGGGTGCGACGACGGTCAGCGACGTCGCCGATCCCTCACCGAACCCGGCGGGTTCCACGATCGTCTCCAGTCGACCGGCCCGGACCCGCTCCGCCACCGTCGGGTCGGCGACGGCCGCGTTGAGGGTCTGCGCAACCTCGCGGAGCGCGTCCCCGGTGACCGTGCGGCCGCGTTCCGACGCCAGGTGCGCGGCGTCGCGTCCCAGCTGCGCCACCGCCTGCCGTCGACGCTCCGAGAGGCGGCGCAGGTCGTGCGCCGACAGTGTGCGCTGCGCGCGGCGCAGTTCCCCGCCGAGATCGAGCAGGGCCTCCAGTTCGTGCGGGTGTTCGCGGGCGAGCAGATTCACCATCCACGCCGCGACCGTCGGCTTGCGCAACCGGCCGATCGCCGCGGTGAGTTCGCGGTCGCCCGATTCCCGCGCCGCTGCGACGAACTCCTTGCGCGCGGCCACGAACTCCGCGGGGTCGAGCCCGTAGAGGGTGTCCGCGACCGAGTCGACAGTGCGCATACCTTCAGAGCGTAGTGGCGGCACGGCGCCGCTCGCCCGTGCGCCGACGAATCACAGGGCGCCGACGGATCACAGTGCGAGCTTGGCGAGCAGATCCCGCGCCTGTTCGGCGGTTCGCGGCTTGCACAGCACGTCGTAGCGGCCCGCGACGAGTTGCATGGTCGAGGAGAAGTCACGCTGGCCGCGGGTCGCGGCGTACGGGATGGACGCGGAGATCAGACCGAAGATGATGCCGCCGACGAGACCGACGAGCAGCGGTCCGAGGAATTCGGTGGAGAAGATCCCGAGCAGCAGCCCGAAGAACACGCCCAGCCACGCGCCGGACACGACACCGCCACCGATCACCTTCGGCCACGTCAATCGGCCGGTGACCCGCTCGACCTGCATGAGGTCGACGCCGACGATGGTGACGTCCTCGACGGAGAAGTTCTGGTCGGACAGGTGGTCGACGGCCCGCTGGGCCTCCGCGTACGTGGTGTACGACCCCACCGGCCATCCGGTCGGGGGCTCCGGCAGTCCCGGCACCTGACGCCCGGGTCCGAGGGGATTGGTCATGTGTCGTCGCTCCTTGTCGGTGGCCACACGTCGACGTTCGACGCGTCCGGTGTCCATTCTGCCCGGATGCTCGCCCGCCGGGCGGCGATCGGAGCGTGCTCCGGGGCCGTCCGCCTATCGCGGTGGCTCGAATGCGGTGGTGCGGGTCATCCCGGCGGCGCGTCCCTTGGCCGAGACGACCAGGGCCATCTTGCGGCTGGCCTCGTCGATCATCTCGTCTCCGAGCATCGCGGCTCCGCGTGCGCCGCCGGCCGCGGAGGTGTGCCATTCGTAGGCGTCGAGGATCATCTCGGCCTTGTCGTAGTCGGCCTGCCGCGGGCTGAACACCTCGTTGGCGGCGTCGATCTGACCGGGGTGCAGCACCCATTTCCCGTCGAATCCGAGTGCCGCGGTGCGCTGCGCGGAGCGGCGGAACGCGTCGACGTCACGGATCTGCAGGTACGGGCCGTCGATTGCCTGCAGGCCGTGGGTGCGAGCCGCCACGAGGATGGTCATGAGGATGTGGTGGTAGGCGTCGCCGCGGTCGTAGCCGTCGGGTTGCTCGCCCACGACGAGGGTGCGCATGTTGATGCTCGCCATGAAGTCGGCCGGCCCGAACACGAGGGTCTGCACTCGTGGGCTCGCGGTGGCGATCTCGTCGATGTTCGTCAGCCCCCGAGCGTCCTCGATCTGGGGTTCGATACCGATCCGCCCCACCTCGAGGCCGTGGGCCTTCTCCACCTGGGTCAGCAGCAGGTCGAGTGCTTCGACATGGCTCGCGGCGGGAACCTTCGGCAGCAGGATCGCGTCGAGTTGCGCGCCGGCACCCCCGACGACGGTCGCGACGTCGAGGTAGGTCGCGTCGGTGGTCCAGTCGTTGACGCGCACCACCTTGAGTTGCTCGCCCCACCCGTCCTCGTTCAGCGCCTCGACGATGGTGGCGCGGGCCTGTTCCTTGGCCAGCGGCGACACGGCGTCCTCGAGGTCGAGGAAGACCGCATCGGCGGGCAACCCCTTGGCTTTGTCGATCATCTTGCGGCTGCTGCCCGGGACTGCCAGAACGGATCGGCGTGGTCTGAACGTGAACGACATGGGCGAGCGTGACCTCCGAGTTCCGGAATGCGATGCGTGAAGCCTTAGCCTTTCAATCATGGCAGCAGTGGGCAGGGTATTCGCGGCGCGACTGGCCGGATTGGTCGTTCTCGGCCCGGACGGAGAGTCGATCGGCCGTGTCCGCGACGTCGTGCTCACCATCCGAATAGGCAGGCAGCAACCGCGCGTTCTCGGCCTGGTCGTCGAATTGCCGACCCGCAAACGCATTTTCGTTCCGATGCTGCGCGTCACCGCGATCGAGCCGGGTGCCGTCACCCTCGTCACCGGCAACGTCAGTCTGCGGCGGTTCACGCAACGTCCCTCCGAGGTGCTGGCGCTGGCGCAGGTGCTCGATTCCCGGGTGCGTGTGGACGATCCCGAACTGCCGGATCTGCACGATTCGGACGTGACGATCGTCGATCTCGGTGTCGAACTGACCCGCACGCGCGACTGGGTGGTCAATCGAGTGGCCGTGCGTCGACACCGTGGCAGGCTCGCGCGTCGCGCGCCGATCCACGTCGTGGAGTGGCAGCACGTGCACGGACTGACCCAGCAGGCGCTGGCGATGCCCGGGCAGGGGGTGTCGCAGTTGCTGATGCAGTTCGAGGACATGCGCCCGGCGGACGTCGCGAACGCGTTGCGCGAGTTGCCGGCGAAACGCCGGACCGAGGTGGCGGTGGCCTTCGACGACGAGCGTCTCGCCGATGTGGTGCAGGAGTTGCCCGCGGACGACCAGACGGGGTTGCTCAAGGAGTTGGGGCTCGATCGCGCCGTCGATGTGCTCGAGGCGATGGATCCCGATGATGCGGCCGACCTGCTCGGTGAGCTCCCGGAATCCGATGCCGAGTCGTTCCTGCAGCGGATGGACCCGGAGGATTCGGAACCGGTGCGGCGACTGCTCGAGCACTCCCCCGACACGGCCGGTGGCCTGATGACACCGGAGCCGGTGGTGCTCACGGCGGCGACGACCGTCGCCGAGGCCCTCGCCCGCGTCCGCAATCCCGATCTGACTCCGGCGATGGCGTCGATGGTGTTCGTGGTGCGCCCACCGACGGCGACACCGACGGGCCGCTATCTGGGGTGCGTGCACCTGCAGCGCCTGCTGCGGGAGCCGCCGGCGAGTCTCGTGGGCGGCATCGTCGACAACGATCTGCCCCGGCTCGATCCCGACGATTCGTTGACGACTGTGACACGCTACTTCGCGACGTACAACCTGGTGTGTGGTCCGGTGGTGGACGACGAGCAGCATCTGCTCGGCGCCGTCAGCGTCGACGACGTACTCGATCATCTGCTGCCGGAGGACTGGCGCGAGGAGGAGGAAGACGTTGAGTGACCGCACCGCCCTGGGGCGGCAGCGCCTCGAGACCCCTCAGACGTCCCGGTTCCGTTTCAACTACGACGCCGAGGCCGTGGGTCGCGTCAGCGAGTCGATCGCGCGTTTCCTCGGGACGGGACGCTATCTCGCGATCCAGACGATCGTGGTGGTCGTGTGGATCTTCCTGAACATCGTTGCGGTGGGCCTGCAGTGGGATCCGTATCCGTTCATCCTGCTGAATCTGGCGTTCTCGACGCAGGCCGCGTATGCGGCGCCGTTGATCCTGCTGGCGCAGAATCGCCAGGAGAATCGCGACCGGGTGTCGTTGGAGGAGGACCGGTCGCGGGCGGAGCAGACGAAGGCGGACACCGAGTTCCTGGCTCGGGAACTGGCGGCGCTGCGGTTGGCGGTGGGCGAGGTGGCGACGCGCGACTATCTGCGCCGCGAGTTGGACGACATCAAGGCGCTGCTCGAGGAGCCCGGTGAGACCGACGAGTCGGGGGTGAGGAGGACACCGCGTCGGTGACGCGCACAAGAACACCGCGTCGGTGACCGGGCGGGATCACGGGACCCGGAGTTGCACACATATCACCGTCGTTCTGTAACCTGCATCACAAACCGTGTGATGTGCGGAGGGGGACGGAAGGTGGGTGGTGGCGTGCGTTGGCAGGGAGCCTTCGTCGTGCCGATGGTCGTGGCAGCGGGTCTCGTCGCGACGGCGTCGGCGCCGTCGAGTGTCGCAGAGCCGGTGGTGGCGAGCGCCTCGGAGACGTCGGCGTCGGAGCCGGCCGCATCGACGGCGGTGGGGGTGCTGCCCCCGTCACCCGCCGACCCGCTGTCTCCGGTCGGTCCGGCGGACTCGCCCGATCCGGGGGTCTCCCCCGCCTCGGCGGGTGACGGTTTCACGATTCTCGGCGACGGCCCGCTGGCGATTCCGGAGCTCGTGTACTACGCGTATCGCGCCGCCGAGATGCAGTTGGCGGTGAATTCTCCCGAGTGCGCGTTGCCGTGGAATCTGCTGGCTGCGATCGGTCGCTCGACGTCGGATCACGCGCACGGTGGCCGCACCGACGTGCTCGGGACTCTCGCGTCACCGGCGACCGCCCCGGACGGTCGGGTGGGACCGATGCTGCTACCCCCGCCGGTGTGGCAGGAGTACGCGGTGGACGGCAACGCCGACGGCACGGCGGATCCGCAGAACGTGTTCGATGCGACCCTGGCCGCGGGCGCGTGGATGTGCTCGGTGGGCGGTCCGGTGCGCGACGGCGACGGGGAGGCACGCGCGGTGGCCCTGTTCGATTCGTCGCCCGAGTTCCTCGCGGACACGCGGAGGTGGTCGGCGGCGTACGCGAAGGCGACGGCGGTCGCACCCGCCGCACCCGTTGCGGTGCCGTCGTCCGCGGTTCAGCCACCGGCGGCGACGACGCCGGGCACCGTGGACGTCGCGGCGACGGCGCCCGCCGTGGCACCGCCCGCGGATCCGTCGGGCGGCGAGGTCGCTCCGCAGGACGATCCGCCGAACGTTCCGGCGTTGCCCGAGATCCCCGCGGAACTCACGGAGCTACCCTGCCTGGTTCCCGGGCTCTGCGAGTGACACGCCCACCGTGGGCGTGACATTTTTGTTATCCATCTCACAGTTCGATCGGTGCGCCGCACCCATGGGATGACACACGCCACGCGGGGCGACGCGGCGCGCACCCCTGTACTGCAGTTTCTCCCGCCACACCCGTGTCGGAACCCCCACCCGACACACCTTCGTGTTACATCACGGTTCAGTAACAGAAGGGCATCGAATCATGTAGCCTCAGCTCGGCCATGTAACGGAGGCGTCTCGTACCGGGATGCCCGAGGGAGGTACGAGTGGGACGGCACGCCAAGCCGCAGGATTCGAAGATCCGGCGCAACTCCGTCATCGCAATGACCGGTCTGGTGCCGGTGGGACTCGTGGCAGCGGCAGCCACCACCGCCGGGGCGTCACCGAAAACCCTGCTGGGCATCCACCAGCAGGAGGTCGAGCCCACCGCGAGCGCCGCCACCTCCCACCTCGGTTCGGCCGTGGCGGTGCCCGAAGCGGTGTCCGTGGCGTCCACCGCGGTCCTCACCGAACCTGCCGCTGCGCCCGCACCGAAGGCCGCGCCCGCGGCCCCCGCTGCCGCACCGCAACCGGAGATCATGCAGGACGGCCCGCTCGGCATCCCCGGCATCAACTACTCCGCGTACCTCAACGCCGAGCGGATCCTCGCCGAGGAGAACCCCGGCTGCGGCATGTACTGGACACTGCTGGCCGGCATCGGCCGTGTCGAGTCCGGGCACGCCAACGGTGGGCAGGCCGACGACCGGGGCGATCTGCTCGAGCCCGTGATCGGCCTCCCCCTCAACGGAAGCCTGCCCGGCCAGGCCGTCATCTACGACACCGACGGCGGAGCACTCGACGGCGACGCCGTCTACGACCGCGCGGTCGGACCCATGCAGTTCATCCCCACCACATGGAACCAGTACGCGGGTGACGGCAACGGGGACGGAGTGGCCGACCCGCAGAACCTCTACGACTCGACGCTGACCACGGCGCGGTACCTGTGCGACGGCGGACGCGACATGCGCAACCTCGCCGACACCACGAAGTCGATCCTCCGCTACAACCAGTCGATGGCGTACGTCACCAACGTTCTCGCATGGTCGGCCGCCTACTCCACGGGCATCACGCCGAGCCCGGCGGACCTGCCTCGGATCCACTGAACCACCCCCGCCTACCATGGGGACCATGGCAGTCACCGAGTCCGACGTCCGCGCCGCACTGTCCCGGGTCGACGACCCGGAGATCCGCAAACCCATCACGGATCTCGGCATGGTCAAGAGTGTCGACATCGCCGACGACAGCAGCGTCGACATCGTCGTCTACCTGACGACCGCCGGGTGCCCGATGCGCACCGAGATCATCGATCGCGTCACCAAGGCCGTCGCCGATGTCGCCGGGGTGGGCGAGATCCGCGTGGAACTCGAGGTGATGAACGACGAGCAACGCACCGAGCTCCGCAAGAGCCTGCGCGGCGACTCGGCCGAACCGGTCATCCCCTTCGCTCAGCCCGGCTCGCTCACCCGCGTCTACGCGGTGGCATCCGGCAAGGGCGGCGTCGGCAAGTCGTCCGTGACGGTGAACCTCGCCGCGGCGATGGCCGCGCGCGGGCTGTCGGTCGGCGTGCTCGACGCCGACATCTACGGTCATTCGATCCCGCGCATGCTCGGCACCTCCGCGAAACCCACCCAGGTCGAGCGGATGATCATCCCGCCTGTCGCGCACGACGTGAAGATGATCTCCATCGCCCAGTTCACCGACGGCAACACGCCGGTCGTGTGGCGTGGTCCCATGTTGCACCGCGCGCTGCAGCAGTTCCTCGCCGACGTGTTCTGGGGCGACCTGGACGTGCTGCTGCTGGATCTGCCGCCCGGCACGGGCGACGTCGCGATCTCGGTGGCCCAGCTGATCCCCAACGCCGAGATCCTCGTCGTCACCACGCCGCAGCAGGCCGCCGCCGAGGTCGCCGAGCGTGCCGGATCGATCGCGCTGCAGACCCGTCAGCGCATCGCCGGCGTCATCGAGAACATGTCCTGGCTCGAGTTGCCCGACGGCACGAAGATGGACGTGTTCGGGACCGGGGGCGGCGAGGCCGTCGCCGAGCGACTGACCCGGGCGGTGGGCGCGACGGTGCCGCTGCTCGGTCAGATCCCGCTGGATCCCGCGATCCGCGAGGCCGGCGACGAGGGCACCCCCATCGTGCTCAGCGCCCCCGAATCGGCACCGGGTGCGGCGCTGTGCGAGATCGCCGAGAAGATCGCCGTGCGGCGACGGGGACTGGCGGGAATGTCCCTCGGGATCGACACCACCCGGCACCTCTGACGTCGTCGACCCGACGCGGCCCGACCCCACCGGTCCGGGTCGCGTCCCGGTCTAGGTCGCGTCGGGATCGATCGGTGGGGTCTCGCCGGGTGCGAGGGGCTTGGACAGGTCGGGCCGGGACGGGGCGGCGCCGTCGGTTCCGGTCGAACCGTTGCGTCCCTGGGTGGACGACGGGCCGTCGAAGTTTCCGGTGAAGAGCGAGTCGTCGCCGTCGAGCAGATGTTTGGTGATCACGGCCTTCGGCGTCATGCCGCGCAACTGGTTGAGTTCCGCCAGCGGTTGCCGCAGATCGTCGAATTCCGGACCGAGATCGTCCTTGAGTTGTTCCCGGGCGCCCGCCGCATAGTCCCGGACCTGACGCAGCGCTTTGGCGACCCAGGACACCGCCCCTGGCAGGCGCTCCGGGCCGAGCACGACCAACGCTGCGATGAGCAGGACCATCAACTCGCCCCAACCGATGTTGCCGAACACCGCTCCAGAGTACGTCGTGCGCACCGAGTCGGCTCACCGACGGTCGTCGGGCGACGACGTGACCGCTCAGTCGGAGGCCGGAGTGACCTGGATGTCGACGACGCGGCCGCTGCGCACCAACTGAACGGTGACCGGTTCGCCGATCGTCTGGAGGTGCACGGCGACGACCAGTTCGTCGGCGCTCGTGACGTCCCGGTCTCCGACCCGGGTGATGACATCGCCCTCGACGATGCCGGCGGCCTGGGCGGGGCTGCCGTCCTGGACGTTGGCGACCTCGGCACCGCTGGCGACCTCGTTGACGACGGTCCGCGCGTTCACGCCGATCTCCGGGTGGTGCATCACCCCGTCGCGGATCAGTGCCTGCGCGACCGCGGTGACCTCGTCGACGGGGATCGCGAAGCCGAGCCCCACCGAACCGCCCGTCTCCGACTTGATGGCCGAATTGATCCCGATCACGTGCCCTTCGAGGTCGATGAGTGGACCACCCGAGTTGCCGGGGTTGATGGACGCGTCGGTCTGCACCGCGTCGATCACCGCGTCGGTGTCGGTTCCCTGGCCGCTGAGCCGCATCGGCCGGTGCAGCGCGCTGACGATGCCGCGGGTGACCGTCTTGCTCAGTCCGAGGGGTGAACCGACGGCGACGACGTCCTCACCGACCTGCACGTCGGCGGATCTACCGAGTTCGGCGACGACCAGATTGTCGACGTCGTCGACCGACAGCACCGCGAGGTCGGTCTTGATGTCGCGGCCGACGATCTCGGCGGGCACCTTCGTGCCGTCGTTGAACGTCACCTGCACGTTCGCGTCCGGGTTGTCGGCCGCCATCGAGACGACGTGGTTGTTCGTGACGATGTAGCCGGCTCCGTCGATGACGACGCCGGATCCGGTGCCCGCGTTGTCACCGAGCGTGACCTGGATGGACACGACGGACGGCAGAACCGCCTCGGCCACCCGCGCGACGGTGCCGTCGGGTATCTCGGTTCCGCCCGCGACCTGTTCGAGCGACACACCGCGGCTGGTCAGCGAACCGTTGTCGGAGAGCACCAGCGCCACCACCAGGCCGCCGACCATGCCGACGACGAGCGCGGCCGCGGCGAGCGTCGCGAGAGCGCGGGAGTCCACGCGACGGTCGAACAGCACCTCGCGGAGGGAGAGCCGGCGTGCCGGCGGGAGGGGGGCGTCCTCGGTGGCACCGAGCGGGGCTCCGAGCCGCACCGACGACTCGGGATCGCGCCACGGGTCGACCGGATCCTCGACCGTGTCGTCCTCGGGGCCGCGCGGAGGGCGTTGCAGGGTGTCGGCGGTGTCGTCCGGACGACCGTAGGCCTCGGCGAGCACCGGATCGGTCGGCGGGGCGTGTCCGATGCGGGGGTCGGGCGTCGAGCCGCGACCGCCGGCGAACGAACCGTCGGTGCCCGAGGGGCGGCCGAACACTCGCGCGGCCGCGTCGTCGACGGCGGGCCGGTACACCGGCCGCGGATCGAGCCGGGGCGCATCCGCCGGCCGGGTGATCACGCCGGATGCGAGGTCCGGTGTCCCGTCGTGCCCGGACGGATCACCTGTCCCGTCATGCCCGGACAGATCACCGGACAGATCGTCGATGCCGAGTTCGTGTTCTCGGCCGGTCCGTTGCACAGAATCCGCGCTCACGCGTGTCCGTCTCCCCCGTGTTGGTCCGTCACGCAGCCCAGTATCACCGATGATGCCCGGGCCGTCGCCATCGCCCGTCCGTCGTCACCGACGGCGCAGGATCGACCAGCGACGCGACGCTCCCCACATTTCGGTACCGGCACCGCCGGGAAGATCGTTCGCGCGCGGATCGTCGGGCCTGGTGTCGCAGAGGTGCGCGGGAATGTTGCTGAGGGCACCGAGCAGCGACGACGGCATCGTCGGGGCGTGCGTCGCGGCGTTGCGCAGGGCGTGACGCGCCTGCTGCTGGGCTTCGACCTCGGCGGCGCACTCGGGGCAGACGGACAGGTGCTGCGCGGCACGCAGGTGGGGTGCCATCCGCAGTTCGCCGTCGACGAATGCGGCGACGGCCTCGCTGGCCAGGTGCTCCGTGGAACCGAACCTGCGAGGTGGCTGCACCATCGTCATCAAATCCTCCCGGCGGCTACCTTGCATCGACGTGACCGACTTCGACCTTCCCATGTTCGCGCAGGTGCTCACGCAACGCCTGGCGACCCCGGTGGATGCGGCTGCGCACCGTACCGAGCTTGACGCCGAGCGTCGCACCGATCTCCTCGTACGAGAGGCCCTCGATGTCGCAGAGCACCACTGCCGCACGATACTCCGGTGCGAGCGAGTCGAGCGCGGACTGCAGGTCGGCGCCGAGTCGGGCGTCGTGGTAGATCTCCTCGGGGTTCGGCCCCTGGGCCGGCACCCGGTCGTAGTCCTCGGGCAGCGCCTCCATCCGGATACGGTTGCGACGGCGCACCATGTCGAGGAACAGGTTCGTGGTGATGCGGTGCAGCCACCCCTCGAAGGTCCCGGGCTGGTAGTCCTGCAGCGACCGGAAGACCCGGATGAACGTGTCCTGGGTCAGGTCCTCGGCGTCCTGCGCGTTGCCCGAGAGCCGGTAGGCGAGCCGGTACACCCGGTCGCCGTGTTCACGGACCAGGTCGTCCCACGACGGCATCGCGGCACGATCGCCCGTCGCATCGAACACCGCGGTACCGGTCAGTGCCGCGCTCTCGGCCGGGATGCCGGTGGGCTCCGCGATACCGTGTCCGTGGGTGTCCACCCGGTCGAGCGTGACGGTGTCGCTACCGGGGACGATGTGGGAACTGTGCATGTGGATCGCCGGATCCTCCTCTTCGGGACCGCTGATCGGGAACATCGCTCGAGGTGTCCAACGCGCGGGGCCGGGACTTTGTTCCCGACCGGCCCGTTGTCTGCCCGGTCGACGCCGCCGATCGTCGCGTTCGCGGTCTGCTGCGTGTCCGACCGCTACATTTCCGCACGGCGATGTGGCCGCCGTATGAGTAACCTGATAGTCGCCTGAGAAATCCGCGGATCAAGATTTCGGTCGCCCGTGTCGCGCGCCTGCCTGCATCGATGCCCCGGCACCGATAGCCTCGTGCACGTGCAGACCAATGCCGATCGGATTCTGGCCCACGCCGAGAACGTCGTCGTCGAGGACGACGACCTCGTCGCGGCGCGGGAACGTGCCCTCGATCTCGGGGCCGACCCGGTGCCCCCGTCCGTGGGTGCCGCCCTGTCGTTGTTCGCGCGCATGCTCGATGCCCGCACCGTCGTGGAGATCGGCACGGGTGCGGGAGTGAGCGGCCTCTGGTTGCTGCACGGGTTGCGGGAGGACGGGGTGCTGACCACGATCGACAGCGAACCCGAGCATCAGCGCGCCGCGAAGACCGCGTTCCGGGAGTCCGGTGTCGTCGCGTCACGCACCCGGTTGATCAACGGCAGCGCCCTCGACGTGCTGCCGCGGCTCGCCGATTCCGGCTACGACCTGGTGTTCGTCGACGCGATGCCGGACGACCACCCGCACTACGTGCGCGAGGGGGTGCGACTGTTGCGGGCGGGCGGCGTGATCGTCCTGCACAATGCGCTGCTGGCCGGGCGTGTCGCAGATCCGGCGGCGCGCGATTCGACGGTCGTCGCGGTGCGTGAGGCGGCCCGCGCGATCTCCTCCGACGAGCGGCTCGCGCCGGTCGTGCTACCGCTGGGCGACGGCCTGCTGTGCGCTGTCCGCATGGACTGAGCGCGGTCCGTCCTCAGATCCACACGCCCTTGCCGATCGCGACGACACCACCGTTGCTGACCGCGAACCGTTGACGATCCCGTTCGAGGTCGACGCCGATGATCTCACCGTCGCCGACGACCACGTTCTTGTCGAGGATCGCGCGGCGGACCACCGCGCCCTTCCCGATGCGCACCCCGGGCATCAGGACGCTGCCCTCGACGGTCGCGCCGTCCTCGACCATCACGTTGGAGCTGAGCACCGAGTTGCGGACGGTCGCAGCCGACAGGATCGAGCCGGCCCCGACGATGGATTCCTGGGCGAGCCCGCCCTGCACGAACTTGGCGGGCGGGAGGTTCTCCGCCGCACCCCGGATCGGCCACCGACGGTTGTAGAGGTTGAAGATCGGATGGACCGACACCAGGTCCATGTGCGCGTCGTAGAACGCGTCGAGGGTCCCCACGTCCCGCCAGTACGCGCGGTCGCGCTCCATGGCGCCGGGAACGACGTTGTCGTTGAAGTCGTACACGTGGGCGAGGCCCTGCGCCACCAGGGCGGGGATGATGTCGCCGCCCATGTCGTGGTCGGAGTCCTGGTTCTCGGAATCGGCGCGCAGCGCCTCGACGAGGACCTTGGTCGTGAACACGTAGTTGCCCATCGACGCGAAGGTGACGTTGGGGTCGTCGGGGGTGCCCGGCGGGTGCGCGGGTTTCTCGAGGAACTGGGTGATGCGCCCCGACTCGTCGCTGTCGATGCACCCGAACGCGAACGCCTCGCTGCGCGGCACCCGGATTCCCGCGACGGTGACGCCCGCCCCGGAGTCGATGTGCTGACGGACCATCTGCTCGGGGTCCATCCGGTAGACGTGGTCGGCGCCGAACACGACGATGTACTCGGGATCCTCGTCGTAGACGAGATTGAGGGACTGCAGGATCGCGTCGGCGCTGCCGGTGTACCAGCGGGGGCCGAGCCGCTGCTGGGCCGGGACCGGTGTGATGTATTCGCCGGTGAACCCCGACAACCGCCACGTCTGGGAGATGTGCCTGTCCAGGGAGTGCGATTTGTACTGGGTCAGCACGCAGATCCGCAGGTAGCCGGCGTTGACCAGGTTGCTCAGCACGAAGTCGATCAGCCGGTAGGCCCCGCCGAACGGCACGGCGGGTTTCGCACGGTCGGCCGTCAACGGGTACAGGCGTTTACCCTCGCCTCCGGCGAGCACGATTCCAAGCACATGCGGCTGGCTCCTCACACGCTCAACCTATCCGGCGGCCCCCACCGTCGCCAGCGATGCGGCATTTCGGCGCGGGGGTCCACGACACACCCCGGCCAATACCCCGAGGGGGTATATCATGGTCGGCATGAGCGGCGAACACGAGGTCCCCACAGCCACAGGCGAGTCGTGCCACACCACCCACGGCTACATCGGTGACAAGGCGAAGTACCTCGCGCGCGTCAAGCGCATCGAGGGCCAGACCCGGGGTATCCACCGGATGATCGACGAGGAACAGTACTGCATCGACATCCTCACCCAGATCTCCGCGCTCACCCGCGCCCTCGAAGGGCTCGCCCTCGGCCTGCTCGACGACCATCTGCGGCATTGTGTCGTGGACGCGGCGGCCACCGGCGGAGAGCAGGCCGAACGCAAACTCGAGGAGGCCTCCGCCGCCATCGCCCGGCTCGTCCGATCCTGAGTTTCCCGGCCGCTCGCCGCATCCCGCCGACCGGTCGCCGGGATCGAGTGGCCCGAACCGGACCGGACGGATAGTTTGAATCGGTGCGCGTGGCGATGATGACTCGGGAATATCCGCCGGAGGTGTACGGCGGTGCAGGTGTCCACGTCACCGAACTCGTCGCCCGGCTCCGGCAGCTGTGCGAGGTGGACGTGCACTGCATGGGCGCACCCCGCGACACCGCGGTCGTGCACGGCCCCGATCCCGCCCTGGCCGCCGCGAATCCGGCGCTGGCGACCCTCTCGGCCGAACTGCGCATGGCCGATGCGGCGTCGGGCGCCGACATCGTGCACTCCCACACCTGGTACACCGGGCTGGCCGGGCACCTCGCCGCCGAGTTGTACGACCTGCCGCACGTGCTGACGGCGCACTCCCTCGAACCGCGGCGGCCCTGGAAGGCGGAGCAACTCGGTGGCGGCTACCGGATCTCGTCCTGGTCCGAACGCAACGCCGCGCAGTACGCCGACGCGGTGATCGCCGTCAGCGACGGCATGCGCCTCGACGTGCTCGACGCGTATCCGTTCGTGGACCCGGCCCGGGTCCACGTGGTGCGCAACGGCATCGACACGGCGACGTGGTATCCGGGGCCCGCGGTCCCGGGCACCGGGTCCGTCCTCGACCGGATCGGCGTCGATCCCGACGCCCCCCTCGCGGTGTTCGTCGGGCGGATCACCCGACAGAAGGGACTGAGCCATCTCGTCGCGGCGGCCCACCACGTGGCTCCCGAGATCCAACTGGTGCTCTGTGCGGGCGCCCCCGACACACCGGAGATCGCCGCCGACACCGCCCGCGCCGTCGCCGAACTGCAACGTGCCCGCGGCAACGTCTTCTGGGTGCAGGAGATGCTGCCCACGGATTCGGTGCGCGAACTCCTCTCCGCCGCGCGGGTGTTCGTGTGCCCGTCGGTGTACGAGCCGCTCGGGATCGTCAACCTCGAGGCGATGGCGTGCGAGACGGCCGTGGTCGCGTCGGATGTCGGCGGCATCCCGGAAGTCGTCCGGGACGGTGTGACCGGACGCCTCGTCCACTACAACTCGTACGAGCCGCAGGCCTACGAACGCGCGTTGGCCGCAGCGATCGACGAGGTTGCGGGCGATCCGGTCCGCGCCGCCGAGTACGGGCGCGCGGGCCGGGAACGGGTGGTCGCCGAGTTCTCGTGGACACGGATCGCGCGGCAGACCCTCGACGTGTACGAGGACGTACTCAACCGCCGCTGACGGTGGCGTCGCCGCGGTCGTCACCGTCGTCGCGCCGCAGCCACGTCGACACCGTCACCGATGCGGTGACCTCGAAGTCGTGGGGCAGCACCGCGACCATCTCGGCGCGCTGCTGCGGCGTGAGGTGGAACGCGGACGGGCCCATACCGACGAGCCGGGTCACCGCCCCCGGATCCAACGCCATCGTGAAGTGCACCGGTACGCGGTCGACCCGTTCGAACCGGCCCGACAGCGCTGCCGACAATCGCTCCGGCTTGTGTTCGTCGACGCGCACCATGCCCGGCAGCGACACCAGTTCCCGAAGGTGATCGCCGGTCGGCGCGGCCACCACGAGGGCACCTCCGGGACCGAGGACACGGTGCAGTTCGGCGGCGTTGCGCGGCGCGAAGATCGACAGGACATGGGAGACGGCCCCTGTTGTCACCGGCAGCCGGCCCCAGGCGTCGGCGAGCACCGCACCGACACGCGGATGGCTGCGTGCGATGCGGCGCACCGCCGGTTTGGACACGTCGAGACCGATACCCCGCGCATCGCCGAGATCGTCGAGTACGCGCGCGAGGTACTGTCCCGTCCCGGCCCCCACCTCGAGCACCCGCGCGGCGCCCGGATCGGTCGACGTGTCCCACGTTCGGGCACACGCCGCACCGACAGCGCTGCGCAGCGGGTCGTAGTGTCCGGCGTCCAGGAACGCGGCGCGGTCGGCGATCATCTCGGCGGTGTCGCCGGTGAACTTCGTGGACGATCCCGGCAGGAGCGACACGTAGCCCTGTCGCGCGACGTCGAAGGTGTGCCCGAGATCGCACAGCACCGTACCGGCGTCCAGATCGAGCGGCCCCTCGCAGTGCGGACATGCGAGCAGGTCGATCACGGAATCGAGCATCGGTTCACCTCACCCGTCGGGTTCTTCAGGACCGCACCGGGCTCTGCCCGCCGACGACACCGGGCCCCGCCCGCCGACGACACCGGGCCCCGCACAGGGGTCTGTGCGGGGCCCGGAGCGTACGAACGAGTCACCGATCAGCTGGTGACATTCTTGAGTTCGTCGCCGAGGGCAGCAGCCTCATCCGGCGTGAGTTCGACGACCAGACGTCCGCCGCCCTCGAGTGGAACCCTCATGACGATTCCTCGTCCCTCTTTGGTTGCTTCGAGGGGACCGTCCCCGGTCCGGGGCTTCATGGCCGCCATCCTCTGCTCCCTCCAAATCTGCACCCGGCGCTCGGATGCGTGGGTTACCGTGTGGTGACCTCGCCGACCGCGACGAGGCACGCCCCCTTATTCTTCCCTATCGCGAACTTCGCCGGTCATCTGACTCCCGCATACGGGTGTGCGAAGTCGATCACCGGCCGTTCGGCACCCAGCACGTCGCGAGATGATCATCGACCATCCCGGTGGCCTGCATCAACGCATACGCCGTGGTGGGGCCCACGAACCGGAAACCTCTGCGTCTGAGTTCGCCGGCCATCGCCGTGGACTCGCCGGTGACGGCGGGTATCGCGTCCGTATTCGCGAACCGTCGGGCACGGCGGGGAGGCGCGAACGACCACAGGAGCGAATCGAGGTCCGTTCCGTCGAGTGCGAGTACCGCCCGCGCGTTCCCGATCACGGCGTCGATCTTGCGCCTGTTCCGGACGATGCCCGGGTTCGCCATGAGTCGGGCGACGTCGTCGTCGCCGTACCGCGCGACGACGTCGACGTCGAATCCGTCGAAGGCCGCGCGGAACGCCGGGCGTTTACGCAGGATCGTCAGCCACGACAGCCCCGACTGGAACGCCTCGAGGGAGAGCCGCTCGAACAGTTCGTCGCGACCGTGCAGCACGCGTCCCCACTCGGTGTCGTGATAGTCGCGGTAGATCGTCTCACCGGGCCGATCCACCGCCCACGGGCATCGTTCACGGTCATCGCTCATGTGTTGCCTCCGGACCGTCGGGATCGGTGCCGGTCGTGCCGTCCGGGGTGTTCGTGTCGTCCGGGGTGTTCGTGTCGTCCGCTTCGGGACGGTCGCCGGAATCGCCGTCCGAGGTGCCCGGTGGTGCCGCCGCCTCGTGTTCGTCCAGTCGGGCTCTCAGTTCGTCGATCTCGCGTGCCAGCCGGTCCAGAGCCCAGTCGACCTCCCCCATCTTGTAGCCGCGCACCGTCTGCTGGAAACGCAGGTCGCGCACGTCGGTGCCCGTCACGTCGGTGGCGGGCAGCACCGTGGCGGTCGTTCCGGGCGGGATGGGTGCGAGCGCCTCCCCTCGGCCGAACACCGCGCTCGCCGCGAGGAAGAGCGCGGCGCCGACGAACGCCACGACGAGGACGTACAGCAGAACCGTCAGCATCCCTCGATCTTGACACGTGCCGCCGACACCGCGATCAGCCGGTGATCGTGGCCATCGGCGGGCGATCGTCGAGGTTCACGTGCGTCCGTCGCGGCACGAAGGAGTCGCCGTCGACGACGAACTGCGTCAGCGGCGCACCCGAGTCCGGCACTCCGCACCGGCCGAGCATCGTGCCCACGATCTGGCGGCTCATCGCACCGAGCTCCGACAACGGGCGGTTCCGGTGCTTGCGCACACCCAGGTTGACCTGGGCTATCGCCGACAATCCGTAACGGTCGTAGGTGTCGAGCAGCAACCCGATCTCCACGCCGTAACCGGGCGCGAACGGTACCGCTTCGAGTAGTTCCCGGGTTCCGGCGTACTCGCCGCCGAGCGGTTGGAGGACACACGTCAACTCGGGACGCATCGCCGCGAGCAGTGGCCGCGCGACCAGTTCCGTGACGCGACCCCCGCCGTGGGCGTCCTCGGTGCCGCTCACGCGCAGCGGCCGACGATAGTAGCCCTTGACGAGGTGGATGCCGTCGCCGAGGAGCAGCGGTCCGAGCAGCTTCGGGACGAACGCCGGATCCGGGTTGATCAGGTCGGAATCGACGAACGCGACGAGATCTCCGGAGGTGGCGGCGAGGGAGCGCCACAGCACCTCCCCCTTGCCCGGCACCGGTGCCAGCCCGGGAACGGCGTCCTCCCGCGACAGGACGCGGGCACCGGCGGCGCGGGCGCGGGTCGCGGTGTCGTCGGTGGACCCGGAATCGAGCACGACGAGTTCGTCGACCAACCCTCCGAGCAGCGGGTGGATCGTGTCCACGACCCCCGCCACGGTGTCCTCCTCGTTCAGGGCGGGCAGCACGACGGTGACCGTGCGACCGGCCTTCGCCGCTTCGAGTTCGGCGACCGTCCATGCGGGACGGTCCCAGCTGTTCGCCTGATCCCAGGTTCGTGCGGGCGCACTCATGCCAGCCCCCTGACCGTCCGTGCCGGTGGGCGGGTCCCCACGATCGCTGCCGTCATGTCGACCACCCTGCGGGTCGCGGCGACCTCGTGTACCCGGAACACCCGGGCGCCCGCCGCCGCGGCCAATGCCGTCGCTGCCAATGTGCCCTCCAACCGCTCGGCGAGTTCGACCCCCAGAGTCTCGCCCACGAAGTCCTTGTTGCTCAGCGCCATGAGCACGGGCCATCCCGTGTTCACGAGAACGTTCGCGTGCCGCAACAGTGCGAGCCCGTGGTGGGTGTTCTTGCCGAAGTCGTGGGTGGGGTCGATGAGGACCGCATCGCGTGCGACACCTCGCCGGACCGCGTCCTCGGCCGCACCGACCACCTCCGCGACGACGTCGGCGACGACGTCGGCGTAGCGGACACGGTGCGGCCGGGTGCGCGGCACGGCACCACCGGTGTGCGAGCAGACGATGCCGGCACCGGTCGCGGCGGCGACGTCGACCAGGTCCGGGTCGGCACCGGCCCAGGTGTCGTTGATCAGGTCGGCGCCCTCCGCGACGGCACGACGCGCGACCTCGCTGCGCCACGTGTCGACGCTGATGAGCAACGACGGGTACCGTTCGCGGATCGCCGCGACGAACGGCACGACGCGCCGCGTCTCCTCGGCGGCGTCGACCTCGTCGCCGGGACCGGCCTTGACCCCTCCGATGTCGACGAGATCCGCCCCTTCACGGACCGCGCGGTCCACCGCGGCGAGCGCCGCATCGTCGGTGAACGTCGCGCCGCGGTCGTAGAACGAGTCGGGTGTCCGGTTCACGATCGCCATCACGAGCGCCCGGTCGGTCGCCACGGGCCGCCCGCACAGGGTGGGCAGCACGGACCCGGGTGGCGCGTCGTCGCCGGCCGTGGGGCCGGGATTCGCGGAGGTGTCGGTGACGGAACCGGTCATGGCTCCCATCCTGACACGCTCACCGGCCGGGCATTTCACCCCGCGTGAGCGCATCGACGTATCCCTCGAAGATCGCCCGGTAGCCCTCGGCCCTGCTCGCGAGGACCAGCAGCTCGTCGTCACCGACGTCGGAGTAGCCCTGTTTGCGCAGATCCACCTTGCGGCTCTTGAAGGTGCTGGTGTGCTCGAGGTGATCGGTGATGCGGACGAACAACGGCACGGCGTACTCGGGGAGGAGCCGGTGGAGCAGTTCGGACAGTTCGGCGCCGTCGAGTGCCGCACCGGGGTGCAGGGTCACCGCGGCCATTCCAGCGCGGCCGTCGGCGCCGGGCACCTCCACGCCGTACACGACGGCCTCGGAGACGGCGTCGTGTTCGGTCACGGCTCCCTCGACCTGGGTGGTCGCGACGTTCTCGCCCTTCCACCGGAAGGTGTCGCCGAGCCGGTCGACGAACGCCACGTGCATGAAGCCCTGGCTGCGCACGAGGTCGCCGGTGTCGAACCACACGTCGCCGTCGGTGAAGGCGTCGCGCACGAGCTTGGCCTCACTCGCGTCCGGGTCCGTGTATCCGTCGAACGGTGCCCGGGAGGTGATCTTCGCCAGGAGCAGACCGACCTCACCGCGCCCGACCCGGTGCAGGCGCCCGTCCTCGCCGCGACGCGGCCGGCCGGTGTCGGCGTCGTAGTCGACCACGGCGTACGGCAGTGGGCACACCCCGGCGGTACGGGGCTGGTTCAGTGCGTTGATGAACGCGATGTTGCATTCGCTGGCGCCGTAGAACTCGGCGACCCGTTCGACCCCGAAACGCTCGGTGAACGCCTCCCAGATCTCGGGGCGCATGCCGTTGCCGACGATGACGCGGATGTCGTTGTCGCGGTCGGTGGGCTGCTCCGGCTGGTTCAGCAGGTAGCGGCAGACCTCGCCGATGTAGATGAACGCGGTCGCCCCGTTGCGGGCGGCGTCGGCCCAGAACCCCGAGGCGGAGAACTTGCGTCCCAGCGCGAACGTGGCGCCCGCACCGAGTACGGACGACAACGCGACTGTGAGCGCGTTGTTGTGGTACAGCGGCAGGCAGCAGTAGAGGGTGTCGTCACGGCGCAGGCGCACACCGAGCCCACCGAGACCCGACATCGATTTGAGCCACCGGAAGTGGGTCATCCGGCTGGCCTTCGGCAGGCCGGTCGTGCCGGAGGTGAAGATGTAGTAGGCGACCTCCGATGCCTGCAGCCGCTCGGTGACCGCGGGATTCGCCGAGTCCGCGTCGGCCGCCAGCACGTCGAGTTCGGTGATGCGGAGTGTCGTCTTCGCCTGGGGTGGTCCGTCGAGCGAGTCGATCGCCTCGTCGCATTCCTCGCCGACGACGAGGACGGTGGCGTCGAGCAGACCGAGACTGTGGGCGAGGACGTCGCCGCGCTGGTGGTGGTTGAGCATGCCGGCCGCGGCACCGAGTTTCACGGCGGCGAGCACGACCAGCAGGGCTTCGGGGCGGTTGGCCACGAGGATGCCGACGACGTCGCCGGTACGGACGCCCTGCGCGGCGAGCACCGCGGCATATCGGTTGACCTGGGCGTTGGCGTCGCCGTAGGTGAGGGTGTCGCCTTCGAAGCGCAGGAACGGGTGGTCGGGACGACGCTCGGCGAGCTTCTGGAACACCGAACCGATGGTTTCGCGGGCTCGGGGGGTCCGCGTCATCCCCAGCGCCCCGCGGAGCAGGCTCGGGGCGTCGGCCAGCATCGACGGCAGCTGGGCGGCCAGCCCCGTCAACGAGACGGTCGAGACGTTCTTCGCGGGCGCAGTGTCGGTCACGTCTATCCTCACGGCGATGGTGGGCGGGGCGACCGCTCGATCCGCTGCCGCGCGGCCCACCCCCGGAACTTACCGAAGAGTAGATAATCGGGCGCCGGAGTGGAACCCCTCACATTCCGGCCACACCCCGCGCGCACCGATCCAAGGCATCTCCGACGTTACCCGAACGCTCCAGCCGATCGAGGGCGCGTTGCGCGACGAACCCCGTACCCACCATCGATTCGAGCCAGGTCAGCAGCGGGGCGTAGTGACCGACCGGGTCGAGCAACACCACCGGTTTGCCGTGTATCCCGAGGAAACCCCCCGTCCACGTCTCGAACAGCTCCTCGAGCGTGCCGATTCCACCCGGAAGGGTGATGAAGGCGTCGGCACGCGTGTCCATCACCTGTTTCCGTTCGCGCATCGTCTCGGTGACGATCAACTCGTCGGCGTCCACGTCGGCGACCTCGCGGTGCACCAGCGCCTTGGGGATGACACCGACGGTGTGTGCGCCGGACGCCCGCGCCGCCTCCGCGACCGCACCCATCATCGACACGTTCCCGCCACCGGAGACCAGACTCCAGCCGCGGCGACCGATCTCCGCGCCGAGTTCACTCGCCAGATCCAGGAACGAGCGGTCGACCGGGCCGGACGCGCAGTACACGCACACCGCGAGACCGGATCCGCCGGCCGCACCGTCGATCACCACGCCGTCTCCTCACCGAACAAGGTGTGTTCGTCCTCGCTGCGGTGGGCGTCGACGACGATCTGGACGGCCTCCTCGATGCTGTCGGTGACCGAGATCAGGTCGAGATCGTCCGCCGAGATCTTCCCGTCCCGCGCCATCGTCGCGCGGATCCACTCGAGCAGACCCGACCAGTAGTCGCTGCCGAACAACACGATCGGGAACCGTGTGATCTTGTGGGTCTGGACGAGCGTGACCGCCTCGAACAGTTCGTCGAGGGTGCCGAATCCACCGGGCAGGCAGATGAACGCCTGCGAGTACTTGACGAACATCGTCTTGCGCGCGAAGAAGTACCGGAAGTTCAGGCCCAGATCGACCCACTCGTTGAGGGACTGCTCGAACGGCAACTCGATACCGAGCCCGATCGAGAATCCGCCCGACTCGCTGGCACCGCGGTTCGCGGCCTCCATCGCGCCCGGGCCACCGCCGGTGACCACGGCGTACCCGGCGTCCACCAGCGCCGCGCCGAGCCGTCGCCCCGCCTCGTACTCCGGATGGTCGACGGGGGTGCGGGCCGACCCGAACACCGCGACCGCGCGCGGAACCTCCGCGAGAGCACCGAATCCCTCGACGAACTCGCTCTGGATGCGAAGCACCCGCCACGGATCGGTGTGCACCCAATCGGTGGGTCCGCGCCGGTCGAGGAGCCGCTGGTCCATCGTCGTGATCTCGGTCGCGCGATCTCCGCGGAGCTGGACCGGACCGCGGTGGACGACCTCGCTGCGCGGCCGGCGGTCGGAGTTCGGGTCGGGAGTGTCGGCTGCCATGGCCGTCAGATTATCGGTCCCGGTCGGGCCGGCCTCACCGACGGTCAGCGCGTCAGGTAACCGCGCAGCACCGAGGTCACCTCGGTGATGTGCCGGACGTCGACGTGCTCGTCGCGCTTGTGGGCCAGGTTCGGGTCGCCCGGCCCGTAGTTGACCGCCGGGATCCCCAGCGCCGCGAACCGCGACACGTCCGTCCAGCCGTACTTGGCCCGGAACCGGCCGTCGGCGGCAGCGACGAGGGCCGCTGCCGACGGGTGCGACAGGCCCGGCAACGCCCCCGGCGACATGTCGGTGAGTTCCATCGCGACGTCCAGACCGTCGAAGACCTCGCGTACATGCGCGAGCGCCGCGTCGGGCGTGCGGTCCGGCGCGAACCGGAAGTTGACGTCGAGCTCGGCCTCGTCGGGGACGACGTTGCCCGCCACACCTCCGGCGATCCGCACGGCGGACAGACCCTCGCGGTAGACGCAGCCGTCGATGTCCACCGATCGTGCCTCGTACCGGGCCAACCGGTCGAGCACGGGAGCGAGCCTGTGCACGGCGTTGTCGCCGAGCCACGACCGCGCGGAGTGTGCGCGGACACCGGTCGTCGTGATCCGCACCCGCAGGGTGCCCTGGCAGCCCGCTTCGATCAGTCCGCCGGTCGGTTCCCCGAGGATCGCGACGTCCGCGTCGAGCCAGTCGCGCAGTTCGGACTCGATGCGACCGAGCCCGTTGAACTCGGCGGCGATCTCCTCGCAGTCGTAGAACACCAACGTCAGGTCGTGCGCGGGGTCCGCGACGGTCGCCGCGAGGTGCAGGAACACGGCGTCACCGGACTTCATGTCGGACGTGCCGCACCCGTACAACAGATCTCCGTCGCGGCGCGAGGGAACATTGTCGGCGATCGGCACGGTGTCGAGGTGGCCGGCCAGCAGCACCCTGCTGCCCAGTCCGCGGTGGGTGCGCGCCAGCACCGCGTTACCGCTCCGGATCACCTCGAATCCGTCGGTCTGCTCGCGCAGCGCCTCCTCGACGGCGTCCGCGAGCACCGCCTCGTCGTGGGAGACGCTCGGCACGTCCACGAGCGCGGCGGTCAGATCGATGGGGTCGGCGTGCAGATCGAGGTGCGGTACGGCCATGACCGAACAATAGGGGAGGCCGCTGTCCCGACGTCGCCGCACCGGTTTTTCGCGGCCACCACACGGGACGCGCGGCCCCTCGCGTACGCTTTCGCTCCGTGAGTGCACACGGAGCATCAGCAGTAGGCATCGCGAACATCGCGGCGGACGGCACCGTCCTCGACACCTGGTTCCCGGCCCCCGAGCTCGGGGAATTCACCGAAACCGGCACGTCACGCCTCGAAGGCACCGACATTCCGTCGGATCTCGCTCTGCTTGCCGGAACGGACGAAGCCCGCGACGTCACCCTCGTCGTGGTGCGCACCGTCATCGCCGACCTGTCGCAGCCGCCGGTCGACACCCACGACGTCTACCTGCGTCTGCACCTGCTGTCGCACCGGCTGGTGCGCCCGCACGGGATCAACCTCGACGGCATCTTCGGTTTCCTCGCCAACGTCGTGTGGACCAACTATGGGCCGTGCCTCGTCGAGGGCTTCGAGACGGTGCGGTCGCGCCTGCGGATCCGCGGCCCGGTGACGGTGTACGGCGTCGACAAGTTCCCCCGCATGGTCGACTACGTGGTCCCGTCGGGTGTGCGCATCGCCGACGCCGACAGGGTTCGCCTCGGCGCGCATCTCGCGTCCGGCACGACCGTCATGCACGAGGGGTTCGTCAACTTCAATGCGGGCACCCTCGGCAACTCGATGGTCGAGGGCCGCATCTCGGCCGGTGTCGTCGTCGACGACGGTTCCGATGTGGGCGGCGGCGCCTCGATCATGGGTACGCTCTCGGGCGGCGGCAAGGAGGTCATCTCCATCGGCAAACGCTGCCTGCTCGGCGCCAATGCCGGCGTGGGTGTCTCGCTCGGCGACGACTGCATCGTCGAGGCCGGTCTGTACGTGACCGCGGGTACCAAGGTCACCGGCCCGGACGGAACGGTCGTCAAGGCCAAGGAACTCAACGGTGCGTCGAATCTGCTGCTGCGCCGCAACTCCGTCAGCGGCGCCGTGGAAGTCGTGCCCAACAAGGGGTCCGGCGTCGAACTGAACGCCGCCCTGCACGCCAACGACTAGAACCGATCGAATCGTGAGTGAAGCCGAGCGTTCCACCGGGGCCACCGATCTCGGGAGTGGCCTGAAGGTCCGACATCTGACGATGATGGGGCTCGGCTCCGCGATCGGCGCGGGCCTGTTCCTGGGGTCCGGTGTCGGCATCGCCGCCGCCGGGCCCGCCGTGCTGGTGTCGTACCTTCTCGCCGGAATCATGATCATCTTCGTGATGAGGATGCTCGGCGAGATGGGCGCTGCCCTGCCGGTGAGCGGCTCGTTCTCGCACTACGCGCGGATCGGCATCGGCCGCTGGGCCGGGTTCACGATGGGCTGGCTCTACTGGTTCATGCTCATCATGGTGCTCGGGGTCGAGATCACCGGTGCCTCCGCGATCGTGCAGTCGTGGCTGCCCGGCGTGCCGCAGTGGGTGGTCGCGCTCGTATTCGTGGTGTTCTTCGCGGTCGTCAATCTCGCCCGCGTCGCCAACTTCGGCGAGTTCGAGTTCTGGTTCGCGGCGCTGAAGGTCGCGGTCATCATCGGGTTCCTCGTCATCGGTGTGCTGCTGGTGTTCGGCCTGTTGCCGGGCACCGACCCGGTCGGTTTCGTCCACGTCCTCGGGGACGGCGACGGATTCGCCCCCAACGGGATCGCCGGTATCGCCGCGGGCCTGCTCGCGGTGGCGTTCGCGTTCGGCGGCATCGAGATCGTCACCATCGCGGCCGCCGAATCGAACGATCCCGAACGGTCCATCGCCACCGCCGTCCGCACCGTCGTGTGGCGCATCACCTTCTTCTATCTCGGCTCGATCACGATCATGGTGTTCGTGTTGCCGTGGACCACGGTCAGCGGCGAGAACTCCCCGTTCGTGTCGGTTCTCGACATCGCCGGGTTGCCGTACGTGTCCGGCTTCATGGAACTGGTCGTGGTCATCGCGCTGCTGTCGGCGTTCAACGCCAACGTCTACGGCACCTCCCGCATGGCGTACTCCCTCGCCCGCGGCGGCGACGGGCCGGCGCTCCTCGCACGGATCTCCCGTTCCGGGGTACCGCGCAACGCGGTGCTGCTGTCGGTGTTCTTCGGGTTCGTCAGCGTTCTGCTGAACTGGCTGCTGCCCGACACGATCCTCGGGATCCTGCTCAACGCGGTCGGTTCGGCACTGATCGCGATCTGGCTGTTCATCGTCGTCGCACACCTGCGGCTGCGCCGCCGGTTCGAGGCCGAGGGCACCCTGCGACTGAAGATGTGGGCATTCCCGTACCTGAGCTGGTTCACTCTCGCAATGCTGCTGGGGTTCATCGCCCTCATGCTGTCCGACAGCGACGCTCGGCTGCAGCTCGCGTCGACGTTCGTGCTGTTCCTGGTGATCGCCGGGATCGGCATGATCTGGCAGCGTTTCCACCACCCGACCGAGCCGTCGCGCCCCTGATCCCGCCCCGTGCGCACGTCTGGTA